>NZ_JBNHFI010000002.1:0-400523 GCF_059090085.1 Arthrobacter sp. K4-10C | reverse complement strand
ACCCACAGGGGCGGGCAGCCCGATCAATTCAACCAATCAAAAAACAATCGGTATCAACAAACTTGGCACACTATTGAGTTCTCAAACAACAGACACATTCGAATATTCCCGAAACAAATTCTAAATGAATTCTCGTTCGTATTTCTTCGCTGCGATGTTTCAATCTTATTTCATTCGCATTCACTTTTGCAAGTCCGGAAGTTTTCCCGGAATTCACTCGATGAAGCGAATCCACCCAGCAAAAAGCGAAACATTTCTTCCATCAGAGCGGTGCTCCGGTAAGAATTGCTTCTCATTTATTGGGGGTTTGTCACCGCTCAGCGGCGGCGACTCAGAAAACAATACACGCCCCTCCGTGGCCGTGCAAATCGGCACCGAAGGGGCGTGCATGGAGGGAGATCCGCTGTTACGGAACCAGGACTTCCACGGTGGCCAGGTTCTTCTTGCCACGGCGAAGCAGCAGGTACTGGCCGTGCAGGAGTTCGTCCTCGGAAATGACGGCTTCAGGGTCGAGAACCTTTTCGTTGTTGACGTAGGCGCCGCCTTCACCAACAGTGCGGCGGGCTGCCGACTTGCTCTCCGACAATCCGGACGCAACCAGCAGGTCCACGATCCCGAGCTCATCCACCTGGACAGTGGCGGAAGGAAGTTCGGACGTGGCGGCCTGCAGGGTCGGCTTGTCCAAGGCAGCGAGATCGCCGTTTCCGAACAATGCGGCCGAAGCGGCAATGACCTTTTCGGTGGCTTCCACCCCGTGGACCAACGAAGTCACTTCAAAGGCGAGCTTCCGCTGGCCCTCGCGGGCAAACGGACGCTCCGCCACCGCGACTGCGATCTCCTCGATCTCGGCGCGGGTCAGGAAGGTAAACACCTTCAGCCTGTCCACAACATCTGCATCCGCAGTGTTGAGCCAGAACTGGTAGAAGGCGTACGGGCTGCACATGCCGGCGTCGAGCCAGATGGCGTTGCCTTCACTCTTGCCGAACTTGCTTCCGTCAGAGTTGGTGATCAGCGGGGTGCCCAGGGCATGGACGCTCTTGCCCTCCACCTTCCGGATGAGCTCGGTTCCGCTGGTCAGGTTCCCCCACTGGTCGGAGCCGCCGGTCTGCAGCACGCAGCCGTAGGCCCGGTAGAGCTCCAGGTAGTCCATGCCCTGCAGGATCTGGTAGCTGAACTCGGTGTAGCTGATGCCTTCGTCGGAGTTGAGCCGCGAGGCTACGGCATCCTTGCGAAGCATGGTGCCCACCCGGAAGTGCTTGCCCACCTCCCGCAGGAAGTCGATGGCGCTCAGCGGCGCCGTCCAGTCCAGGTTGTTGACCATCTGCGCGGCGTTGTCGCCCTCGAAGCTAAGGAAGCGGCGTACCTGCGCCTGCAGATAACCGACCCATTCGGCCACGGTTTCCTTGGTGTTCAGGGTGCGCTCGGCAGTGGGTCGGGGATCGCCGATCATGCCGGTGGAGCCGCCCACGAGTCCCAGGGGCTTGTGCCCGGCCAGCTGCAGCCGCCGCATGACGAGCAGCTGGACCAGGTTGCCCAGGTGCAGGCTCGGCGCGGTGGGATCGAAACCGCAATAGTACGTGACCGGTCCGCCGGCGAGGAGCTTTTCGAGCTCAGCTTCGTCCGTGGAGACGTGGACGAGGCCACGCCACTTCAGCTCTTGCCAGATATTGGCAAAAGTGGGGTCGTTCTGTTGCGATTCGAGGCTGTTGATAACTGGCACGCCTTCTAAGTTAGCAGTATCGGGACCCGCCGGATCAGCGGACGATACCGTCGGGAACAGGTTCGGCGGCAATCAACCGCAGCCGCTGCGTGGCGCGCGTCATGGCCACGTAGAGGTCGCCTACCTTGCCGTGCTCGTGGTTGAGCATCTTGGCCGGTTCCAGGACCACCACGCCGTCGAACTCCAGGCCCTTGGCTTCGCGGGGGCTGATGACCACGATGTCCTGTTCATAGCTGCCGGCGCCCGTGCCGATGCGGCGCCCGTACGCGGCGCGCAGGGCTGCGGCGGCTTCCGGCAGGAGGTTCCCGTCGGCAATGACCGCGAGCAGGCCGCCGTCGAGCGCGTCAAGCTCCTCCGGCAGGACCTCCACCAGCCGGTCAACCAAGCCGTCCGGAGCGACTTCATCGATGACGGGCGACCAGCGCCCCTCCCGCACAGCCTTGGGGGCGGACACCACCAGGCCGGCGGCATTCGCCATCCGGACGGCGGCCTCGGCAATCTGGGACGGGGTGCGGTAGTTGACTGTCAGCTCCTCCAGCTGCCAGCGTTCACCGAACATCGGCGCAAGCGCGCCCTGCCAGGAATTGGCGCCGGCCACGGAGCTGGTCTGGGCAATGTCGCCCACGATGGTGAAGGACTTCAGGGGGCAGCGGCGGACCAGGAGCCGCCACTGCATGGGGGAAAGTTCCTGCGCCTCGTCCACCACGATGTGCCCGAAGGCCCAGGTGCGGTCGCTGGTGGCACGTTCGGCCGCGGTCAGCCGTGCCTCGCGTTCCTGGTTCTGCTCCATCAGGTCTTCGGCAGTCATCAGGGCGTCAACCCCGGCGGTCTCCATGTTGACCAGCGTCTGTTTCGCGTTCGCCAGGTCGCGGGCGCGGTCGTGCTCCTGCTGCGCCAATCCGCGGCCGGCAGCCGCGTCCAGTTCACCCAGCAGTTCGGCAGCCTCGTCCAGCAGGGGCACGTCAGATTCCGTCCACGGAGCGTCCGCCGGCCGCAACAGCAGCGCACGCTCGGCCGGGGTCAGGTTGGGCGTGCAGAATTCCAGCACGGCCGGCTTGCTGAACAGGTCGGAGATCAGCTTCTCCGGGGTCATGGGCATCCAGCACAGGTTCAGGGCGATGCGGACATCCCGTGCCGTGCGGACATCCTCGGCGAGGTAGGAACGGTCAGCGTTGTTGCCGATGTTTCCCGCCTCGACCAGCTCGGTCATCTGCTCCGTCAGCTCGCGCAGAAGGATCTTGACGAACGTCACCCGGGCCTCGTTGTACGGCTTGCCGGTGGAGCGGGCGCGCTCCCGGGCCCGGCGCACCTGCCGGGGTGTCAGCACCAGCTTGCGCCCGTCCACTTCGAGGATCCGGTTCTCGGCGGGAATCCGCTGGCGGTTGGATACGGCGTTCGCCACAACCTCCGCCATGTCCAGGCGGCCCTTGAGTGCTGCAACATCGGCGTCCTGCTCCGGGATGGCATGGATGCCGGGCATGAGGCGGCCAAGGCTGGCCATGACCACGCCGGTCTCACCGAGTGAGGGCAGCACCCGTTCGATGTATTTCATAAACGACGACGACGGTCCCACCAGGAGCACGCCTGCACTCTTGAGCCGGTCGCGGTGGGTGTAGAGCAGGTAGGCCGCGCGGTGCAGCGCCACGGCGGTCTTGCCGGTGCCGGGACCGCCCTGGACCACCAGCGCACCGGAGATGGAGGACCGGATAATGCGGTCCTGTTCCGACTGGATGGTGCTGACGATGTCCGACATGCGGCCGGTGCGCTTGGAGTTCAGGGCCGCGAGAAGGGCGCCCTCACCCTGCAGCGACTCGTTGTCCGCCAGCATCCCGGCGTCCAGGACGTCGTCCTCAATGGCCTTGACCTCGCGGCCTTGCAGGATCAGGTGCCGGCGGCGGCGCACACCCTGCCGGTCGAATGCAGTGGCCTGGTAGAAGTGGCCGGCTTCGGGCGCGCGCCAGTCAACCATCAGGCGCTGCAGGTCCTCAGTGGTGAGGCCGATGCGCCCGATGTACTGCGCTTCGCCGGAGTCCAGGTCCAGGCGCCCGAAGACCAGCCGGTCATCCACGGCGTCCAGCTGCGCCAGGCGATCCTCATACAGTGCGGCGAACGCGTCGCGTTCGGAAACGTTCTGCATGGTGCCTACTGCCCCGGCCCGCCGGACTTGCGCCAACTGCCGGCGCTTTTCCTCGCGGAGCTCCTCCAACCGGGCGTACAGGCCGGCTACATACTCCCGTTCGTGGGCCAAATCGGCGTCAAGCATTAACGTTCCCCTATCGCAAAAGACAGACCTACCATTCTACAACCATTTCGCTTAACGCTGATGAAACGTGGACCGGCCCGGTTGTGCCCTGCCGGGAGTGGCCACCTTTGGCTTCCGGGTCCTGGGTTTCGCGGCCTTGTACTTGGAGACTGTCGGGTCCCCGGTGAGCCAGAAGCGCCAGGCGTACTCATCGGATCCGCCGGCTCCGGCCACCCCCACCCGCGGACCGGAACTGACCTGCCGGGGCGGCGCCGGCGGAAGCACCAGCCCGAACGGCGGGACGAGGGCGTCGCGTCCGCTGTCCGCCGTCGTCAGTCCCAGCGCTTTGGCCAGCCGGGCAGGACCGCTGGCGAGGTCGGCAGGGCTCCTGGACGTCGTCCGGCGCCGCTGTGCCAGCTCAAGCCCCTCCACAATTTCACCCGCCCGCAGCAGCAGGGCCGAGGCAATACCCTCCGGCCCGCAGACAATGTTCGTGCAGTGGTGCATGCCGTAGGTGAAGTAGACATACAGGTGGCCGGCGGGGCCGAACATGGGCGCGTTGCGGGGGGTGGGGCCGCGGAACGTGTGCGAGCCCGGGTCCGGGTGCAGCGAATCCTCCGGCCCCAGGTAGGCCTCGACCTCGGTCAGCCTGACGGATACCGGACCTTCACGGGAATCGTGCCTGAGGACAGCCCCGAGCAGCAGCGGGGCCAGCTCGCGGGCATCGCCCGAGAGGATCTCCCGCAGCGGCGGTCGGGCCGACAGGGGCTTTTCATCCATGGCCAGACCTTACCCACATCCTGATGATTCACCCCCGGCACCGCCGCGAAGAAGCCACGGCCGTGTCCGATTTCCGCTAGTAGGTGCTGCCGGGGACTGGCAGGATGGAGTCATGGACTTCTGGCAGCGCTACCGGGCAATCGACGCCCGGGACACCCGTTTCGACGGGCAGTTTTACACCGCCGTCCGGACCACCGGGATCTACTGCCGCCCCTCCTGCCCGGCCCGCACACCCAAGGCCTCCAACGTCACCTTTTATGAGACCTCCGCGGCGGCGCACGACGCCGGCTACCGGGCCTGCAAGCGGTGCCTCCCCGAGGCGGTCCCGGGCACGCCGGCCTGGAACATCCGCCAGGATGTCGCCGGGAGGGCCATGCGCCTCATCAACGACGGTGTCATCAACAGGGACGGTGTGGAGGGCCTCGCTGCCCGGCTGGGCTATTCGTCGCGCCAGCTGAACCGGATCCTTACGCATGAACTGGGCGCCGGCCCGTTGTCGCTGGCCAGGGCCGGACGGGCACAGACTGCCCGCACCCTGCTGGTTTCCACACCCATGAAGCTGGCTGATATCGCTTTTGCCGCCGGTTTCAGCAGTGTCCGGCAGTTCAACGAAACCATGCTCGAGGTGTTCGACATGACGCCCACTGCACTGCGGCACACCGGCCGGAAGACGAAAGCCGCGGGAGCAGCCACCGCGCTGACCCTCAGCCTCCCCTACCGCAAACCGTTCGACCCCGGCATCTTCACCTTCCTGGCGGTACGCGCAATCCCGGGAATCGAGGCAGGCACGGCCACCTCCTACGCCCGGACCCTGCGGCTGCCCCACGGCGACGCACGCTTCAGGGTTGAGTACGACGCCGGAGCACGGGAGCGGCCCCTGACGCTGACCATCGGCGCGGTGGACCTGCGCGACCTTCCGGCGCTGCTGAGCCGTGTCCGGCGGTTGTTCGATCTTGACGCGGATCCGGAGGCCATCGACGGCGCGCTGGCCGGGGACAGCCGGCTGGCCGCTGCCGTCGCGGAAGCGCCAGGCATCAGGATGCCGGGCGCGCTGGATCCCCAGGAGCTCCTGGTGCGGGCAATGGTGGGGCAGCAAATCACCGTGGCGGCGGCCCGGACCGCGCTGACCCAGCTGTCCGCGGCCGGCAGTGCCAGCAGCGTCCCGGGAGACGGACTGGACCGGCTCTTTCCCACGTCCGCCCAGGTCGCGGAGGCGGGACACCTGCTGCGCGGGCCGCGGCGCAGGACAGAGTCGCTCCTCTCTGCTGCCGCTGCCATGGCGGAAGGACGCCTCGACCCCAGTTATGGCGATGACCTGGCCGGCCTCACTGCCAAACTGCTGCCGCTGCCGGGCGTCGGGCCCTGGACCGTGGGCTACGCAGCCATGCGGATTCTGGGTGCACCCGACGTCTTTCTCGCAAACGACGCCGCCGTACGGAACGGGATTCGCGCCCTTTCCGGGGGAAGCGGCATGACTCCGGACTTCCAGGAAGTCAGCCCATGGCGTTCCTACGCCACCATGCACCTGTGGCGGGCTGCCGCCGCGCCCAAAGCCCTTGCCGCAAGCGGCATTCCCCCGAAAGCGATGCCATGAACGCCCAACTGCTCACGATGTCCACGCCGGACGGACCCTTCACCATCCTTGCCCGGGAGGGACTGGTCCTCGCCTCAGGCTGGACTGCAGATCCCGGGGATCTGACCACCCAGGTCCATCCGGCTCTGCGCCCCGAAACCGTCGAGTACGCCACAAACCTCGGTGCGATCTCCCTCGCGGTGGAGGCCTATTACGACGGCGACGCCGGCCCGGCCATGGACGTTCCGGTCCTGCAGCGGTCGGGTCCGTTCCGCGTCCACGCCTGGGACGTGCTCCGGCAGGTTAAGCCCGGCTATCCGGTCACGTATACGGAGTACGCCGCCTTGGCGGGCAACCCCAAGGCCGTCCGGGCGGCCGCCAGCGCCTGCGCCTTCAATGCCGCAGCCCTGTTCGTGCCGTGCCACCGGGTGGTCCGCACCGACGGTTCATTGGGCGGGTTCCGCTGGGGCCTGCCGGTGAAGGAAAGCCTGCTGGCCCGCGAAGCAATCTGAGCTATTTGGCAGCGGGCGTTCCCGCCGGCCACGGCAGCAGCTCCGGCAGGTCGGTGCCGTCGGCGGCTGCGGAGGCGCGCAAGCTGCCGAGTGACGGCTCCCGGCCGGCCAGCCACGCGGCGATGTCCGTGATCATCCCGCTGATCACGGTGGACTTATTGCCGCTGCCGATGCTCACCGGCGTCAGTCCCAGTGGCTGCAGCACCAGCTTGTCCTCCGGGGGCACGCGGGCCGCGAGGAACTCGAACAGGTGCTGGCAGAACGGCTGGCTCCAGGTTTCCGGTCCCCTGCCCGTCTGCAGGTCTGAGGCATGGATGACGAGTTCGCGCCAGAGCGCCAGGCCGCCGTCAAGTACCACTCCCCCGCGGTAGGTGATGGGGGCCCACCAGCCAATGCGGTTGGCCGAGGAATCCTTGACGCCCGGCAGCGCATCGAAGTCCTTGAGGACCCGCTCCAGTGCGGCGGTCAAGTCTGCGAGGTGGGTGGCGGCGTCATGACCGGCGGCCATCTCGATGGCTTTGTTCCGGCCGTCCATGCCGCCGTCGTACAGCTCGATGGTTTCGCCCCGGGCTGCATACTCGAGTTGCCTGGCCATGGCGTTGGAGATCCCGGTGAGATGGGCGAGGACATGTCCCCGTGTCCAGCCCGGAAGGGCCGAGGGAGCACGTACATCCTCGTCACTGAACTTCGCAGCATCAGCGGCAACATTGTCTGCGGCATTGTGGAGCGCTGCGAGCAGGTCATCGGGTGCGGGAGAGGCCATGGCGCTCATCCTAACCCGCTGGAACGCCGTCCGGACCCAGGCGGTGCCGGACGTGCTCACCGCCGTTACTGCCCTGCCAGAACTCGAACTCCGTCGGCTGGACTGCGTAAAGCTGCCAGTTTGGGTTGGTGCTGCCGTCGGCACGCGGCCGCTCTGCCCAGTCCCGGGCGGACGACTCGGCGGACAGCCGAACCACCGGTCCGGCCACCCGGACCTGCCGTCCCATGGAAGCCCAGTAGAAGTTCATGGCGGCCTGGGGGACAATGTCGAGTTCCTGTCCCTTGCGAGAGGTGCGGGATGTGGCGAAATGCCAGCCGTCGCCGTCGATGTTCTTCAGGATCAGCATCCTCGACGACGGCTGCTGCCCGGCGCTGACGGTGGCAAGACTGAAGGCGTGCGGCTGCTGCTCACCCGCGTCCAGCGCCTCGTCCAGCCACTGCTTGAACAGCTCCACGGGGTTCCGCGGAGCACTGGCCGGATCAAAGCCGGGAAGGTCAGCCGGAAAGTCGGGCAAGGCGCGAAGGAACTTCCGCAACGTTTCGCTCATGTGCTCCAGCTTAAGCGCCGCGGGATGGCACTTCCCGGCAATTGTTGTGGAAAACGTTGCCGGGAAGTGCCATCCCGCGAGGTCTTAGCCTGCGTACTCCCGCACGCCGGCAAGCTCGCCCTCGAGGGCGGCCAACTGGCGTTCGACGGCGGCCGGCGCCGTTCCGCCTTGGGAGTTGCGGCTGTTAAGCGAGCCCTCCGTGGACAGGACCGTGCGGACCTCCGGCGTGAGGTGCGCCGAAATTGCCGCATACTCGTCGTCGGTCAGGTCCCACAGCTCAACGCCGCGGGACTCGGCCTGCTTGACGGCCGCGCCGGACAGCTCGTGCGCTTCGCGGAACGGCACGCCCTGCCGGACCAGCCATTCGGCGATGTCCGTGGCCAGCGCGAAGCCCTGCGGCGCCAGGGACTCCATCCGTTCGGTGTTGAAGGTCAGGGTGGCGATCATCCCGGAGACGGCCGGCAGCAGCAGCTCCAGGGTGTCTGCGGCGTCGAACACCGGTTCCTTGTCCTCCTGCAGGTCCCGGTTGTACGCGAGCGGAAGCCCCTTGAGGGTGGCAAGCAGGCCGGTCAGGTTGCCGATCAGGCGCCCTGCCTTGCCGCGGGCCAGCTCCGCCACGTCCGGGTTCTTCTTCTGCGGCATGATCGAGGACCCGGTGGAGTACGAGTCATGCAGCGTGACGAAGGAGAACTCCTTGGTGGCCCAGAAGATCACTTCCTCCGAAATCCTGGAGAGGTCCACGCCGATCATGGAGCACACCCAGGCGAACTCGGCGAAGACGTCGCGCGACGCCGTGCCGTCGATGGAGTTGTGGACAGCGGAGTAGAAGCCAAGGTCCGCGGCCACCGCCTCCGGGTCAAGGCCCAGCGAGGACCCGGCCAGGGCGCCGGAGCCGTACGGGGAGACACCGGCCCGCTTGTCCCAGTCCTGCAGCCGCTGCACATCGCGCAGCAGAGCCCAGGCGTGGGCCAGCAGGTGGTGGCTAAGCAGGACCGGCTGGGCGTGCTGCAGGTGGGTGCGGCCCGGCATGGCCACGCCGTGGTGCGCCTTGGCCTGGTCCACCAGGGCGTCCACCGTGTCCAGCACGCCGCGCGCGATGATCCGGGCGTGGTCGCGCAGGAACATCCGGCCCAGGGTTGCCACCTGGTCGTTGCGCGACCGGCCGGCGCGGAGCTTGCCGCCCAGCTGGGCACCGGCCCGCTCGATGAGCCCGCGTTCCAGGGAACCATGGACGTCCTCGTCGGACTCCGCCGGCAGGTAGGCGCCCGAGGCGACATCCTCGTCAAGCTGTGCCAAGGCGTCGAGCATGCCTTCCAGCTCGCCGGCGTCGAGCAGGCCCGCTTTGTGCAGCACGCGGGCATGTGCCTTGGAGCCGGCAATGTCATAGCGTGCCAGCCGCCAGTCGAAGTGCGTGGACTTGCTCAGGGCTGCGAGGGCGTCCGCGGGGCCGCCCGCGAACCGGCCGCCCCACAGCGCGCCTTCATTGGTTGCCGACGCCATTACTTCCCTGCGACCCGGATGTCGCGGCCGGAAGCCACCTTGGCGGACATGCCCCACAGTTCGATGAAGCCGCGGGCCATGGACTGGTCGAAGGTGTCGCCGGTGTCGTAGGTGGCCAGGTTGAAGTCGTACAGGGAGGTGTCGGAGCGGCGGCCGTTCACGATGGCCTGGCCGCCGTGGAGGGTCATGCGGATGTCGCCGGAGACGTACTTCTGGGTGTCGTCGATGAAGGCGTCCAGGGAGCGCTTCAGCGGGGAGAACCACTGGCCGTCGTAGACCAGCTCGGCCCAGCGCTGGCCCACGGTGGCCTTGAAGCGGGCCTGTTCACGCTCGATGGTGATGTCCTCAAGGTGCTTGTGCGCGGTGATCAGGGCCATGGCGCCGGGGGCCTCGTAGATTTCGCGGGACTTGATGCCCACCAGGCGGTCCTCGACGACGTCGATCCGGCCCACGCCCTGGGCGCCGGCCCGGCGGTTGAGTTCCTTGATGGCCTGCAGCGGGGTGACCCGGACGCCGTCGATCGCTACCGGCACGCCGGCTTCGAAGGAGATGATGACCTCATCGGGTGCCGGCGGGAACTCCGGGGTGGCGGTGTAGTCGTAGATGTCCTTGGTGGGGGCGTTCCAGATGTCCTCCAGGTAGCCGGTTTCCACGGCGCGGCCCCAGACGTTCTGGTCGATCGAGTACGGGTTCTTCTTGGTGGTCTCGATGGGCAGGCCCTTTTCCTCGGCGAAGGCGATGGCCTTGTCCCGGGTCAGGGCGAGGTCGCGGACCGGGGCGATGCACTTCAGGTCCGGACCGAGGGTCTGGATGCCCACTTCGAAGCGGACCTGGTCGTTGCCCTTGCCGGTGCAGCCGTGGGCAACGGTGGTGGCGCCGAATTCGCGGGCGGCCTTCACCAGGTGCTTGACGATCACCGGGCGGGAGATGGCGGACACCAGCGGGTAGTGGCCCTGGTAGAGGGCGTTCGCCTTCAGGGTGGGGACGCAGTACTCGTTGGCGAACTCGTCGGACGCGTCTGCCACGTAGGCTTCGACGGCGCCACAGCCCAGGGCGCGCTGGCGGATTGTCTCCAGCGACTCGCCGCCCTGTCCGACGTCGACTGCCACGGCGATGACCTCGGCGCCGGTGGCTTCGCCGATCCAGCCGATGGCTACGGACGTGTCCAGGCCGCCTGAGTAGGCCAGCACAATGCGTTCAGTCACTTCACATGCTCCTTTGTGGGGGGGTGTATCGATATTGTCTTCAAGCTTATTGCCCGGCTTCCTCAGCCAATTGCAGGAAGCGGGCTGCGAGGTCCTGGCCGCCCTGCGGGTCCCGGGAGACCAGCAGCACGGTGTCGTCGCCGGCGATTGTCCCCAGGATGGAGGGCATCACCGAGTGGTCGATGGCCAGAGCCAGGAAGTTCGCGGCACCCGGCGGGGTCCGGAGAACCACGATGTTGGCCGACGCTTCCGCCGTGACCAGCAGCTCGCTGCACAGCCGGGCGAGCCGGGCGTCCAGGATCTCCTGGCTCACGCCGGTCTTGGCGGCACGCTCGCCCCCTTCGCCGGGGACTGCGTACACCAGGACGCCTTCTTTGCCCCGGACCCTGACGGCCCCGAGTTCCACCAGGTCCCGGGACAAGGTGGCCTGGGTGACCTGCACGCCGTCGTCAGCGAGCAGGGCCGCAAGCTCCGCCTGGGAACGCACCGACTGGTTCGTCAGGATGGCGGTGATGCGGGCCTGGCGGGCAGTCTTCGTGGCCGGGCTGGAGCCCGGGGACACGGGCTGGGCGGTCACTAGAACGTGCTCTCCCCGGTGCCTTCGACGGGAGCCAGTCCGTCGACGAAGGCAAGGCCGGAGCGGTGCATGAGCCAGGCCATCAGGGCCTTCTGGGCGTGGAGCCGGTTTTCCGCCTCGTCCCAGACGATGGACTGCGGGCCGTCGATGACACCGGCGGAGATTTCGTAGCCCCGGTAGGCCGGGAGGCAGTGCAGCACGACGGCGTCATGCGCAGCGAGTGCCATGGCTTCCTCATCCACCGAGTAGTTCCGGAACAGCTGCATCCGGGCTTCCTTCTCGGCTTCCTGGCCCATGGACACCCAGGTGTCGGTGGCCACCACGTCGGCGCCCTGGAGGGCTTTTGCGGCGTCGGCGGTGATCAGGACCGAGCCGCCGGTGAGGGCGGCCCGTTCCTCGGCAGCGGCCACGATGTCCGCAGCGGGCAGGTAGCCTTCGGGGCCCGCGATGCGGACGTGCATACCGGCGGTAACCCCGGCCAGCAGGTAGGAGTTCGCCATGTTGTTGGCGGCGTCGCCGAGGTAGCTCATGGTGAGCCCCTTGAGCCTGCCCTTGTGCTCTTTCACGGTCAGCAGGTCCGCCAGGAGCTGGCAAGGGTGGTAGTCGTCGCAGAGCGCGTTGATGACCGGGACCCGGGAGTTCTCCGCCATCGCCGTCAGCCCGGCATGCGCGCCGGTGCGCCAGACGATCGTGGAGACCATCCGCTCCAGGACCTTCGCGGTGTCCTCCACGGATTCCTTGTGGCCGATCTGTGCCTCACCCGGGTTGATGATCAGGGCGTTGCCGCCCATGTCGGCAATGCCGGTGGCAAAGGAGACCCGGGTCCGGGTGGATGTCTTGTCGAAGATCACCGCGACGGTCTTGCGGCCGCCGCCGTCCGCCGCGAAGGGCTGGACGCTGTAGGGGGCAGCCTTCATGCGGACAGCCAGCTCCAGGACCTCTGCCTGCTCGGCAGGGGCCAGGTCAGTGTCCTTGAGGAAGTGCCGGGTAGATGCAGGAGTCACTGGGCGTCCTTTGCAGTCTGGAGGATTGCCGGGAAGGCGGCGAGGAAGGAGTCTGCCTGCGCCGTGGTGAGGACCAGCGGCGGCGCCAGGCGGATGGTGCGCGGTCCGGGGCTGTTGACGATGAAGCCCGCATCCAGGGCTGCCTGCACCACGGCGGGTGCCACGTCGGTGTCCAGGTCGAAGCCGATCAGCAGGCCTTCGCCCCGGACCTCCGTGATGCCGGGCAGCACGGCAAGCGCGGAGCGGAGGTGCTTGCCCACCGCAGTGGCGTTGGCCAGGACGTGCTGGCTTTCGATGGCGTGCAGGGTGGCGAGCGCGGCGGCGGTCGCCACCGGGTTGCCGCCGAAGGTGGTGCCGTGCTGGCCGGCGGACAGCAACGACGATGTCTGCCCGCCCATCGTCACCAGGGCACCAACGGGGAAGCCGCCGCCCAGGCCCTTGGCCAGGGTGATGGCATCGGGGATGATCCCGGCGTCCTCGCTGGCAAGCCATTTGCCGGTCCGGCCGATGCCGGTCTGGACCTCATCCAGGATCAGGAGTGCACCAACCCTGGCAGTCAGCTCCCGTGCTGCCTGGAGGTACCCTGCGGGCAGGGGACGGACGCCGGCCTCCCCCTGGATCGGCTCCAGGAAGACCGCCGCGACGGTTTCATCAACGGCGGCTTTGAGTGCCTCGACGTCGCCGAACGGGATGTGCACCACACCGCCGGGCAGCGGCTCGAACGGCGCCCGGTAGGCTTCCTTGGCGGTCAGGGCGAGGGCACCCATGGTCCGGCCGTGGAAGGCACCTTCGAGGGCGATGATTTTGGTCCGCTTGGTGTTGCTGCGACCTGTATTGCGGCGGGCGAGCTTGAAGGCTGCTTCATTCGCCTCGGTGCCGGAGTTGGTGAAGAACACTTTGGACCCGGCCGGAGCCTGCGTGAGGGCCAGGAGCTTCTCGGCCAGGGCGATCTGGGTGGGGCTGGTGAAGAAGTTGGAAACGTGGCCCAGGGTGGACAACTGGCTGGCAATGACCGACGTCACGAACGGATGGGCGTGGCCCAGGGCGTTAACGGCAATGCCGCCCAGCAGGTCCAGGTACTCCTTGCCGTCGGCGTCCCACACCAGGCAGCCGGCGCCGCGGACCAGGACGCGCTGCGGGGTACCGAAGACGCCCATGAGCGAGTCCGAGTAGCGGGAGAGCCACTCGGAACCGGCGTGCCCGGTGGTTTCGACCAGTTCCGTCACCGGACTCCGGTGATCGAGCTTGTCCAGGTTCTCCATCGTGTTCATGCGTCCTCTTCCTCGTCGGGGACCACCTGGGTGCCGATTCCGGCGGTGGTGAAGGTTTCCAGAAGCATGGAATGGGGCAACCGCCCGTCCACGATGTGCGCCCGCTCCACGCCCTCGTCGATGGCCTTGAGGCAGGCGGCCATCTTGGGGATCATGCCCGACTCGAGCCGGGGCAGCATGTCCCGCAGCTCGGAGGCCGTGAGGGAGGAGATCAGGGACGACTTGTCCGGCCAGTTGGCGTACAGGCCCTCGACGTCGGTGAGGATTACCAGCTTCGAAGCTCCCAGCGCGGAGGCTACGGCGGCCGCCGCGGTGTCCGCGTTGACGTTCAGCACCTGCCCGGTGGGCTGGAACCGTGCGGCGCCCGCAACGCCGTCACCGCCGTCGACAATTTCCGGTGCCACCGTGGAGATCACCGGGATGCGGCCTGCATCGAGGATGTCCAGGACACCGGTGGGGTCGACGCCGACCACCTCACCGACGAGTCCCAGGTCCACCTCTTCTCCGTCCACGACCGTCCCGGTGCGCACGGCGCGCAGCAGGCCGCCGTCTTCGCCGGACATGCCGACGGCGTAGGGGCCGTGGGAGTTGATGAGGCCCACCAGTTCCCGGCCCACCTGTCCGGTGAGGACCATCCGGACCACGTCCATGGCCTCCGGGGTGGTAACGCGCAGGCCGCCCTTGAATTCTGATTCGATGCCCAGCCGGCCCAGCATGGAGTTGATCTGCGGCCCGCCGCCGTGCACCACCACAGGGTGGATGCCCACGTGGTGCAGGAAGACGATGTCCTCTGCGAACGCCTGGCGGAGTTCGTCGTTGACCATGGCGTTGCCGCCATACTTGACCACCATCGTGGTGCCGGCAAAGCGCTGGATCCAGGGCAGGGCCTCGATCAGCGTCGCGGCCTTGGCCTGGGCGTCGGACATGCTGGTTGTCTCGCGCGTTTGGGTGTTCATGCTGTCTCTTCCGCGGGGATCGGTGATGGATGCGCAGGCGCTAGCTGGAGTACGCGCTGTTCTCGTGCACGTAGTCGTGGGTGAGGTCATTCGTCCAGATGGTTGCTTCCGCGTCGCCGGCCTGCAGGTCGATTTCCACCAGGACCTCGCGGGGTTCCAGGTCTACCAGGCTGCGGTCGTCGCCGATGCTGCCGTTGCGGCAGATCTGGACGCCGTTCATTGCCACGTTGAGCTGGTCCGGCTCGAAGGCGGCGTCGGTAGTGCCCACCGCGGAGAGCACGCGGCCCCAGTTGGGGTCTTTGCCGAAAATCGCTGCCTTGAAGAGGTTGGACCGGGCGACGGAGCGGCTGACGGCCTCGGCGTCTGCTTCGCTGGCAGCGTTGAAGGTCCGGATGGCGATGTCGTGGCTGGCGCCTTCGGCATCCGCGATGAGTTTCCGTGCCAGTTCGGCGCAGACCTTGGTCAGGCCGGTGGTGAAGACCTCTGCGGACGGCACTGCCCCCGAAGCTCCGGAGGACAGCAGGACCACGGTGTCATTGGTGGACATGCAGCCGTCGGAATCGGCACGGTCAAAGGTGACGCGGGTGGAGTCCCGGAGGGCGACGTCGAGCAGTTCCGGTTCCACCGCAGCATCGGTGGTCAGCACCACCAGCATGGTGGCCAGGCCGGGTGCCAGCATGCCGGCTCCCTTCGCGATGCCGCCGATGGTGAATTCCTGGCCGTCCGCGTCGGTGCCGATGAACAGCGCTGACTTGGGCACCGAGTCGGTGGTCATGATGGCGGTACCGGCCGCCGGTCCGCCGTCGGTGCTGAGCGCTGCGGCGGCGGTCTCCACACCTGGGAGGATCTTGTCCATGGGCAGCTGCTCGCCGATCAGGCCGGTAGAGCAGACGAAGACGTCGGTGGCCGAGATCTCCAGGACTTCGGCCACTTTCTCGGCGGTGCTGTGCGTGTTCTGGAAGCCGATGGGCCCGGTGCAGGCGTTGGCGCCGCCGGAGTTCAGTACCACGGCGTCAACCCGGCCGTCGGAGACCACCTGGCGGGACCAATGGACGGGAGCGGCGGCCACACGGTTGCTGGTGAACACGGCTGCGGCGGCCTTGGACGGACCGTCATTGACCACCAGTGCAAGGTCCGGTTTGCCGGAAGCCTTGAGTCCGGCGGTGACGCCGGCGGCCCGGAATCCCTGGGGTGCGGTGATGGTCACGGGGCTACTCCCTGCAGGTCGAGGCCGGCGGTTTCCTGCAGGCCGAGTGCGACGTTCATGGACTGGACGGCGCCACCGGCCGTGCCCTTGGTGAGGTTGTCAATGACGCAGGTGACGATGACGCGGCCCGTGTGGGCGTCGAAGGCCAGCTGCATTGCGGCGTGGTTCGATCCCTGCACGGACTTGGTTCCCGGCCACTGGCCCTCGGGCAGCAGGTGTACGAACGGTTCGTCCTCGTAGGCGTCAGACCAGGCCTGCCGCAGCTGTTCGGCCGTGCTGCCGCCCCCCGCCTGCGGCTTTACCTTCGCCGTTGCCGTGGTCAGGATGCCGCGGCTCATGGGCGCCAGGGTGGGCGTAAAGGACACCGTGACCTGTTCGCCGGCGGCGTTGGACAGCCCCTGCTCGATTTCCGGGGTGTGGCGGTGCCCGCCACCCACGCCGTAGGGGCTCATGGAGCCCATCACTTCGGCGCCGATGAGGTTGACCTTCGCGGCTTTGCCCGCACCGGAGGTGCCGGACGCGGAAACGATGACGACGTCGTCGGGCTGCAGCAGGCCGGCAGCGAAACCGGGCGTCAGGGCAAGCAGGGCGGACGTCGGGTAGCAGCCGGGCACGGCGATGCGCGTCGCGCCCTTGAGCGCCTCGCGCTGGCCCGGCAGCTCGGGAAGGCCATACGGCCAGGTGCCGGCGTGGGCGGACCCGTAGAACTTCTCCCACGCGGCCGGGTCCTGCAGGCGGTGGTCGGCGCCAGCGTCGATCACCACCGTCCCTTCAGGCAGTTGGGCGGCGATCTCTGCGGAGGCGCCGTGCGGCAGCGCCAGGAACACGACGTCGTGGCCTGACAGGTTGTCCACCGTAGTGTCTTCCAGGATGCGGCTGGCGAGCCCGTGCAGGTGGGGCTGTACTTCACCGAGCCGGGACCCGGCGTTGCTGTGGGCCGTGATGGCGCCGATGGTGACGTCCGGATGTCCGGCCAGGAGGCGGAGGACCTCTCCCCCGGCGTACCCGCTGGCGCCAGAGACTGCAACAGAAATAGTCATGCCTTCGACTATACAGCAATAGTTATGCATAGAAGCCGATATTTATACATGGCTTGGTGCCCGGCTTCCGGGTATCCCTAGGATGGTTGCAGCAAGCCGGAGCCGGAAGCGCCGGGTCCGGGAAAGGGGAGCAATGACGCACGCAATCGTCGCACGGCAGGCAGGCGGACCGGAAGTACTCGAGTACGCGAATGTGGAGCGTCCGGTCCCGGGACCCGGCCAGCTGCTGATCAAGGTGGGGGCGGCCGGCGTCAACTTCATCGACACGTATAAGCGCAGTGGGGTGTACCCGGGCCCGTTCCCCTTCACGCCCGGATCCGAAGCCGCGGGCTCGGTGGAAGCAGTAGGCGAAGGAGTCACCGGCTTCACGGTCGGCGACAGGATCGCCACGGCTGAAGGAAACAACTGCTACGCCGATTACGCCGTGGTGGATGAAGACGCGGCGCTGCCGGTACCGGCGGGCGTCGATGACTTCACCGCCGCGGCACTGCCACTGCAGGGCATCACGGCGCACTTCCTGATGAACTCCACGTTCAAGGTGGAGCCGGGGCACACCGTGCTGTTGCACGCGGGCGCCGGCGGCGTGGGATTGCTCCTGACACAGCTGCTCAAGGCCCGCGGGGCAGAAGTCATTACCACCGTCTCCACTGATGAAAAGGAACAGCTTGCCCTCGGGGCCGGTGCAGACCACGTTCTGCGCTATGACGGCTTCGCCGAGCGGGTGAGGGAAATTACCGGCGGCACCGGCGCCGACGTGGTGTACGACGGCGTGGGAAAG
Organism: Arthrobacter sp. K4-10C; assembly: GCF_059090085.1. Taxonomy (NCBI): domain Bacteria; kingdom Bacillati; phylum Actinomycetota; class Actinomycetes; order Micrococcales; family Micrococcaceae; genus Arthrobacter; species Arthrobacter sp. K4-10C. The sequence continues at coordinate 382,848 of NZ_JBNHFI010000002.1, read as the reverse complement.
GACACTTTTGACGGTTCACTTGCCGCCTTGCGGGTCCGCGGCATGCTGGTCCTCTTCGGCGCTGCCTCCGGCCCTGTACCCCCAATGGATCCACAGCAGCTGAGGCTCGGCGGCTCGCTGTTCCTGACCAGGCCCACCATCGGGCACTACGTACGGGACGCGGCGGAACGGCGCTGGCGCTCGGACGAAATTTTCGCCGCCGCGGCTGACGGCAGCCTGAAGGTCCGGATCGGGGCACGCTACCCGCTGGTCGAGGCGGCCCAGGCCCACCGGGACCTCGAAGGGCGCCGCACCACCGGCAAGGTGCTTCTGGTTCCGTAGGCGGGCGGTCCCCGGTGGCCGGGTGCCGCAATGCGGAGCGGCACACCCTGCCTGAACGGCAGGTGAACCGTGGACGGCACGGGTGCGGTGTCCGGCCGGCCGGTACACCTTCTGTTCACCTGGCACAGGCAAAATGCCCAAGTGACTCAGCAGCAGGTCCCCCTTGAGGATGCCCCTTCCACCTTCGCGCCCCAGATGCCGGGTTCCCTGGCCGCTCCCCCGGCCCGGACATTGATCGACATCCTAGAGGACACTGCCGCCCGCTTCCCTGAGGCTTCTGCCCTGGATGACGGCCATGGCTCCCTCAGCTACGCGCAACTGATGGATGAAGTCCGGGCGGCGGCACTGCGGCTGCACCAGGCAGGGCTTGGTGCAGGCGACAAGATCGGCGTCCGGATTCCGTCCGGGACCAATGAGCTCTACGTTTACATCCTCGCCGTACTCCTTGTGGGAGCGGTGTACGTCCCGGTGGACGCGGACGATCCCGACGAACGTGCCCGGCTGGTCTTCAGTGAAGCCCGGGTGGCCGGCGTGCTGGAAGCCGGGGGCGTGCTCCGCACCCCGGAACCTGCCGCTGCTGCACGCACCGCACCGTTCGCCGGCGCCCGGCCGCCTGCGCCCGACGACGACGCATGGGTTATCTTCACCTCGGGTTCCACCGGCACGCCGAAGGGTGTTGCCGTCAGCCACCGCTCTGCCGCCGCCTTTGTGGACGCCGAGGCAAGGATCTTCCTCCGGGATGAGCCCCTGGGCCCCCAGGACCGGGTCCTGGCCGGGCTTTCGGTGGCGTTCGACGCGTCCTGCGAGGAGATGTGGCTTGCGTGGCGCCACGGGGCATGCCTGGTCCCCGCCCCCCGGGCTCTGGTGCGGACCGGCATGGACCTGGGCCCTTGGCTGATCAACCACGGAATTACCGCCGTCTCCACGGTCCCCACGCTTGCGGCGCTGTGGCCCGCCGAGTCGCTTGAGAACGTCCGCCTGCTGATCTTCGGCGGTGAGGCGTGCCCGCCCGAGCTCGCCGGGCGCCTGGCCGTGGAGGGCCGGGAGGTCTGGAACACCTATGGCCCCACCGAAGCCACCGTGGTGGCATGCGCTGCGCCGCTGGGCGGGCCTGGGCCGGTGCGGATCGGCCTGCCGCTCGACGGCTGGGACCTGGCAGTCGTGGACGGAAACGCCGTGCCAGTGGCCGAAGGCGAAGTGGGTGAGCTGATCATTGGCGGCGTTGGCCTGGCCCGTTACCTTGATCCGGCCAAGGATGCGGAGAAATATGCGCCGATGCCAAGCCTGGGCTGGGAACGGGCCTACCGTTCCGGTGACCTGGTCCGGTTCGAGGAAGCCGGCCTGATCTTCCAGGGCCGGGCCGATGAGCAGGTCAAGCTTGGCGGCCGCAGGATCGAACTGGGCGAGGTGGATGCCGCCCTGCAGTCCCTCCCCCATGTTGCAGGCGCCGCCGCGGCCGTCCGGACAACGGCAGCAGGCAACCAGATCCTGGTGGGCTACCTGGCCCCGGTATCCGGGCAGCACCTGGACCTGGCCGCTGCCAGGGAGCAGCTGGCCGCGAGCCTGCCGTCCGCCCTGGTGCCGCTGCTCTCCGTGGTTGACTCGCTGCCCACCAAAACCAGCGGCAAGGTGGACCGCCATGCCCTCCCCTGGCCCCTTGCCGGCGCCGGAGCCGCGGAGGCTGGCGCCGCACCGCTGAACCTGCCAGATGACGCCGCCTGGATCGTGGAACAGTGGAGCGCGGTCCTGGGCAGCCCCGCGACGTCACTCGACGCCGACTTTTTCGCCTATGGCGGCGGCTCGCTCTCGGCAGCACAGCTGGTGTCCGCCCTGCGGGTGCGTTACCCGACCATCACGGTGGCAGACATCTACGCAACTCCCCGGGTGGGCGCCCTGGTGGAAGCGGCCCGGCTGTCCCTGCCCGAGGGCGGCACCGGACCGGCGCCCGACCGCCTGGTTCGGCCCACCGCCCGGAAGTCCCAGGTTTTCCAGACGCTGATGGGGGCGCCGCTGCACATCCTTGTGGGGATGCGGTGGCTGACCTACCTCATGGCCGCCAACAATGTGCTCGCCGCGCTTGCCGGGTTCACGGCGGCACCTACTGTTTCCTGGTGGTGGGTGGCAACGTCCTGGCTGGTTTTTGTCAGCCCTCCCGGCCGGATGCTGCTCTCCGTGGCCGCTGCCAGGTTCCTGCTGCGGGGTGTCAGGCCGGGCACCTATCCGCGCTCCGGGCGCGTCCATCTGCGCCTCTGGCTGGCTGAGCAGATCCAGGACCTCTCCGGTGCCATCAGCCTGGCCAGCGCGCCCTGGGTCCCTTCCTATGCCAGGGCGCTGGGAGCCAGGATCGGCAGGGACGTCCAGCTCCACTCCTTGCCGCCCGTCACCGGACTGCTGTCCATGGGCAGCGGCGCCAACGTGGAGCCCGAGGTTGACCTTTCGGGCTGGTGGATCGACGGCGACAACGTGCACATCGGAGCCATCCGCATCGGCGCCGGGGTCACGGTGGGAGCCCGCAGCACCCTGATGCCTGGTGCAGCGATCGGCGCCGGTGCGCAGGTGGAAGCCGGCTCCGCTGTGCTGGGCAAGGTCAAGGCGGGCCAGCTGGTGGCCGGTTCCCCTGCGCAGCGGCGCGGCAAGGCAAAGCGTGCCCTGCCGCAAGCGCCTGCCCAGACGCCATTGCAGGCGCGGCTCTGGTTTGCCGGTTTCGCCGCGGCGTCGGCATGCCTCGCGGTTCTTCCGTACCTGTCCGCGGCAACCGCCCTGGGCGTGGCGTTCCTGTTCATCCAGGGCAGTAGGTCGCTGTCCGAAGCTCTTCCCGGCCTGGCACTGGCCATTCCCGCCGCAGCCCTGGCCTGGTTCGTGACCAACGCACTGCTGGTCCTGGCCGCCACCCGGCTCCTGGGCATCGGCCTCACCGAGGGCTACCACCGGGTCCGCAGCCGGGTGGGGTGGCAGGTCTGGGCTACCGAGCGCGTCCTGGACCTTGCCCGGGACCTGCTGTTCCCCATTTATGCGAGCCTGTTCACGCCCGTGTGGCTGCGCCTGCTGGGCGCGAAAATCGGCAGGAACGTGGAAGCGTCCACGGTGCTGCTCATCCCCAAAATGACCACGGTGGGCGAGGGTGCCTTCCTGGCGGACGACACCATGGTGGCCTCGTACGAGCTTGACGGCGGCTGGCTGCGTGTGGCGCCGGCCAAGATCGGCAAACGCTCCTTCCTGGGCAACTCGGGTATGACCGCTGCCGGCCGGAGCGTGCCCAAGAACTCCCTGGTGGCGGTCCTTTCTGCTACCCCGGCCAAGGCGAAGTCCGGCACATCGTGGCTGGGCAGCCCCCCGGTCCGGCTGCGCCGGACGGCCATCGCCTCTGATGACACCCGTACCTACCAGCCGCCACTCCGGTTAAAGGTTGCCCGCGCGCTGTGGGAGGCAGGCAGGTTTGTGCCCGTGGCACTCTCGGTGGCGATTGCCGGCGGCATCATGCTGGCCTTTGACCAACTCGCCACGTTGTTCAACTACGGTGCAGCCGCCCTCCTCAGCGGGGTGGTCATGCTGCTGGCCGGCGCCGCGGCAGCCGGCGCATCGGTACTCGCCAAGTGGTTGCTGGTCGGCCGGATCCGGGCAGGCGAGCACCCGCTGTGGAGTTCCTTCATCTGGCGCAATGAGTTGGTGGACACCTTCATCGAAATGGTCAGCGCGCCGTGGTTTGCCCGCGCTGCCACTGGCACGCCTGCACTGGTCTGGTGGCTGCGCGCCCTGGGCGCCAAAATCGGCGCCGGCGCCTGGTGCGAGAGCTACTGGCTGCCGGAGGCGGACCTGGTGACTTTGGGCCGGAACGCCACCGTCAACCGTGGCTGCGTGGTACAGACGCACCTCTTCCACGACCGGGTGATGAGCATGGACGCTGTTACGCTCGAGGACGGGGCAACGATGGGCCCGCACGGGGTGATCCTTCCGCAGGCCGCTATTGGAGCCGGTGGCACGGTGGGCCCGGCATCCCTGGTGATGCGCGGCGAAACGGTGCCTGCCGGGACCTACTGGATGGGCAACCCCGTGAGCCCGTGGAGAGGGCCCGCCCAGCTTTGAACGACCAAAGGTATTGATGAGTTTTCCAGCAGAAGCGGGCGAAGGCGTCCCGGCAGCCACGCTCGCAGCCCCGGACCCCTACCTGCCCGGGGCCGGCAGCAACGCGTACCGGGTTGAGCGCTACGAGCTGGAGCTTGACTACAAGGTCAGCAGCAACCGGCTCAGCGGCAGGGTGGTGCTGTACGGCGTCGCCCAGGCACCGGCGTCGGCCATCGTCCTGGACCTGGCGGACAACCTGCGCGCCGCCAAGGTGCAGCTGGACGGGCGGAATGCGGGGCGTTTCAGCCAGCGCGCCGGGCAGCTGGTGGTGGTTGCGCAGGCCGCCCTCCGGCCCGGGCAGCGCTTCACGCTGGATATCCGGTACGGGGGCAACCCGGCGCCGCGGCGCGGACTCTGGGGTGAGGTGGGCTGGGAGGAGCTGTCCGACGGTGTCCTGGTGGCGGGGCAGCCCAACGGCGCGCCGTCCTGGTTCCCCTGCAACGACCACCCCCGGGACAAGGCCAGCTACCGGTTCACCGTCACCACGGATACGAATTACCGGGCGGTCTGCAATGGCGTTTTGCAGTCCCGCACCATCCGCTCCAGCCGGGAGACCTGGGTCTACGAGCAGGCCGAGCCCATGGCCACCTACCTTGCCACGGTGCAGATCGGCCGGTACGGGCTGTTCGAGCTGGAAACGGGGCGGCAGGCCGGCGCGGTGCCGCAGCACGTGGCTGTTTCCCCGGCCCTTGCCGACCGGGCGCGGGCGGGGTTGGCCCTGCAGCCGGCCATGATGCGGACGTTCATCAGTTGCTTCGGCCCCTACCCGTTTCCCGGGTACACGGTGGTGGTGACGGAGGACGAGCTGGAAATCCCCCTGGAGGCCCAGGGCCTGTCCATCATGGGGCCCAACCACCTGGACCAGGACTGGGAGTCGCAGCGGCTGATTGCCCACGAGCTCTCGCATCAGTGGTTCGGAAACTCCCTGACGGCCGCATCGTGGCAGGACATCTGGCTGCACGAGGGCTTTGCCTGCTACGCGGAATGGATCTGGTCCGAGGAAGCGGGAGTCATGACCGTGGCCGCCCGCGCCGAGGCCGCTTGGCGCCGGCTGAAGGCGGACGCGCAGGACATCCTGGTGGGCGATCCCGGTCCGGAGCACATGTTCGATGACCGCGTCTATAAGCGGGGGGCGATGGCCGTGCATGCGGTCCGGGTGGCGTGCGGTGACCTCGCGTTCTTCGCCCTGCTGCAGGAATGGGCCGCCGACCACCGGCACGGCTCGGTCAGCACGCACGACTTCATGCTCGCCGTCAACAGGGCTACAGCTGTGGACGCAGAGTTGCTGCTGCATCCGTGGCTCTACGAGGAAGCACTACCGCCCCTGCCGCTGGGAAAGGCCACCTAGGAGAGGCAGCGTAGGAGAGGCCACCTGGTGGGGCCCACGTGGGCGGACAGCGCGACGGCGGCCGCCAGGCGGGCGGGCAGGCCGGTCTCGGCTGGGGCCAGGTCCCGGACCTCCTCACGCGCCAGCACGTCCAGTGCGGACGGTGCAGTGCGCAGCCCGTCCCCGGTCATCTTGAGCCAGGCTTCCTTGCGGACCCACAGGCGGGCCCGTTCAACCAGCAGCGCGTCGCCGGAAAAGCGCTGCAGCGCCAGCACCTCGGCAGGCGTGAGCGCAAGCCCCGCGAAGCCATTGAAGCCAGTCCGCGCTGGATCCTCCACGTCCACTCCCAACCGGAGCCCCGGCGCCGCGCCAACCACGGCTGCCAGCAGCGTCCATCCGGCTGCCCGGGAGGCGCTGAGCGCCAGCCGCGCCGGCCGGCCGTCGAGCAGGTAGCCCGGGCGGCCGTGGCCGACATCCGGTCCGCTGCCGCAGGCAGGGCAACTGTAGCTGGCGGCCAGGCGTGTGGCGGGCACGGACAGGAGACGGGCCACGAACAGCCGCTGCTCCAGGCGCCCGGCGAGGAACAGGTCGCGCGCCTCGGGAGCCATGGCCCGTGCCCTGTCCAGTTCGGAGCCATCCAGGATGTTCCCCGCGTCGCGGCGGACCCGTTCCAACTCCCCCGGCACTGCAAAGGGCGGGACGGCACGCACCACAAGCTGTGATGTCATGCCGCCCGCCCAGGAAAACGCCGTCCGGACTGCCGCTAGCGCTGGACTGCCCCGAACCGTTCACTGGCGAGGGCCACGGCGCTTTCACGCGCGGCCGATGCCTCGTCGGCTGTCAGTGTCCGGTCCGCGGCGCGGAAGCGCAGCCCGAAAGCCAGCGACTTCTTGCCGTCCTCTATGCCCTTGCCCGCGTAGACGTCGAAGAGTGCAACGTCCTCCAGCAGTTCACCGGCGCCCTCACGGAGCGCGGCCAGCACGTCATCCGCAGGAACATCGGCGGGAACCACGAGCGCCACATCCTGGGTGGCCACCGGGAACGGGGAGATGTGGCGGGCCACAATCACGTCCGGTGCGGCCTCGAACAGCGCGTCGGCGTTGATTTCGAGGGCCACGGACCGCGCGGGCATGTCCGCGGCAGCAAGCAGCTTGGGGTGCAGTTCGCCCGCGTAGCCCACCACTTCACCGGTCCGCAGCGACAGCCGCGCGGCCCGGCCAGGGTGGAACGCCTGGTGGCTTCCCTGCGCCACCACCAGTTCAACACCCAGCACGTCGCCGGCGAGGCGGGCTATGTCCAGCGCGTCCGCCCAGTCCCATACCCGGGGGGCGTGGGCTGCGGCGGCCGGCGAATCGTGGCCGGTCAGGACTGCGGCGACGTGGAACGGCTGGGCAGGGACGCCGTCGTACAGCGCATCCAGCACCTCGTCGGCGGGCTTGGCACCCAGCGGCGGGATGGAGGCCGTGCCCACGGTTTCTCCAGGCAGGAACACCAGCCCGGACTCGAAGAGCGCGAGGTCGCGGAAGCCGCGCGAATGGTTGCGCTTTGCCACCTCGATCAGTCCCGGCAGGATAGAGGTGCGAAGGAAGCCCTGCTCCTCGCTGATGGGGTTGGCCAGCTTAACGGCCGCACGGGCGGCACCCTCCTCTGCCGCCCCGAAGGTGTCATTGGCTGCCTTGGAGACGAACGGGTAGGACAGCACTTCGGTGAGCCCGGCGTCCGCCAGCGCCTGGACCAGGCGGCGGCGCTGCTGCTGCACGCGGGTCAGGCCCCGGCCCGGAGGTGCCACGGGCAAGGTGGCGGGGATCTTGTCGTAGCCCACCAGCCGGGCGATTTCCTCTGAAAGGTCTTCCTTGGTCTCCAGATCGTTGCGCCAGCTCGGGGCGGTGACGGTCCAGCCGCCGTCGTTCTTGACCACTGCCGCGCCCAGGTCCTCCAGGGACGTGACGATCTGCTCCTCGGTGAAGTCGATGCCGATCCGCGCGGCAGCGAAGGCCGCGGGCAGCTCGATGGTGACGGTGTCCGGGGCGGTGCCCACGTCCGTGCCCGTCGCATCGGCAGTGCCGCCTGCCAGCTCCACCAGGAGGTCCACCACGCGCTGCGCAGCAACCCCGGCCACCTGCCAGTCGACGCCGCGCTCGAACCGCTTGGACGCTTCGGACGGCAGCCTGTGCCGGCGCCGCGACCGGGCGATGGAAACCTCGTCAAAGTGCGCCGCCTCCACGAGGATGTTCGTCGTCGAACCGCCCACCTCGGTTGCCGCCCCGCCCATGACGCCGGCAATGCCGATGGCGCCGGAGTCGTCCGTGATGAGCAGGTCCTCGGCGTCGAGCGTGCGTTCCTTGTCATCCAGGGTGGTGATCTTCTCACCGGCGGCGGCGCGCCGCACTACGATGTCGCCGGTCAGCTTGTCCAGGTCATAGCAGTGCGTGGGCTGGCCCAGCTCGAGCATGACGTAGTTGGAGATGTCCACCGGCAGTGAGATGGACCGGATGCCGGCAAGCCGCAGCCGGGACACCATCCATGGCGGGGTGGGGCGGGTGGCATCCACGCCGCGGACGGTGCGTGCCACAAAGCGGTCGCAGCCGGGCTTGCCGTAGATGGGCGCGTCGTCGTTCAGCTTGACGCCATAGCCGCCGGAAACCTCAGCCGGGACCTGCACCCTGGCGGCGGGGTCCGTGAAGGCGGTGCCGGTGGCGTGCGCGTATTCGCGGGCAACGCCCCGGATGGAGAAGGCATAGCCACGGTCCGGGGTGACGTTGATTTCGGCAGCCTGGTCGTAGAGGCCCAGGAGCTCCATGGCGTCAGTGCCCACCTCCGGGTCCAGACCGATGCGGGACAGCACCAGGATGCCGTCGTGGTCATCGCCGATGCCCAGTTCCCGCACGGAGGCGATCATGCCGGCGGAAAGGTGGCCGTAGGTTTTGCGGGCGGAAATCTGGAAGTTGCCGGGCAGCACGGCGCCTGGAAGGGTGACCACCACCTTGTCGCCTTCCACGAAGTTGTGCGCGCCGCAGATGATGCCCTGCACGCCGGATGGGTCGATGCCCTTGCCGGTGAGCGTCTGCTCCTGCCCTTCGGGGACAACCCGGACCTGGCACCAGTTAATGGTCTTGCCGTTGGTCTGCGGTTCCTTGACCAGGCTCAGGACCTGGCCCACCACGATGGGGCCCTGCAGGGCGTCCGTGGGACGGTGCACGTCCTCTTCTTCGAAACCGACCTTGACCAGCTCGGCCATGACGTCTTCGGCCGTTGCTCCGGCCGGTACTTCTGCGAATTCACGCAGCCAGGAAAGTGGGATACGCACTGTTAGATCTCCATCCCGAAGTGCTCGCTGAAACGTACATCGCCTTCGATCATGTCGCGCATGTCGCCCACCTCATTGCGGAACATGAGGGTCCGTTCGATGCCCATGCCGAAGGCAAAACCTGAATAGACGTCCGGGTCTATTCCCGCGGCGCGGAGCACGTTGGGGTTGACCATGCCACAGCCGCCCCATTCGATCCAGCGCGGGCCGCCCTTGGCGCCCGGGTGGAAGATGTCCAGCTCTGCGGACGGCTCGGTGAAGGGGAAGTAGTTGGGACGCAGGCGGATCTGGGCCTCGTCGCCGAACATCTGGCGGGCGAAGTGCTCCAGGGTGCCGCGGAGGTCCGCCATGCTGAGGTTCCTGTCGATTGCCAGGCCCTCGAACTGGTGGAACACCGGGGTGTGCGTGGCATCCAGTTCGTCCGTGCGGAAGACCTTGCCCGGGCAGAGCACGTAGATGGGCACCTCGCGCTCCAGCATGGAGCGCACCTGCACGGGGGAGGTATGAGTGCGCATCAGCAGGTGGGCTTCCGGGGGCTCCACGAAGAACGTGTCCTGCATTTCACGGGCCGGGTGGTCCGGCTTGAAGTTCAATGCGTCGAAGTTGAACCATTCGGATTCCACTTCGGGGCCCTCGGCGATTTCCCAGCCCATGCCCACGAAGATGTCCGCCACGCGGTCCTGGAGGGTGGACAGCGGGTGCCGGGCACCGGCGCGACGGCGGCGGGGAGCTGCCGTGACGTCAACGGTCTCCTCAAGGAGGATCCGCGCGTCGTTTTCCGCCTCAAGCACAGCCGTGCGGTCGGCGAGCGCCTTGTTGACCCGGCCGCGGGACGCGCCCATCAGTTTGCCGGCGAGCGCCTTCTGGTCTTTCGGCAGCCTGCCGATTTCACGGTTGGCAAGGCTGAGCGGGGACTTCTCCCCGGTGTGCGCGAGCCTCACCGCCTTCAGCTCGTCAAGGGTGGCCGCACCGGCAATGGCGGTGATGGCCTGGTCTACAGCGGCGTTGATGGCGGCTTCATCCGTGGGGTTCGGTGCAGCGGCGCCCGGCAAAGTTTCAGTCATCTACTGTTCTTAGCTACGAGTCGTGGCTGCCGGTGAGCGGGGCACCCTGCTCGGTCTCCCGGCGGCGCTTCCGTCACTGGCAGGTCATGGATGAATGAACTCAAATTCAGCTCATTCAATGACCAGGTCAGGGCCCACCGGCAAAACCGGCGGCCACTGCCCTCCAGTCTAATTGAACCCTCCGGCTACCATGGCCTCATGACACTGCGGCGGAGCCCCGGATCCCTGCCACCGCTGACCGCTGCCCAGCGGCTCCGGCGGGCAGCGAACCTGGCCAATGGCAGCACCGTTCTGGGACTTGCGGTTGCCGTCGCGGCACGCACGCGCCTGGCCGCGGGGCCGCGCGGACTGGTCCTGGCCGGCGGGTACGGCTGGCGTTTACCGTTCGCCCGGGCCTTTGCCCTCGGAAACGTGGTGCTGTGCCGCGGTCCGGCCGAGGAACTGCTGTCCATGCCCGCATTGCTGGGCCACGAGGAAAGGCATTGCACGCAGTATGCCTGGTGCTGCGGGATGCCTTTCCTTCCGCTGTATCTTCTGGCAGCGGGCTGGTCCTTCCTTCGGACCGGGAATCCGGGAACGGCGAATGTCTTCGAGCGGCATGCGGGCCTCGCGGCCGGAGGGTACCCTTCCCGCACGCCCACCCCGGCCGGTTTGGGCAGGACCGCGGGTTATCCGGAAGCAGCGGCGTGACGGTGGGCACCGCGGGCAGCCTGGAACAGAACGGCCCTGCCGGTACTGTCACGGTAACAGGGACCGGATGGGCGGAAGCCGTCCCGGACCTGATGCTCGTTTCCCTCGGCGTGGAGTCCCGCGCGTCGTCCGTCGACGCCGCCTATTCCGCTGCCGGCGCCGCCCTGGCCTCGGTTACGGAGGTCTTCCGCGCCCATGGCATTGCCGCGGCGGACACGCGGACAACAGGCCTGACCGTGCGGGCGGACCTTGTGTGGCGCGAAGGCGGAGGCCAGCAGGTGACAGGTTATGTTGCAGCAAGCACCTTGGCTGTCCGACTGCGCGACCCTGCGCCCGCGTCCGGCCTCATCGCACAGGCTGTCCACGCCGGCGGCAATGATGTGCGGCTCAACAACGTCCAGCTCACCCTTGCCGACGACTCCGAAGTGAGAGAGCGTGCGCGGGCTGCCGCCTGGGAGGACGCCCTGCGTGCCGCGCGACAGTTCGCCGGCCTGGCGTCCGCCGTCCTGGGGCCGGTGGTGTCCGTAACCGAGCACGGCCCCGGGCAGGGACCGGTCCCGCTGGCGGGCCTCCAGCGGGCAAGCGCGGTGGAGAGTGTTGGCATTGAGCCGGGGGAAACCCGGGTGGAAACGGCGGTGACTGTGGTCTGGGAACTGGCCAAGGCACCCGCCACCTGATCAGTCCCCGCCTTGACATCCATTCGAACATGTTTTCGAATTGACGTATGAGATGGGACGCGCAAGCACTGGTGCCGGCACCCGCCGACGAAACCGGCGGGCCCCTTCCCGCGCTCCTTCCGCTCGCCGGCCTGGTCCGCTCGGTGACTACCCCCGATTTCGCCGGCATCACCTTCCACGAGGTCACCGCAAAATCGGTGCTCAACCGGGTTCCCGCCGGTTCGCGCATGCCGTTTGAGTGGACTGTGAACCCTTACCGGGGCTGCAGCCACGCATGCGTCTACTGCTTCGCGCGGAAGAGCCATACCTACCTGGATTTCGACGCCGGCCTGGACTTCGACAGCCAGGTGGTGGTCAAGGTGAACGCGGCGGAGATCCTCCGCAAGGAGTTGGCAAAAACATCGTGGACCCGGCAGCAGGTGGCACTGGGCACCAATACGGACCCTTACCAGCGTGCCGAGGGGCGGTACCGGCTGATGCCTGGCATCATCGCCGCGCTTGCCGATTCCGGCACTCCCCTGTCCATCCTCACCAAGGGCACACTGCTGGCGCGCGACGTTCCACTGCTGAAAAGTGCGGCCACGCAGGTTCCGGTGGGGATCGGAATATCGCTGGCCATGACCAACGAAGCCCTGTCCGAAGCCGTCGAACCGGGCACCCCGGGGCCCCGGGCACGGCTGAAGCTGGTGACCCGGCTCCGTGAGGCCGGCCTGCCCTGCGGAGTGATGGCCATGCCTATCCTTCCGTGGCTTTCGGACAGCGATGAGGCACTGGACGCGCTCTTCGCCTCGCTGGCTGCGGCCGGCGCCACAGGGGTGACCGCCGGAGCCCTGTACCTGAAACCGGGGACCCGGGAATGGTTCCTGAAGTGGCTTGCAGCCCACCATCCGGAGCTTGTGGGCCGCTACCGCCGCCTCTACGAATCCGGATCCTACGCGTCCAAGGAGTACCGCGCCTGGCTTGCCGGAAAGGTCCGCTACTTCAAGGCCCGGCACGGCTTCACACATTCCTCGGGATTCAGCCACCGGGACCTGGACGATCCCCGCGGCGAGGAAGCTGAGTACCCTGCCGGCATCATTCCGGAGGCTTCGGCCGGCAGCGATGTGCCCGGACCTGTGCGGACCGGCGGACAAGCAGGGCAGCCAACCCTTTTCTAGCTTCGCGGGCTGGCCGCGGGTCCCCCTGCAGGCACGGACACCGTTTCCAGCAGCGCCCGGACAATCGGGAAGTCTGCAGGAATCCATGGCAGGCCCAGGACCGTGCTGGGATCGGCAAGCGGCACCCAGCGAAGTTCATCATGGTCCTCCAGCGGCCGTGGCTCGCCGCGGGTGACCTCCGCGAACCAGACCCTCATGGCGGCCCGTTCGTTCAACGGCCAGCCGTCGGCACCGGCAGCAGAAAGTTCCGGGCCCAGCCGGACCCCGACCCCCAGTTCCTCGAACAACTCCCGGACCAGTGCTGCCTCCGGGTCCTCGCCGGGCTCCACCTTGCCGCCGGGGAATTCCCACATCCCGGCAAGTTTCTCCGGTGCGCTCCGCCGCGCCGCCAGCAGCCTGGCCGGTTCCGCCAGGCTGTCGACGATGGCTCCGCCCACTACCCGTATCAGTTCAGTCACCGCCTCATTCTAGGGGGACAATGGGAGCACCGGCCCCCTTCGCCCGGGATGGGGAATACCACTGCCCCGTCCGGGGTTTCCGCATACGGATCCGGTCCGTCCCGCCCCGCCGCCGTGGCAGCAGTCGTCCCGTCAGCACCCCTCGTCGAAAAGCAGGCATATGAGCAGCGCCCTCTCCACGTCCACGGCAGCCCCCCGCACGTCCCCCAACCTGGCAATGGCCATCATTGCCCTTGCGATGGGCGGAGTGGGTATCGGCGTCACCGAGTTCACCATGATGGGCCTGCTGAAAGAAGTGGAACAGGGCCTTGGCATCACCACCCCCGAGGCCGGACACCTCATTTCCGCGTACGCCCTGGGTGTGGTGGTGGGCGCGCCGCTGCTTGCCGCGGTGGGTGCCCGGCTCCCCCGCAAGCATCTTGCGCTCGGCCTGATGCTGTTCTTCACTCTGGCCAACCTGACCTCATTCATGGCGCCGGATTACGGCACCATGCTGGTGTCCCGTTTTGCTGCCGGACTGCCCCATGGTGCGTTTTTTGGTGTGGCTGCGGTCATCGCCGCTTCCCTGGTTCCGCCCACGCGGCGCGGCTGGGCAATATCCATGGTGATGGCGGGGCTGAGCATTTCCAACGTCGTTGGCGTACCGTTCGCCACCTGGCTGGGCCAGGCCTACGGCTGGCGGCTGCTCTTTGTCCTGGTGGGGTTCCTCGGGCTGTTGACACTGGCCCTGGTGTGGCGGTTCGTCCCCTTCCAGGCGGCGCATCCTGATGCGAGCATCATGCGGGAGCTCGGTGCGCTCAAACGCCTGCAGGTATGGCTGGCAATCCTGATCGGCGTCGTCGGGTTTGGTGGGTTCTTCGCGACATACACGTACATTGCGCACACCATGACCATGGTGGCCGGGATCCCGTCGTCGTTGATTCCCCTGGTGGTGGCCCTTTACGGCCTGGGCATGGTGGCCGGCAACATCGTAGGTGGCCGGATCGCCGACAAGTCGGTCATGGGGACCCTCTACACGGTCCTGCCCGGCATAGCAGCGGCGCTGGTGGTCTACGCGGTGGCGGCGCACTGGCCCTGGTCGGCCTTCGCCATGGTGTTCGTGGTGGGTGCTTCCGGGTCCATGCTGATCCCCGCGCTCCAGACCAGGCTGCTGGATGCCTCCCCTGATGCCCCTTCGCTGGCATCGTCGCTGAACCACGCCGCGCTTAACGTCGCCAATGCCTTGGGTGCCTTCCTCGGCGGGCTGGTTATTGCGTTGGGCTGGGGCTATGTGGCGCCGGCGCTGGTTGGTGCCGTCCTCGCCATCCTGGGGCTCGGCGTCGCCGTCGTCAGCGGCATCCTGGAAGGCAGGAAGCCGCTGGCCGCCTGATCCCTGTGTCCCTCAGCAGGAAAGCCATCAATCCCGGGGCGGCGGTAGTCGGGCCGGCGGAAAGAGGTGCAACAACTGCCCTGGTTCCGCCACCCGCAGCCACCATTGCCCCCGTTCAAGGTCACGGAACGGTCGATTTGGGGATCCCGGACCTTGGTTCCGCCCGCCAATACGTCCGCGCCGCGGCCACCAGAATGCACTGGTGGCGGCCTGTAAAGCCTGCTGACATTAAGGGGCCGTTATGTTAGCTTGAGGCTCATCGGGACGATTAAATCCCGGTAAACATAAGGAGGAGACATGGGTTTTCTTGCTTGGATTATTCTCGGCCTCATCGTAGGTGCCATCGTCAAGGCGGTCATGCCCGGACGCGTCGGCGGCGGTTGGGTCACCAGCCTGGTATTGGGCGTGGTGGGCGCAATCGTTGGCGGCTGGATCGGCAGCCTCTTGTTCAACCGGGGCGATCTGGCCTTCTTTGACCTCGGCACCTGGATTCTCGCTATTGTCGGCGGCCTGGTTGTTGCCGGCATCTACGCAGCCATCACCGGACGCGGAAAAGCCACCCGCGCACCCTGATGTGTCCTGGCAACTGAATTTCATCGGCACCAAGGGCCCCGGACAGTCCGGGGCCTTTATTCGTGCCCGTGCTCCCGGCCTTGCAGCATCCAGCAGGATCAGGTGGCGACTGCAGCCCCCTGCTGCGAACGCGCACTCGCGTACAAGCACACCGTTGCGGCGGTACCCAGGTTTAGGCTTTCCGCGGCTCCGTAAACCGGGACCGCAACCCGGTGGTCCGCCAGCGCCAGCTCGTCCGTCGAGAGCCCCTGCGCCTCGTTGCCGAACAGCCAGGCTGTGGGGGCAGCAAGGTCGTAGGCCGATTCCGGCCCGGCACCCGTGAGCCTTCGCCTGGCATTCTCGTCCTGCAGCGCGTCCAGGTTCAAGGTACCGTAGCCGTCCGCTGCCAGGATTCCGATTCCACGGGCCTTGCAGGCCGCAACAAGTCCGGCAGCATCAGCCCCCAGCACCACCGGAAGGTGGAACAGGGAACCGGCTGTGGACCGGACGGCCTTGGGATTGTAGATGTCCACGCTGGAAGCAGTGAGGACCACGGCGTCGGCGCCAGCCGAGTCCGCCGCCCTCAGGACTGTTCCGGCATTGCCCGGGTCCCGGACCTGGCAAAGCACGGCAATCAGGCGGGGTCCGGCGTCGAGCACTTCTTCAAGCGGCACGTCGAGGAAGCGGCAGACTGCAATGATTCCCTGGGGGTTGACAGTGTCCGCCATGGCGGCCAGGACCTCGTCCGTGGCAAGCCGGGCATTCGTCCCTTCCGCCAGCTCCTCGAATTCGGGATAGCGGTCCAGGCAGGCCTCGCTGGCGAAGACTTCACTGACCACGCCGGGGGCTCCTGCGGCGAGGCGTTCCCGATGGAGTTTCAAGGCCTCCCGCACGGCCTGGGGCCCCTCCGCGAGGAAGTGCCCGCGCTTTAAACGGCCCGGGCGCCCGGCAAGCTTCGCCACGTCCCTGACCCGATCAGCTCGGGGATTGGACAGTGCGGAATCTTGCGGGCGCCCGGTTTTGTTCATAGAAGAACTCTAGTGGCTGGTGCCACCCGTTCCTGAACTGCCCCCTATCAGGGGGAAAGCCACGTGCTACTTGGCAGCAACAACTTTCCTGGCGGAAGTGTCGGCCGGCAGGGAGTCCTTGGCGACCTGGACCAGCGCAGCGAAAGCGTTGGCGTCGGAGACGGCCAGCTCTGCGAGCATGCGGCGGTCGACCTCAACTTCAGCAGCCTTCAGGCCCTGGATGAGGCGGTTGTAGGTCAGGCCGTTGGCGCGGGAGGCAGCGTTGATGCGCTGGATCCAGAGGCGGCGGAAGTCGCCCTTCTTCTTCTTGCGGTCGCCGTAGCTGTACACAAACGAGTGCAGCAGCTGTTCTTTGGCCTTGCGGTACAGGCGCGAACGCTGTCCGCGGTAGCCCTTTGCCCGTTCAAGAACAACCCGGCGCTTCTTGTGGGCGTTGACCGCCCTCTTCACACGTGCCACGTGCGTACTCCTTCAAAATCTGATCCCAAGCGTCTACTGCCGGATTTCCGGCGGCCTGAGAAGGCGTGTTTAACAGGTGGCCGGCACCAGCCGGTGCCAACCAAAGAACTTGGAAACTAGATGCCGAGCATCTTGCGGATGACCTTGGCGTCGCCCTTGAAGACGATCTTGTCGCCGGCAAGGCGGCGGGTCAGCCGGCTCGACTTGTGCTCGAGGTAGTGGCGGCGGTTGGCCTGCTGGCGGCGCAGCTTGCCGCTGCCGGTCAGCTTGAAGCGCTTCTTAGCACCGCTGTGGGTCTTCATCTTCGGCATGGGAACCGATCTCCTTACGTTTCCGCAGGCTGTGCCTGCAGCTCTATCGCGCAGCCGCCCCAAAGGGCGGCGTGCTGGTTGCTGACTGCCGGCGGGATGAACCTCCGGCAGCTGTGAACTAAGTGGTCTTCTTGCCGGCCGGCTTGGGCACTGCCTTGGGAGCAGGGCGGGCAGCAGGCTTCGGCGCTGCAGGCCGGGCCACCGGCTTAGGCGGCGCAGGAACAGCTGCCGGCTTGGGCGCCGCAGCCGCCGGTGCAGCCTCGGGCTTCTCCGTTGCCGCCGGCTTCGCAGCCGGCGCGGCAGCCTTCGGAGCATTCTGCTTCGGAGCCTCCTGCTTGGGGGCTTCCTGCTTCGGAGCCTCCTGCTCGGGAGCCTCCTGCTTCGGAGCCTCCTGCTCGGGAGCCTCCTGCTTGGGAGCCTCAGCTGCCTTCGCGGGTGCTTCGGCTTCCGCAGGCTCGACGGCGGGCGCCGGCGTCTGCTCGGGAGCCTCGGCGGGTGCTTCCCCTTCTGCCGAGACCTTGAAGCCTTCAGGCAGCAGGTCGCCCAGTGACTGCGTCATGGGCACCTGGTCGCTGCCGGAAACATCGATCCGGCCGGCAGCCTTAGCTTCGTTCTGTGCCTTCGCCTCGGCACGCTGCGTCGCACGGCGGGCTTCAGCCTTGGCTTCGGCCTTGTTCTTCAGCGGGCCGACCACCATGACCATGTTTCGGCCGTCGATGCGGGGGCTGGACTCGACCACACCCACCTCAGCGACGTCGTCCGCAAAGCGCTGGAGCAGGCGGATGCCCATCTCCGGGCGCTGCTGCTCACGGCCGCGGAACTGGATCATGGCCTTAACCTTGTCCCCGGCGCCGAGGAAGCGCAGTGCGTGTCCGCGCTTGGTCTCGTAGTCGTGGGTATCGATCTTCAGGCGGAAACGGATTTCCTTCAGAACGGTGTTGGTCTGGTTCTTCCGGGCTTCACGTGCCTTGACTGCGGCCTCGTACTTGTACTTGCCGAAGTCCATCAGCTTGCACACCGGAGGCTTCGCCTGAGGTGCAACTTCAACGAGATCAAGGTCGGACTCGGCAGCCAGACGCAGGGCATCCTCTATACGGACGATGCCTACCTGTTCACCTGCAGGGCCGACCAGCCGCACCTCGGGGACGCGGATACGCTCATTGATTCTTGGCTCGCTAATGTTAAAGCTCCTGTTTTTGTTGTGGAATCCGGCAAATAGAGAAGGCCCCCAATCGCCGGAGCAATCGAAGGCCTCTGAGCGGTTGGGACATGCAGGCCCGTAACAGGACTGCACGCAGGTTTCCGGCCAATGCCGGTGCCATGCCCAACCAGGTACCCGGCAACCTTGCGTTCCGGAAGCATTCAGGAAGAATGTTCGGAACAACGGCTGACGCGGGTGGGAGAGAACTCCGCTTGCGAACTGCATGCCATTCTACAGAAAAAATTCCCGTCAACGCCGGGAAGCGCTGCTGGGAACCTTGATCGTTGGAACAATCTCTGAAAATAACGACATCCAGTTGGTCTGTGTCAAGCTTACCAGTATGAGCATGCCAGACAGTAATTCATACGTTTTCGACTCCGCGGACGCCGGCGCGGACGTCTCCCAGGAGATCCGCGATATCTCCGAGGTACCGGCCATCGAGGTCATTACTACGGCCGCCGTGCACCTCATGAGCGCCGCCGCCGTCAAGCTGGGCCTTGCCGCAGAGGACAACGCCGAGGACCTGAAGGACCTGGACGAGGCGCGGAAGCTGATTACTGCGCTGGCAGGCCTGGTGACCGCTGCTGCACCGGAGATCGGTTCGCAGCACGCAGGGCCCTTGCGTGACGGCTTGCGGTCGCTCCAGCTTGCTTTCCGTGAAGAGTCCCTCATCCCTGATGCCCCGGGCAAGGGTCCGGGCGAGAAATACACCGGGGCCGTCAACTAGGGCTGCCCCCCTCCCCCGCAACCAGCGACGGCGGGCCGGCCTAGGAAAGGTCGGCCCGCCGTCGGAATTTAAGGCCCGTCCCGCCGAGTGGCAGCTCAGACAGCGACTTTCCGGCGGCGGAGCTGGAGAACCAGGCCCACCAGGCAAAGCACCACGCCAGCCACTCCCACGGACACGAACCCGCCCGCGGAACCCATCACGTCGATGAACACCCCGGCGAGCGGCGAACCCAGTGCGATGCCCGCGGTGAGGGCCGAGCCGTACCAGCCCATGGCCTCGCCGCGGCGCTCCTCGGAGACCAGGTCCGCCACTTTCTCGGACGCTGCGGACAACACCGGCGCACACAGCAGTCCGGGCAGGACCGAAAGCAGGGCCAGCGTCCAGGTGTCGGAGGCGAACCCCATCGGGATGGTCAGGGCAGCCATGCCGAGCAGCAGGAGGATCGGCGGCACCGGACGGTGCATGGCGCCGTATACCAGCCCTCCCACCACTGAGGCGGCACACCAGAACAGGAAGACGATGCCGATTTCGCTTTGCCGGCCGCCTGTTTCCAGGGCCGCAACGATGCCGACGTCGGTGCCGCTCAGGACCATCCCGGCGCCGGCGGCCACTGCGAAGAGTGCGGCCACGGTTGCCGTGAACCAGGCGAAATTGCGGCTGACTTTGCTGCGCAGGCCCGGCGGTGCCGCGGAGCCGGCCGCCCCCAGCCCGGCGGCGGCCTCCTGCAGGTGGGCGGGGGCGGCGGACACCACGGCGGTCTGGGCTGCGTGGCGCTGGCCGGCTACGCCCTCCGGTCCCTGTTCAGGACTGCGCGTGGGCGGATTGAACCAGATAAGGAAGAGCCCGGCCAGTGACGTGGCCAGGCCCACCACCGTCAGGCCCGCCATGGTGAAGCCGCTGGTTGCCACCACGGCGCCCACGGCCGGGCCGATCATGAACACCATTTCGGTGGTGATCGCATCGAGTGCATAGGCGGTACGACGCTGGTCGCCATCGGCCAGTACACCGAGGGATTGGCGCACCACGCTGAAGATGGGAAGGGTCAGCAGGCCGCCGACGAACACCAGCGGAAGGAGCCACTGGTAGGACACGTGCGGAACGACGGACCAGATCACGGCCTCGGAAACGACCGAGGGGATCAGGGCCCTCCGCAGCCCGGCGGTATCAACCCGCCGGCCGCGCCAGGGGGCGCCCAGTGCCATGCCGATGGTCATGACGGCTGCTGCGGCTCCGGCGGCGGCGTACCCTTGCCCAAGCGTCAGGACGATGTGGAGCGTCAGCAGCACTCCGGCAGCCGAGTGGGGAATACGGGCAATCATGCCCACGAGGAGCAGCCGACGGATGGGCCGGATGGCCAGCAGCTCCCGGTAGAGGGCGAAATTCACGAGGTGATCCTTACGTCTGCCGCAGCGGAACGGGGGATCACCCCGCCTGGCTGCCGGCTATTGTGCTGCGCGCCGCAACTTAATCTCGATTGAGTCGACCCGCTCCCCAAACAATACATTCCGTGCCCACTCGGCCTGGAGTCCGGCCACGAGCTGCTGGACGCCGGCTGCGTCCAGGCCGTCTTCGAGGTAGAGCACAACCTGCAGCTCGGGTCCCGCTCCACCGCCCGGAATGGTTGTTCCATCTGCGGCCAGGGCAGCCACTCCCCTGCCGGGCAGAAGTTCGAGGTGCCGGACAGCGGGAAAACCCCCGGCTGCCCGGCCCATTTCCGCGGCGAGCTCCCCGTCCGTGTACGAGGGGATCCAGTCATGCTGCTGCGCGAGGGCCCAGACGGCGGGCCGGCGAACCACGAAGGTAACCTCGGCTCCGGGGTCCAGGACCAGGAGTTCAGCGCCTTCGGCTACGGCGGAGAGGGCCGCACGGGCCGCATACACGGCTACCGGCCGGGCGTCCGGATGCCAGGCGGAAAGCGCCGTGGCGGACGTGAACGCAGGCATGGCGGTCCTGCCGTCCGCGGCTCTGAGGGTGACCAGGGCCATGTCCGCCTGCTTGTCGGCCTGCAGGCCATGGGCCGACTCCTCCTCGGCAAGCTGGGCCACGATGGGGATGAAGACCCGTGCGGTGGCAAGGGAGGCGACGACGGACGCTTCATCGCCTGTACCTGCCCGGAGCGCCGCCACCGCGGCGAGGTACCCGGCGTCGGCCGTTCCGTCGTCGTCCTCGAAGTTGTGGATCCTGGCGTCGTCACCGGCGAGGCTGCGGCCGGCCCACGGCCGTCCGGCCGAATCCGCGGCTCCGCCGGCCCCTGCCAGCGCGGCCGCAATATGCCCCGGCAGTTGGCGTGGTGGGGGTGTGCCTGGTTGATCGCTGGCCATGCCGCGGCTGCTTCCCGTCCCGTGCGCCTAGCGGCGGCCGGCGACGTCGAGGGCTTCAGGCAGCGTGAAGGCGCCCGCGTAGAGCGCCTTGCCCACAATGGCGCCTTCAACGCCGAGGGGAACCAGGGAGCGCAGGACCTTCAGATCGTCCAGGCTGGAGATGCCGCCGGAAGCCACCACGGGCTTCCCCGTCTTTTCCACCATCTGGCGCAGGAGTTCAACGTTCGGCCCCTGCAGCGTGCCGTCCTTGGTGACGTCCGTGACGACGTACCGGGAGCAGCCTGCCTCCTCAAGGCGGCCAAGGACCTCCCAGAGGTCCCCGCCTTCCTTGGTCCAGCCGCGGCCCGCCAGGGTGGTTCCGCGGACGTCAAGGCCGACGGCGATCTTGTCGCCGAAGCGTTCAATGACCCGCCGTGTCCACTCGGGATTCTCCAACGCGGCGGTGCCCAGGTTGACGCGGGCAACACCCAGGCCAAGGGCGGCCTCAAGGGTTTCGTCGTCGCGCAGCCCGCCGGACAGTTCCACCTTGATATCCAGCCGGCCCACCACTTCCCGGAGGAGTTCGGCGTTTGATCCGCGTCCGAAGGCGGCGTCCAAATCCACCAGGTGCACCCATTCCGCGCCCTGCTGCTGCCAGTTCGTGGCAGCCTCCAGCGGGGTGCCGTAGCTCGTCTCGCTGCCCGCTTCCCCCTGGACCAGCCGGACGGCCTGCCCGTTCACGACGTCAACGGCGGGCAGCAGTTCAAGAACCGGCAGATCGTTTGCGGTGGTCATGTTCATCCTCAGTGTTGGGAACGGGAAATAGCTGGGAGGCCGGTCAGCTGCCCGGCAGCGTCAGCAGGTAGGCGGCAAGCAGGGACATGCCCGCCAGGACATAGAACGAGATTTGGGTCCACAGCGGCTTCTGCTGCTGCCGGAAGGACAGGGCGCCGCCCACCAAAAGTCCGGCAAGCCCCATCAGGACAATGGACCACATCTAGGCGTCGCCGCCGGCCGGATCTGCCTGGCTGCCGGAAACCGGTTCGGCAGCCGGCCGGTGCAGCGCATCCACCCAGTTTCGCAGCAGGCGCGCGCCGGCGTCCCCGGATTTTTCGGGGTGGAACTGTGTGGCGCAGAGCGGGCCATTTTCGACCGCCGCGATGAACGGGGCACCATGTTCGGACCAGGTGACCAACGGCGGCGCCATGCGCGGCTGGATGACGTCGAAGTTCCACTCCTGAACGCCGTAGGAGTGCACGAAGTAGAAACGCTCGTTCTCGACGCCGGCGAATAGCTTTGACCCCTCCGGCACCTTCACGGTGTTCCAGCCCATGTGCGGCACAACGTCGGCCGGCAGGAGCTCCACTTTTCCGGGCCATTCCCCGATGCCTTCAGCTTCGGTGCCGTGTTCGACTCCTGCCTCGAAAAGCACCTGGAGGCCGACGCAGATCCCCAGGACGGGCCGGCCGCCGGCAACGCGCCGGCCGATGAGGCGGATGCCATCGACGGCCTTGAGCTCACGCATGACCGTTTCGAAGGCGCCGACACCCGGAACCACCAGGCCGTCGGCGTTCAGGACATCCTCTGGCTTTGCGCTGAGGATGACCTCGGCGCCTGCCCGTTCCAGGGCGCGCACGGCTGAGCGCACGTTCCCCGAACCGTAGTCGAGCACCGTAACGGTGGGCTTTCCCTCCGGCGAAGGCAGCTTCCGGGTAGCGGACGGATCGATAATGGCGCCGTCTTTCAGGACCTGGCCGCTCACAGCGCGCCCTTGGTGGACGGGATGCCTTCCACACGGGGATCCGGTTCCACGGCGGCGCGCAGGGCGCGGGCGAACGCCTTGAACTGGGCTTCCACGATGTGGTGCGGGTCCCGGCCGGCAATGACGTTCATGTGCAGGCAGATGCCGGCGTGCAGCGTGATGGCTTCGAAAACGTGTCGGGTCAGGGAGCCTGTGAAGTGGCCGCCGATCAGGTGGTACTCCTGGCCGGCGGGCTCGCCGCCGTGCACCAGGTAGGGCCTGCCTGACACGTCCACGACGGCGTGGGCCAGCGCTTCGTCCAGGGGAACGGTGGCTTCACCGAACCGGCGGATCCCGGCTTTGTTCCCCAGGGCGGTGCGCAGCACCTCACCGAACGTGATGGCGACGTCCTCCACGGTGTGGTGGACATCGATATGGATGTCACCGGTAGCCTTCACCGTCATGTCGATGAGCGAGTGCTTGCATAGCGCCGTGAGCATGTGGTCGTAGAAGGGCACGGACGTGTCGATGTCCGAGATGCCGGTACCGTCAAGGTTGATCTCCACGAGCACGGAGGACTCACTGGTGGCACGCTCCATGCGCGCAGTCCGGGCCGCAGCCGTGTTCGATCCGGTGGAACTCATGGTCTGGTGTCCTTTTTGAGCGGGAAGGAGTGTTTCAAAGGCGTTCAGCGCCGGTAGTCCAAGTCTAGGCGGGAAGCGCGGCCTGGCTGGCAAGGATGCTTTCCAGGGCCGTGAGGAATGCTGTGGTTTCGGTCTCAGTGCCTGCTGTGACACGAAGGTGCCCGGGGATTCCGACATCGCGGATCAGCACGCCCGCGTCCAGCAGTTCCTGCCAGACCTGGTGCGGGTTCTCCAGTCCGCCGAAGAAAACGAAGTTGGAGTCCGAGGCCGCCGGTTTGAGGCCCATCCGCGTCAATTCGGAGACTATGCGGTCGCGCTGACCCTTGATGTCCTCAACGTCGGCCATGAGGGCGTCACGGTGCTGCAGGGCGGCCAGGGCGGTGGCTTGCGTGACGGCAGACAGGTGGTACGGAAGGCGGACCAGGCGGAGGGCATCCGTAACTTCCGGGGCAGCCGCCATGTAGCCGAGACGGGCCCCGGCAAGGGCGAAGGCCTTGCTCATGGTGCGGGAAACAATCAGCCGTTCCCTGCCCGGCAGGAGGGTCAGTGCACTCGGCGTGCCGTCATGGGCAAACTCGTGGTAGGCCTCGTCAACAATTACGATGGTCTGGCTTTCTGCCCCGGCCTCGTAGACGGCTTCCACCACGTCCAGCCCCAGGCCAGTGCCCGTAGGGTTATTGGGCGAGCAGAGGAAGACGATATTGGGCTGCAGCTCCTTCACCTGGCGGGCGGCGGATTCGGCACTCAGCCCGTAGCCGTCAGCGCGTTCACCTTTGATGTATTCGGTATCCGTGCCGCTTGCGAGCAGCGGGTACATGGAATACGTGGGCGGGAAACCCAGGGCTGTGCGGCCGGGACCACCGAAAGCCTGGAGGATCTGCTGAAGCACCTCGTTGGAACCGTTGGCGGCCCACAGGTTGGACTCGTCCAGTCCGTGACCGAGGTACTCCGCCAACGCTTTGCGCAGCTCGGTGAACTCCCGGTCCGGGTACCGGTTGAGACCGGTGGCGGCCTCAGCCACTGCCGCCGTGATGGCCGCCCGCACGTCAGCCGGCACTCCGTGGGAGTTCTCGTTGACATTTAGAAGGATGGGAACGTCCAGCTGGGGCGCCCCGTAGGGGGTCAGCCCGCGGAGGTTGCTGCGGAGGGGAAGCCGGTTCAGACGCTCTAGCTGGTCATTCACCTGAACAGTTTAGTGGCCGTTCCGGGGACCGGAAAATGTGACAGACCGCGTCCGCGGCGGGCATGCACACCAGCTTCGGGCCTAGTGGGTGGGAACGAACAGCTGCTGGCCGGGCAAAACAGCCCCTGCGGAAAGGTTGTTCAGCTGGACGATATCGGCAACAACATCGCGGGCGTCGCGCTCGGGCGCGACAGCACCGGCAATGGCCCACAGGGATTCCCCAGGCTGGACAGTCACGGTGACAGTGGGGGTAACGGCGAGATCCTCCGGTGCATCCGATGCCTTGGCCGGCGAGTTGAAAAAGCCTGTCAGGGACAGCAGCAGGGCCGCCAACAGCATGAGCGGGATCCCGATCAGGACGATTTTCCCCCGCCGGGTCAGGCGCAACGGCGGCAGGGGCGCCGGACTGCCCGGGGTCTCCGGCCGGCCCTGCCGCGGCGCCTGCCGGACATGCGGAACCTTGGCCTGAGAAGCGGATATAGCTGACATGTCTGAGCCCTCCTGGACCGTACCGTGCTGCTGAACCGAAGTGTGGCGGCCTCAACCGAAGCGACCTGCGTAAACCGAAGCGAGGTGCTGTTCGTGCCTCACCCTGCCACCCACCACTGACATTCCGGTTTCGTATTCGAATACCGCAGTTCGCAGTAGAACACTTGTTCGAATGTTGCGCTCTTAGTTTTAGCACCTATCAACGAATATTGTCGAGACTCGCTAGAACAAATGTTTGAAAAAGCAAGGTGGCTGGCCTAGCTTTGAAACAAGAAAAGAACCACCCCTGAAGTTGACCAGCAGGGTCTGACAATGAGGGCGAGTCACGCAGTCCGGAGCCGTTGAAAGCCCGGTGGCAACCGAAAGGCATTGGCGAATATGGCAGCAGCAGCCACCGGGGGCAGGGCAACCCCGCAGCCGAAGAGGACCGCCAAGGGCCTGACTCCGCGGCAGAAAAAAATCCTCGAAACGATCCAGCGCTCAGTCAACGACAACGGCTACCCGCCGTCCATGCGCGAAATCGGCGACACCGTGGGGCTTGCCAGCCTGTCCAGCGTTACGCACCAGCTCTCGCAGCTGGAAAAGCTGGGCTATCTGCGGCGGGACCCGAAGCGTCCCCGCGCCATGGAGGTGCTCACGCCACTTACCCTGGACGGCGGGGCGGCGACCACAGCCGGCCACCCACCGGTTTCCCTGGCCCGCGAAGGTGCCACGGTGACCGAGCTGCCCACCGCCGTCGACACCGCCATGGTGCCACTGGTGGGCCGGATCGCCGCCGGCGGTCCCATCCTGGCAGACCAGCTGGTGGAGGACGTCATGCCGCTTCCCAGGCAGCTGGTGGGACAAGGCGAGCTGTTCATGCTCAAGGTGGCGGGTGATTCCATGGTGGACGCCGCCATATGCGACGGCGACTGGGTGGTGGTCCGGCGCCAGGCGGATGCCGCAAATGGCGATATTGTGGCAGCACTCCTCGACGATGAGGCCACGGTGAAGACCTTCCGCCAGCGTGATGGCCATACCTGGCTGCTCCCGCAGAACACGCAGTACGAACCAATACTTGGGGATCACGCCACCATCATGGGCAAAGTGGTCTCGGTCCTGCGCTCGCTCTAGGAGAATCAGGGCGCGTACAGCAACGCTTCGAAAAAGACGGCACCTTCCCGGATTCCCGGCGACGGTGCCGTCTTTTTAGTTGGCCTCCCGCGCCAGCCTTTGGAGGGCTGCCACGGCGGTCTCCCGGTCCGTCGTGGCCCAGAATGGGGGCAGGGCGGCGCGCAGGAACCCGGCGTAGCGTTCGGTGGCAAGGCGGGAATCCAGAACTGCCACTACTCCCTTGTCACCGGTGGACCGGATCAGCCGGCCGGCACCCTGCGCCAGCCGGATGGCGGCGTGGGTGGCCGAAACCGACATGAACCCGTTGCCACCGGCCTGCGCCACCGCCCGCGAACGCGCTGTCATGAGTGGATCGTCGGGCCGCGGGAACGGGATCCGGTCGATGACCACCAGCCGGCACGACCCGCCGGGAACGTCCACTCCCTGCCAAAGGGACATGGTTCCAAACAGGCAGGTGTCGGGCTCATCGGCGAACTGCTTGACCAATGCGGTCATGGTGGAATCGCCCTGGCACAGGACCGTCATGTCCAGCTTGGGGCGCAGGGCCTCGGCCGCTTCCTCGGCTGCACGCCGCGAGGAGAACAGGCACAGCGCTCCGCCGCTGGAGGCGCGGATCAGGGCCTCCAGCTCAGCCAGCGACTCCGGGGACGCGCCGCGGCCGGGCTTGGGCAAATGGCCAGCCACGTACAGGATGCCCTGTTTCGGATAATCGAAGGGCGATCCCACGTCCACGCCGGTCCACGCGGGTGCACCGTCCCCCACCAGGCCAAGCCCTCCGGCGGTCGGTTCGAAGGCGGAGCCGATGGCCAGCGTGGCGGATGTCAGGACCACTGTGTGACCGGCAAAAAGGCCATCGCGCAGCCTTCCGGCCACGGACAGCGGCGCGATGTTGATCAGCACCGGCGCCGACTCATCCGGCTGCGAATACCCCTGGCCGGGATCGAACGAACTGGCGCGGGAAAACCACACCACTTCCCTGTTCTCGCGGGCGGCAAGGAGCCGCTCGCACAGTTCCAGGATGAGCATCAGACGTGACCGCGCAAGCTGCCTGCCGCCGTCGGCCGTTGTACTGCTGTCCCCCTTGGAATCGGACAGAGCCGCACGGCTGGCCTCACGCAACTGGTCGATGCAGTCCAGCTGTTCGTCATTCAAGCCGTTGGGAAGAAGCCCGTTCGGCATTCCCGCCAGCGCAAGCTCAAGGTTTGCGGCGGCGGCGTTGAGGGCGTCCACGGTGATGGCCGTGTGCTTACGCGCACTGGACGCAGCGGCGTGCACCATGGCTACCGACAGCTGGCCCGTGACGGCTCCCGTGACCCGGTCCTGCAGCTCATGGGCCTCATCAACCACCACCACGTCATACTCGGGCAGGACCGCAAGCCCCTCGAAGGCGCTGACGGCCAGCATGGCGTGGTTAGTAACCACGACGTCGGCTTCTGCCGCATCCTGGCGAGCCAGCTCGCTGAAACATTCCTCAGCGAGGGGGCACTTCTGTGATCCCAGGCATTCCATGGACGTGACCGAGACCTGCCGCCAGGCGCGGTCCGTCACGCCGGGAAGGAGTTCGTCACGGTCACCGGTGGCAGTCTTTTCCGCCCACTCGCGCAGGCGCACCACTTCCTTGCCAAGCTGCGACGAGGGGCCGCCGACGGCAGCAGCGAAGTGGGGAACACTGGTGTCCTCCCCCAGTGAAAACAGCTGGCCCTCCGCGGGCTCCTCCGACGGGAACCCGCCTTCAAGCTTGTGCCGGCACACGTAGTTCGACCGGCCCTTGACCAGTGCCACCTTCACGGGCCGGTCCAGGGCAGGCGTGATCGCTTTGAGGAGCCGGGGCAGGTCCCGGCCAACGATCTGCGTCTGCAGTGCCAGCGTTGCGGTGGACACCAGGGCCGGCTTGTTGCTTTGGAGCGCGTGGGCGATGAGCGGGACCAGGTAGGCAAGGGACTTGCCGGTGCCGGTTCCGGCCTGAACCAGCAGGTGGTTCCCTGTCCCGATGGCGCGGGCCACCTGCCGGGCCATTTCGTGCTGCCCGGTACGGCTCTGTCCGCCCATTGCGGCAACGGCCCGGTCGAGCAGCCCGATGACGAACTGCTCGCCGGCCGTGTCCGTGGCTTCGCCAGCCACGAGGTCAGTCATCGCTGGCGAAGGGTTCCAGTTCGGCGGCGAGGCCTTCCCGGACCATGGCCACTGCCCGGGTCCCTGCCTCGACGTGGTCAAGGCTGATGATTTCAGCGTCGGATTCGTGCAGTTTGCTGATCAGGTCGCCGCGGTTGTACGGAATCAGCAGTGCCATCTTGACGCTGGGCCGCGGGATGGATTCGCTGATCACCCTGAGCAGTTCCGCGATCCCCTCACCTGTACGGGCCGAGACCACAACGTGGCGCGGCTCGCGCTGCTTGAGCCGTTCCACCACAAAGGGATCGGCGGCGTCGGCCTTGTTCAGCACGATGATCTCTGGAATCTTGCGGGCGTCCACCTCGCTGAAGACCTTGCGAACGGCTGCGATCTGGCCTTCGGGGTCCGGGTGTGAGGCATCCACCACATGCAGGATGAGGTCGGCGTCCGCCACCTCCTCCAGGGTGGAGCGGAATGCCTCGACAAGCTGGGTGGGCAAGGACCGGACAAAGCCGACCGTGTCCGCCAGGGTGTACCCCAGCCCGTCGGCCGTTTCAGCCTTGCGCACTGTGGGATCCAGCGTGGCGAACAGGGCGTTCTCCACCAGGACACCCGCGTCCGTCAACCGGTTGAGCAACGAGGATTTGCCCGCGTTGGTGTACCCGGCGATGGCCACGGACGGCACGGCATTGCGACGGCGGTTGGCGCGTTTGGTCTCGCGGGCTGGCTTCATTGCGGCGATCTCGCGCCTCAGCTTGGCCATGCGCGTGCGGATGCGCCGGCGGTCCAGTTCGATCTTCGTCTCACCGGGACCACGGGAGCCCATGCCGGCGGCGGCACTGCCCACCTGGCCACCGGCCTGGCGGGACATCGACTCACCCCAGCCACGGAGGCGGGGAAGGAGGTATTCGAGCTGCGCCAGTTCGACCTGGGCCTTGCCCTCCCGGCTCTTGGCGTGCTGGGCGAAGATGTCCAGGATCAGCGCCGTGCGGTCGATGACCTTGACCTTGACGATGTCTTCAAGGCCGCGCCGCTGGGACGGGGCAAGTTCGGCGTCAACAATCACCGTATCCGCCCCGGTAGACAACACAATGTCCTTGAGTTCCAGGGCTTTGCCGGAACCCAGGAACGTGCCGGGATCCGGCTTGTCCCGGCGCTGCACCAGGCCGTCGAGAACCTCGGAACCGGCAGTCTCGGCGAGTGCTGCAAGCTCACGCAGCGAGTTTTCGGCGTCGGCGAGGGTCCCCTCGGACCAGAGGCCTGCCAGGACCACGCGCTCCAGGCGCAGCTGGCGGTACTCGACCTCGGTAACGTCTTCCAGTTCCGTGGAGAGACCCGCCGTGCGCCGCAGGGCGCGGCGTTCTTCAAGGTCCTGCTGGTCACCGTCGTAGGTGGTGTGCTCTTCGTCCAAACGGGAGATCGCCTGGGCCGTGCCCAGCACGGGCTTGCCGTTGCCGCGTTCTTCTCCGCGGGGCGTGCTGAGATTCCTGGCCGGTACGTCCTTGGAGAGAATCCGGTCGATCACAGCCTGGATTTCCGCAGGGCTCATGTCCTGGGCGGCTGAATCTGATCCGGTGTTGGGCTGGGTGGTCATGGTCTCCTTTGAAGGTTCGGCAGTTCCAGAATAGTGCCGAATGCTGGTCTGTGGGGAAGTATTCGCGCTGGGCTGAGGGCCTGCGGTCATGCGGTTCTCCTTGGATGTTCGGCGCCGGCCAGCTGGGATACGGGGCGGCGACTGTGCCGCACCATGGAGGGGCGGCGAAACGGGACGTGCCGGAGAATCGGCGAAATGACCAGCGGGGTGCTGACTTTCGAGTATTGTCCGGCTGCCGGAGCAGACAGGACGCGTCTGGGCCGGTGCACAAGCGGAAGGTGGTTAAAACCTGCGTCGCCGTGGGACATGGCTTCGGGACGGGCGGAGCCCGTGCCGGCTACTCGAAGATCAGGAACATGCCCTCAACCCTAGCAGAGGGTCCCCCGGCGCAGTTTCCCATTACGCTGCAAGGGGAACTACTCTGGCCAGTTATGGAGTCCGCACACTATTTCAGCGCATCCCCCGCCGGCCCCTTCACCCGAAAGCCCTTGACGGTTGAACTCGCCGGCGAAACGCGCAGGTTGCAGACTTCCGCAGGCATCTTCAGCCCGGACGGCATCGATAAGGGGACGGCTGTCCTCCTTGCCGAGGTACCGGCGCCTGCCCCCACCGGCAACCTGCTGGACATTGGCTGCGGCTGGGGTCCGATCGCGCTCACCATGGCACTGCGGGCACCGCACTCGCAGGTCTACGCCGTGGACGTCAACGAACGCTGCATCACGCTGACCAACGAAAACGCAGCCGCACTCGGGCTGTCCAATGTCGTTGCCAGCGCGCCTGAGGCCGTGGACCCGGACGTGCGCTTCGATACCATCTGGTCGAATCCGCCCATCAGGATCGGCAAGGACGAGCTTCACTCGCTGCTGAAGCTGTGGCTGCCGCGGCTGGCACCGGGGGGAACGGCGTGGCTGGTGGTGCAGAAGAACCTGGGATCGGATTCCCTCCAGCGCTGGCTGGCGGCGGAACTGGACGATTCCTTCAGCGTGACCCGCGAGTCCACGTCCAAGTCCTTCCGGATCCTGAAGGTCAGGAAAGCGTCCCGGTAGCCACAATCACTGCGGGGCCGCTGAGTTCTACATGCTCGTGGCCGCCCGGTCCGGGGAAGAACTTCACGCCCACCACTCCGCCCGGGACGTGTACGCGCCATGTGTCCGGCGCCTCGGCCCCTGCCCAGTGGCGGATGGCGACGGCGGCAGCGCACGCTCCCGTGCCGCAGGACTGGGTCTCGCCGACACCCCGCTCGTGGACGCGCATGGTGACTGAACCCACGCCGTCATGGACGAGCGGTTCGGCCGGCACAACGAACTCCACGTTGGTGCCGTTGGCCGGGACGGGTTCAACGGCTGGCGCGGTGAAGAGGCGGGTTCCCGCAAGTTCCGTGAGCTCAGCGAGGGCCACAACTGTGTGCGGGTTGCCCATGCTCACGGACAACGCGGGCCGCGGGACCTCCAGTCCATCCGCGGTGACCAGTGAGTCCATGGCCTTGGCCGCCGCTTCGCCGGGGAAGATGAACTCCCAGGGCCCCATGTCCACGGCGTAATCGTCGCCCGTCCGGACCACTGTCTTGGCCCCGCCGCGGGTGCCGATGGTCAGCGCCCCGCCGTCGGCAAGGTCGATCAGGCCTACCGCCCTGAGGAAGTGGACGAAAACGCGTACGCCGTTGCCGCACATCTCGGACAGTGAGCCGTCGCCGTTCCGGTAATCCATGAACCACTCGGCCTCGGGGACGGTGGACAGCAGGTCGCGCCCTTCGGGGAGCAGGCGTGAGGGGACGGCGCGGATCAGGCCGTCCCCGCCGATGCCACGGTGCCGGTCGCACAAACCTGCAACCTGCTCAGGGGTAATGGTGTGTTCGCCCTCGGGATCGGCCACCAGGACAAAGTCGTTGCCCGTTCCGTGCCCCTTGGAAAAGCGGAGCCCGCCCAGCGTGCGGAAGGCGGGCCCGGTGGACTCTGCGAGGGTTGCATCCATGCCTCCAAGATTACCGGCGCGTCCGGCAGGCGGAAAACCGGCCGTCCGCAGGGAGGCGTCAGCGGCATAGTTCAACGGCACGGCCAACCAGTTGCGGGTCCTGCCAGTCCAGCCAGCTGATCCGGGGGTCGGCCCGGAACCAGGTGAGCTGTCGGCGTGCGAACTGGCGGGTGGCCACGATGGTGCTCTCCGCTGCCTCTGCCACAGTTGCTTCACCGTCGATGACCTGCAGGAACTGGGAGTAACCGAGCGCCCGGGACGCCGTTTTCCCTTGCCGCAACCCCTGCGCATCCAGGTGCCGGACTTCCGCCAGCAGTCCCTTGTCCACCATGGCGTGCACCCGCCCGGCCAGCCGCTCCCGGAGCGCCTCACGGTCAACCGCGAGGCCGATTTGCACGGCCGGCCGGACGTACTCCCGCCGGGGCATGAAGGAGCTGAACGGACGGCCTGTGAGCTGGTGGACCTCCAGTGCACGGATGATGCGCCGGTCGTCGGACAACCGGGCCGCCGACACGGGATCCACGGCCTGCAGCCTGGACAGCATCGCGGCAGTGCCGGACGCATCCAAATCCGCCTCAAGCTGTTGGCGCAGCTGCGGATCAGTCCCGGGGAAGTCAAGGACGTCCAGCGCGGCACGCACGTAGAGTCCGGACCCTCCGGCCAGGATGGCCCGCTTGCCGCGGGCGTGGATGACGTCGATGACCTGACGGGCCTGTTGCTGGAACCCGGAGACGCTCGCTTCCTGCGTCACATCCAGGATGTCCAGGAGATGGTGCGGCACTCCCCTGCGTTCGGGCATGGTGATTTTTGCGGTTCCGATGTCCATGCCCCGGTAGAGCTGCATGGCGTCGGCGTTGATCACTTCGCCGTCCAGCTCCAGTGCAAGGCTGACCGCGAGGTCCGACTTGCCTGAACCGGTGGGACCGACGACGGCGATGACTGGCGGGTTATCCACCTGTCAGCGGGTGCGCAGAGGCAGAGCGGGCATGCCCAGGGAGACGCCCTTGCCGCCCCGTCCTGCACCGGGTGCCGGGGCTCCGCACGAGTCCGCCTGCGACCTGTCCCATGCGTCGCCGGCGCGCGACCGGCGCAGGCTGTAATCCCCCGGGGTGGGGTCGGCGACAAGGTGGAACGCGGCAGCCCCAGTAATGGTCACCGTAACGAGGTCGCCCGGCCGTGGTGCGGGCGAACCGTCCGGAACGGAGAAGTGCACCAGACGCTGGTCCTGGGAGCGGCCGGACAGCCGGTGGGTTGCCTCCGCCTTGCGTCCCGACTGCGCGGTGACCATCACTTCCACCCGGCGGCCAAGCTGTTTGTGGTTCTCTTCCGCGGCGATGCGGTCCTGCAGGGCCGTCAGCCGTTCAAACCGCTCCTGCACCACGGCCTTCGGCAGCTGGTCCGGCAGGTCCGCCGCCGGCGTGCCGGGCCGCTTGGAGTACTGGAAGGTGAAGGCAGTGGCGAAGCGGGATTTCGCCACGACGTCGAGGGTGGCCTGGAAGTCCTCCTCGGTTTCCCCGGGGAAGCCGACGATGATGTCGGTCGAAATCGCAGCGTGCGGGATTTTCTCGCGGACCTTGTCCAGGATGCCCAGGAACCTGGTGGACCGGTAGGAGCGCTTCATGGCACGAAGGATGCTGTCCGAGCCGGACTGGAGCGGCATGTGCAGCTGCGGCATGACGTTGGGCGTTTCCGCCATGGCGTCGATGACATCATCGGTGAAAGCCGCGGGGTGGGGGCTGGTGAATCGCACCCGTTCCAGGCCCTCGATCTCGCCGCAGGCGCGCAGGAGCTTGGAGAATGCCTGGCGGTCCCCGAATTCCACGCCGTAGGAGTTGACGTTCTGTCCCAGCAGGGTGACCTCGATGGCGCCGTCATCCACGAGGGCCTGGATCTCCGCCAGGATGTCCCCCGGCCGCCGGTCTTTTTCCTTGCCGCGGAGGGCCGGGACGATGCAGAAGGTGCACGTGTTGTTGCAGCCCACGGAGATGGATACCCAGCCCGAGTAGACGGAGTCGCGTTTGGTGGGAAGGGTGGACGGGAAGACATCCAGGGATTCCAGGATCTCGAGCTGCGCCTCATTGTTGTGGCGTGCGCGGTCCAGCAGTGCGGGCAGGGCGCCCACGTTATGGGTACCGAAGACGGCGTCCACCCAGGGCGCCTTCTTCAGGATGGTCTCCCGGTCCTTCTGGGCCAGGCATCCCCCGACCGCGATCTGCATGCCGGGATTGGCGGCTTTGACCGGCGCCAGGATGCCGAGGTTCCCGTAGAGCTTGTTGTCGGCGTTCTCACGGACCGCACAGGTGTTGAACACCACCACGTCCGCCTGTTCGCCTTCTGCCGCGACGTAGCCGGCATCCTCCAGCATGCCCGCCATGCGCTCAGAGTCGTGCACGTTCATCTGGCAGCCAAAAGTACGCACCTGGTAGGTACGTGGCTTGAGTGCGCCGGCAGCCTGCGGAACGGGCCCGTTCTCCTCGGAGGACCGGGCACCGGAAAAGGGGGAAGGAATGGTCAAACTCACCTATTAAGGGTACCGGCTGTTACAAGTGCGGAAATTTTGCCTTAGCCGGAGTCGGGGACACCGCGGGATTCGAGGACCTCGTTCACAATCCGGAACGCCTGGGAGGGCTGGTAGCCCTTGCGGGCGAGCATGGACGCCAGGCGCCGGACTGCCTTGTCGCGTTCAGCGCGGTCCGCGAGGTCCATGCCGGGCCGGATCTTCCGCTCCACCAGGGTGCGGGCAGCGGCTTCCTCGTCAGCGTCCGTCAGCTGGTCCAGGGCAGCCGTGGCCGTCTCCTGGTCGATGCCCTTCTCGGCGAGCTCGCGCCGGAGGGCGCCCTTGGCCAGCTTTCGGGACTGGGAGCGGCTTCGGACCCACATGTCGGCGAATTCGGCGTCCTCGATGAGGCGGACTTCCTGGAACCTGTCCAGGACTGCCTCGGCGACGTCTTCGGGAATGTTCCGTTCTGCCAGTTTGCGGGCGAGTTGGAGCCTGCTCTTGGCAGAGGCAGTCAACTGGCGGTAGACGATGGCCTGGGCAACGGAAACAGGATCGGGCTCCGGGTCACCAAAATTAGGTGCATCGGGGTCTCCGGACCCGCCCGGCTCGCCCGGTGCAGGGCTGGCATCGCGGGTCCGCCGGGAGCGGCCCCCGTTGCTCCGGGGCCGCTCCCGTTCAAATCCGGTCAACTGCTAGAACCCGTCGACTGCCTTCAGCTTCGGGGCATCCTTGGACTCGGGTTCCGCCGGCTTCACACCGACGCCGAGCTTCTCCTTGATCAGCCGCTCCAGCTCGGCCGCAAGCTCCGGGTTGTCGCGGAGGAACCGGCGCGAATTCTCCATCCCCTGGCCCAGCTGGTCGCCGTCGTAGGTGAACCAGGACCCCGACTTCTTGATGATGCCGTGCTCAACGCCCATGTCGATGATGCCGCCCTCACGGGAAATGCCCTGGCCGTAGATGATGTCGAACTCTGCCACCTTGAAGGGTGGGGCCATCTTGTTCTTGACGATCTTGGCCTTGGTTCGGTTGCCCACCGAATCGGCGCCTTCCTTAAGGGTCTGGATACGGCGCACGTCGATGCGGACGGAGGCATAGAACTTCAGCGCCTTACCACCAGTGGTGGTTTCCGGGGAACCGAAGAAAACGCCGATCTTTTCGCGGAGCTGGTTGATGAAGATGGCGGTGGTCTTGGTCTGGCTCAGCCGGCCGGTGATCTTGCGCAGGGCCTGGCTCATGAGTCGGGCTTGCAGGCCGACGTGGCTGTCGCCCATGTCGCCTTCGATTTCCGCGCGGGGCACAAGGGCGGCCACGGAGTCGATGACAATGACGTCCAGGGATCCTGATCCAACCAGCATGTCCATGATCTCCAGCGCCTGCTCACCGGTATCAGGCTGCGAGACGAGGAGGGCGTCAGTGTCCACACCGAGCTTGGCGGCGTAGTCCGGGTCCAGTGCGTGTTCGGCGTCGATGAAGGCTGCGATGCCGCCGGCGCGCTGGGCATTTGCCACCGCGTGCAAGG
This sequence comes from Arthrobacter sp. K4-10C, assembly GCF_059090085.1. NCBI lineage: Bacteria > Bacillati > Actinomycetota > Actinomycetes > Micrococcales > Micrococcaceae > Arthrobacter > Arthrobacter sp. K4-10C. The sequence continues at coordinate 346,912 of NZ_JBNHFI010000002.1, read as the reverse complement.
CAACGGTGGTCTTGCCGGAGGATTCCGGTCCGTAGATCTCGATCACGCGGCCGCGCGGCAGTCCGCCGATTCCCAGGGCGACGTCCAAGGCGATGGAGCCGGTGGGGATGACCTCAATCGGGGCGCGGACTTCATCGCCCAGGCGCATGACCGAGCCCTTGCCGAACTGCTTGTCAATCTGGGCCAGCGCTGCTTCCAGCGCTTTTGCACGATCCGGGGCTGCCGCCATGGTTGACACCTCTAATGCTTTCTCAATGGTGGCCTTCGCGGCCGTTTCTTGGTCATCTCTGACGCTAAGGGGACCCACTGACATTCCGGCCGGATGACGGCGGCTATGTGGATAACCCGTTAGGAAAAAGCATAGCTTTATCCGAACAGGTATTCGAACAGCTGCCCGGCGTGTCAGGGGAAATAGGGGAATCGGCCGGGAAACTGGCCTGTCAGTCCCGCAGTGGCTTGATATCGCGGCCCAGCCGCCGTTCGGCGGGAACGTCCTGGACGTCGCAGACGGCCAGCCACACCTTGCGCGGCTCGATCCCGGCGGCCAGCGCCTGGTCCGCGGTCCTGCCGCCAACGCCTGCGAGAACCAGGGTGCTGCTCAGCACACGCGAGTAGCCGGCGCCAAACTCGTCGTCCATCAGCCGCCAGTAGTCACTCAATCGCATCAGAAAATTCTCTCACGGCCGGGGACCCTAGAATTGTTGCCATGAGCAACTCCCCCGATGCCCTGCCGGACCCCGGCACCGACGACGCCACAGCCGATGCTGCGCTGAAAAACGTTGAACACCAGCTCACCCTTTTCTGGCGGCGGGGGCGCGCCATCACCAACCAACTGTCCCGGCAGGTCCATCCAGACATGGAACCGGCAGCGTACGGCCTGCTGACCGTCATCCGCCGTGAGGGCCCTATCCGGCTGACCGAGCTGGCCATGAGCATCGGCGTGGGCAAACCGTCTGTGAGCCGGCAGATCGCGTTCCTCGAAAGCATCGGTTTGGTCTCGAAGGAAGCTGACCCGCTGGACGGGCGCGCCCAGTCAATCCGGCTCACAACCAAGGGCGAGGAGAAGATGCACCAGGTCCAGGATGCCCGGCGCCAGGTTTTCCGGGAACGCCTGGGCGAGTGGCCGGTGCAGGACCTCCAGGAGCTTGCCCGTTACATGGCGAAGCTGAATGCCACTTACGAGCGGGACGGCTTCCCCAAGGATGCACCGGAGGCCGTGGCCGGCCAGGAAGACTGACCACAGGCGACGGCGCCTGCAAGGAAAACATGAAGCCTCCCGGCCTGCGGCCGGGAGGCTTCCTGCGTTCCAGGGCCCGCTGCCGGGCCAGGGGCTGCCGTTAGCGGGCGCCGGAGAGAAGGCCGTCCGAGAGTTCGCCGTTGAGCTCAGTGTCAAGGTCGCGCTCAAGGTCGCGCCCGTAACGCTGGGAGAATTCCTGCGGGACGGTGTCCGGAACAGCAACGCCTTCGGCTACTGCCACACGGTCACTGACTTCGCGGAGCATGCTGGACAACGGAACATCGAGTGCCGAGCAGATCGAGGACAACAATTCCGATGACGCTTCCTTCTGGCCGCGTTCCACTTCGCTGAGGTAACCGAGGGAGACACGGGCGCTGTGCGAAACTTCACGGAGCGTACGCCCCTGACGCTGGCGGACATCGCGCAGGACATCACCGATTTCGTGACGAAGTACAACCATCTTGCGCTCCTTCTGTTCGCTCTTAGCCTGATCGGCGAGGCCCACATCCTTCCAGCGGACAACGCCGTTTACGGATACGGGCTGCTTTACCATCTGTATCGCCTTGCTCCCTCATTGGTCCGGTCCGCCCGCAAGCGAACCGTCGTGGTCATTTCATCCTAGGCGCCTCCGCTCTTCGGAAGCGACACAATGTAATAACTAATCGGTACCGGCTTTTGTTCCCGACAACTTTACGCCCGGTAACTTCCTGCGGACAAAGGCGGGCCGCACCGGTGCGCGGACAGGCGCCTCAGGAGGACAGGGCTTCGAGTAGCCGCTCGAGGGCCGCTCCACAGGCCAGCCCGCGGATTTCTGCCCGGTTGCCGTCGAACGAGTACTCGAAGGCTGACGTACCGGCGGCGGTAGCCACCCCAATGTACACGGTGCCTACCGGCTTGCCGTCATGCGCGTCTGGTCCGGCAACGCCGGTGGTGGAAAGGCCAACGTCCGCCCCCATTACAGTTCGGGCCCCCTCGGCCATGGCACGGGCGACGTCGCCGTCCACCGAGCCCGCACGTGCCAACAGGTGGGAAGGAACGTTCAAAACCGACTCCTTGACGGAGTTCTGGTACGCGACCACGCCGCCTTGGAGCATGCCGGACGCGCCCGGGGTATCCGCCAGGACCGCCGTCACCATACCCGCGGTCAGTGATTCCGCGGAGGCTACCGTGCGCCCCGCTTCCAGGGCCTGCCGGACTGCTTGCGCGGCGAGGTGGTGGAGGTTGGTCATGGCTGCTCCTGTCCGCTGTTGCCGCGGGCCTGCTGCTTGCCCTTGGCGCGGAGGCGCAGGGCTTCAATAACGTACTCGGCGCCGGTCCAGACCGTAATGGCCACGGCTGCCATTATCACGGTGAAGGCGACCCAGGCCAGCCAGGGCGCGAAGGCGCCCAGCGGGAGGAGGTAAAGGAAGATGGCCGCGGTCTGCACAACGGTTTTCAGCTTGCCGCCCCGGGAGGCCGGGATGACGCCGTAGCGGATCACGAAGAACCGCAGTCCGGTGATGCCCCATTCCCGGACCAGGATGACGAGCGTAGCCCACCAGGGCAGCTCACCGAGGAGGGACAGCATGACCAGCGCCGAGCCGATAAGGAGCTTGTCGGCGATGGGGTCGGCGATCTTGCCGAAGTCCGTGACGAGGTTCCGGCTCCTGGCGATGTCGCCGTCGAGCTTGTCCGTGTAAATGGCGACGGCGAACGCCAGCACCGCCGCCCAGCGCCACAGCCCGGACTCGCTGCGCAAACCGGGGGCGTCCGCGATCAGGAACCAGACGAAGAATGGCACCAGCGCGATGCGGAGCATGGTCAGGATGTTGGGAAGGTTCCAGACCCCGGCACGGCCCGGGCCGGCGGCGGTTGCATCGGTGCTAGTCACTTGTCTAGGCTACATTCCCCGGCTAGCGCCCGGTGAGGGACCAGGCGTCCTCGGAGCCGTCGTCGTCATCGCCGTAGCCGCCCGGCGCGGTATCCGAGCCGTCGTAGTATTCGACGTTCTGCTTCCGCTGGTCCAGGTCCGCTGCCACCAGGTCCTCGGCATAACCGCCCTGAGCGATATTCGCATTTGCGTTGTCACTCAGCGCAGCCGTTTGTGAATCGGCCGATGCCGGAGCCTCCTGGCCCTTCATGGCAGCGAGGACGGCCGCGAGGTCGTCCGGCTTCACCAGCACGTCGCGGGCCTTTGACCCTTCGGAGGGCCCCACCACTCCCCTGGACTCCAGCAGGTCCATGAGGCGGCCCGCCTTTGCGAACCCGACGCGCAACTTGCGCTGGAGCATCGAAGTGGACCCGAACTGGGTGGTGACCACGAGTTCAGTGGCCTGCAGCAGCACCTCGAGGTCGTCCCCGATGTCGTCGTCGATCTGCTTCTTCTCCGCCTCGGGGGCGACGTCGTCACGGTAAACGGCCTGAAGCTGGCCCTTGACGTGCTCCACCACTTTGTGGATTTCCGACTCCGTAACCCAGGCACCCTGGACGCGCATGGCTTTCGAGGCACCCATCGGCAGGAAGAGGGCGTCGCCCTGGCCGATCAGCTTTTCGGCGCCGGGTTGGTCCAGGACCACTCGGGAGTCGGTGACCGAGGATGTAGCGAAGGCCATGCGGGAGGGCACGTTGGCCTTGATGAGGCCCGTGACCACGTCAACGGACGGGCGCTGCGTGGCCAGCACCAGGTGGATGCCGGCGGCGCGCGCAAGCTGGGTGATCCGGACGATCGAGTCTTCCACGTCGCGCGGCGCCACCATCATGAGGTCCGCGAGTTCGTCCACGATCACCAGCAGGTAGGGATATGGCCGGATGACGCGCTTGGAATCGACGGGCGGCTGCACCTTGCCGGCGCGCACAGCCTTGTTGAAGTCATCGATGTGCTTGAAACCGTAGTTGGCAAGGTCGTCGTAACGGGCATCCATCTCGCGGACCACCCACTGCAGCGCCTCGGCGGCTTTCTTGGGGTTGGTGATGATAGGGGTGATGAGGTGTGGCACGCCCTCGTAGGCGGTCAGTTCCACGCGCTTGGGGTCCACCATCACCATGCGGACTTCGTCCGGGGTGGCCCGCATGAGGATGGAGGTGATCATGGAGTTCACGAAGGATGACTTACCGGCACCGGTGGCTCCCGCCACGAGCAGGTGGGGCATCTTGGCCAGGTTGGCCACGACGTAGCCGCCTTCAACATCCTTGCCGACGCCCATCACCATAGGATGGTCCGTCCGGCGGGCGTTCTGGCTACGCAGGACGTCGCCGAGGGACACTGTCTCGCGGTCGGTGTTGGGGATTTCGATGCCGATGGCCGACTTGCCCGGAATGGGACTCAGGATGCGTACGTCGCTGGATGCCACCGCGTAGGAGATGTTCTTGGACAAGGCAGTGACCCGTTCCACCTTGGTACCGGGGGCCAGTTCGATTTCGTAGCGGGTCACGGTGGGACCACGGCTGAAGCCGGTCACGGTGGCATCCACGTTGAACTGTTGGAGGGTGTCCGTGAGGGCGGCGACGACGGCGTCGTTGGCTTCGGTGCGTTCCTTGGGGATTGAGCCCGGGGTCAGGTAGTCCGAAGCAGGCAGGGTGTAGGTGACGTCACCGGCCAGCGACAACTGCTCCGTGCGCTGCGGGATCGGAACGGGCGGCGGCGCGGGAGCTACCGGGCTGGAGGGCACCTTCGGGACGCTGCCCGCGGCGGCAGAGGCACCCGCTGCTGCCAGGCCGGGGGTAATCATGGGAATGGCTTCGGTGGCGTTTTCCGCGGGAGCAGCGGATGCGCCGGCCGCGCCAAGGCCCTGGGCCGCCTTAATCTTTTCGACGGCGATCTCGGCCTGGGTGGGCCGCCGGACGCCGGGCGCGGGCCGGGGCGGCTTCGGTTCGTCATCGTCGATGACGGCGTGCTCGAAGGCTTCGTCGCCCACGTAGCCTTCCAGGGCGGCGTCGGGCTCCTCGTCTTTTCCGAACAGGCGGCGCTTCTTCTTCTTGGGCGCGGCCGGAGGCGTGCGTTCGAGGTAGCTGCGGTCGTGGGTGTCCTGCTGGTCCCCGTCCATCAGGTCGATGCCCATCAGGTGCTCGTAAGCTCCCCGCAACCGCCGCGGGATGGCGGTGAATGGCGTGGCGGTGATGATCAGCAGCGACACGAATGCCAGGAGTCCGTAGAGGACCACAGGCACGGCCGGGTGGATGGCGGCCAGCGGTGTAGCGGCCAGGAACCCCAGCATTCCGCCCGCCTGGCGCAGGCCGTCAAAGCCCTGCGCCACCGTGGGCTGGCCGCCGAGGATGTGGGCGAGCCCGCAGCCTGCGAAGGTCATGATCAGGAAGCCGATGCCCACCCTGTTGTTGCCGCGGCCGTCGGTGGGCTGGCGGAAGAGCCTGAAGGCACAGACGAACAGCATCAGCGGGAGCAGCAGGGACATCCAGCCAAACGTGCCGTTCACCACGGCATAGACGGCGTCCGGGAACCATCCGGTCAGGCCCCACCATGCAAAGGTGGCGATGAAAATTCCGAGGGCCAGATTGAACAGGGCTGCGCCGTCGCGCCGCTCCTCCGCGGGGAGGTCGCTGACGTCGTGGCCGATCCGGCGCACTCCCCCGCCCACCAGGTGGCCAAGGCCCAGCCAGGCGCCCCCCACCACACGCAGCAGCCATGGCTGGTGGTGTTCGACGGCGGGAAGTTGCCGCGTGCGGGCCGTGCTGGTGGATCCTCCGCCCCGGCCGGACTTGGATGCTGCCGGGCCGGAACCGCGGCCCGTGGTACTGCCGGATTTACTGCTGGAGCTGCCCCTGGCTGTTCCACTGCGCGCGGAGGAAGTACGTGTGGCCATAATAGCCACGCTACCGGAACCAGGCCGGTATTCCGGGGATATCGGAGCCGGGACGGCCACGCCTTCCGGAACGCCACAGGGCCCGGTTCCGGGAACCGGGCCCTGTGGCGCGGAGCGTTTCAGACAGTGGATATCGGAGACGCCTTGGCCTGTCTGCGTGCGCGTGCCTGTCAGGCCTCGAGCACCACCGGGATGATCATGGGACGACGGCGGAGCTTGCGGTTCACCCAAGTGCCCACCACCCGGCGGATTACCTGCTGGAGCTGGTGCGAGGTGTGGTCCGCGTGGTTCAGGACGGCTTCTTCAAGGGCGCTGTTGATCTTCGGGATGATGTCATCAAACACGGAGTCGTCCTCGGCCACGCCGCGCGCGTGGATCTCGGGCCCGGACACCACCTTGCCGGTAGTCCGGTTGATGACGGTGATGATGGAGATGAAGCCTTCGTCGCCGAGGATCCGGCGGTCCTTGAGGTCGGCGTCGGTGATCTCGCCCACGCTGGAGCCGTCCACGTAGACGAAGCCCACTTCAACCTGGCCCACCACATCTGCACGGTGGTCCTTGAGGTCGATCACGGTGCCGTTGTCTGCAAGGACCACGCTGGCTTCCGGCACGCCTGACTCAATGGCGATCTTGCCGTTGGCGATGAGGTGGCGGGTTTCACCGTGCACCGGCATGGCATTGAGCGGTTCAAGGATGTTGTAGCAGTACAGGAGTTCGCCGGCAGCGGCGTGTCCGGAAACGTGGACCTTGGCGTTGCCCTTGTGGATGACGTCGGCGCCGAGCTTGAGGAGTCCGTTGATGATCCGGAAGACGGCGTTTTCGTTCCCGGGGATGAGGCTGGAGGCCAGGATGACGGTATCCCCGTCGCCCACCACCACCCGGTGGTCGCCGTTTGCCATCCGGGAGAGCGCGGCCATCGGTTCGCCCTGTGAGCCGGTGGACATCAGCACCACGCGGTTGTCCGGCAGGTTATCGATGTTCTTGATATCCACGATGAGGCCCGGCGGCACGTCAAGGTAGCCCAGCTTCTCGGCGATGGCCATGTTGCGGACCATCGATCGGCCAACGAAGGCCACTTTGCGGTTGTGCTTCGCGGCCGCGTCCAGGACCTGCTGGACCCTGTGCACGTGCGAGGAGAACGATGCCACGATGATCCGCTTCGTGGCCTGGCCGAAGAGGCGCTCCAGCGTGGGGCCGATTTCCTTTTCCGCGGTAGTGAAACCGGGGATGTCGGCATTGGTGGAGTCTGACATGAAGAGGTCAACGCCCTCTTCGCCGAGTTTGGCGAAGTGCCGCAGGTCGGTGATCCGGCCATCCAGCGGAAGCTGGTCCATCTTGAAGTCGCCCGTGTGCAGGACAGTGCCGCCCGCGGTGCGGAGGAACACGGCAAGGGCGTCCGGGATGGAGTGGTTGACCGCAACGAACTCACATTCGAAGGGGCCGAATTTCTCCACCTGGCCTTCCTCCACCGTGAGGGTGTACGGCCGGATGCGGTGCTCCTGCAATTTCGCCTCGATCAGGGCGAGGGTCAGCTGCGAGCCCACCAGGGGAATGTCGTTGCGGAGCCGCAGCAGGTACGGGACGGCGCCAATGTGGTCCTCGTGCCCGTGTGTAAGGACGACGGCGACGATGTCGTCCAGCCTGTTCTCGATATAGGAGAAGTCAGGCAGGATCAGGTCGACGCCGGGCTGGGTTTCCTCCGGGAAGAGGACCCCGCAGTCCACGACCAGCAGCTTGCCGTCGATTTCGAACACGGCCATGTTCCGGCCGATCTCCCCCAGGCCGCCAAGCGGAACGATCCGCAGCGTGCCCGCAGGCAGGCGGGGAGGGGTGACAAGGCCGGTTAGGGCGGTTTGGGTCATATTGCACTACTTTCCAGGTGGAAGGGTGCCGGTCTTCGCCCTCAGGAGTAGACCAGCCCCGCTTCCGCCAAATCCCCGCGGATGATTTCGATCTCGGCTTCGTCCGGCTCCACGAGGGGCAAACGGACAATCGAGTTGGGCAGGACTCCCTGCCATTTAAGAATCTGTTTGGCCGCCACGGCGCCCTGGACACGGGTCATGGTGGCTCGGACTACCGGCTGGAGCTCGAAGTTGATTTTCCGGGCGGTGCCGAGGTCGTTGGCATTGACGGCGTCGATGAGTTCGCGGAAACGGCGGGTGGCCACGTGCGTGGTAACACCCACCAGGCCCACGGCGCCCAGCGCCATCCAGGGCAGGGTCAGTCCGTCGTCGCCCGAGTAGAACAGGAGGTCCGTCTCGGCCATGACGCGGGTGGCGGCGACGAGGTCGGCCTTGGCGTCCTTCACGGCCACGATGTTGGGGTGCTGCGCCAGGCGGATCATCGTGTCCGGCTCAATCGCGATGGAAGAGCGGCCCGGAATGTCGTACAGCATGACGGGGACGTCAACGGCGGAGGCGATGGTTTCGAAGTGGGCGCGCACGCCTGCCTGGCTGGGCTTGTTGTAGTACGGGGTGACCAGCAGGAGGCCGTCGACGCCAAGGGCTGCGGCCCGCTGGGAAAGGTGGACCGAGTGCGCGGTGTCGTTTGTACCGGTGCCCGCGATGATGGCTGCGCGTCCGCCTACGGCTTCCTTGACGGCGCGGAACATGCCCAGGTTCTCTTCGTCGGTGAGGGTGGAGGTTTCACCCGTGGTTCCGGTGACCACCAGCCCGTCGCAGCCGTCATCCACCAGCTTGGTGGCCAGTGCCGCTGCCTGCTCGTAGTCCACTGCGCCGTCCTTGGTGAACGGCGTGACCATGGCGGTCAGGAGGGAACCGAGGGCAGGGATGTGCGCGGAAGAGTCAGCCATGGAAAAAACGTTACCCTGTCCCCGGCTGGTTAGGACAATGCCGCGGGCGTGATGAACGTCAAATTTCGCGTGGCGTGTCACGGGGTGCGGACCTGCCGGCCCGGAAGCGCTGGAGGGTGCTGCGCTGCAACAGTCCGGTCACCACTTCCGTACGGATCCCCGAAGCACGCTTCAAGGGGAGCCCGTCCGGGCTCCAGATTCCGCTCAGCCCGCACGACTCCCCCAGCGGGGTGCTGCCGCCAAGATTGGCCAGCACGGTGAACATCCTGTAGTCCATGGCACGTGCACCAAGATGCAGGTCAAGCCTGCGCTCCTCGCCAGCGGTGTACAGCGCGGACACGCAGTATGCGTCCGCTCCCCCGGTGGCGGCAGCGTCTGCATGGGCAGGGAAAGCGGCGTCAGAGCACAGGGCGAGCGCGATCCGCCAGCCGTCCAGCACGGTGACGAGCGGACCGTCCCCGGGAACGAAGAGATCCTTCTCCAGTCCGTGGAGATGGGTTTTGAGTGCAGCCTCCGTACTGCCGTCCGGATGCAGCACAAGCGAAGCCAGGCGCGGCGTGCCGTCTGGCTGCCGGTAGGGAGCGCCAACCACAGCCGTGATTCCCGTGTGCCTGCAGATTTCACGGATGGGGAGAAGCCGGGGGTCCGCCTGGACGATCCAGGAGCCTGCGGCGGACAGCAGGTCCAGGCGGTAGCCCGTCAGCGACAGCTCCGGGAAAATAACCAGCCGGGCACCGTGCGCGTCGGCGTCCTCGATGAGCCGCACGTGCTCGGCGGCATTCTCTCTTGCTCCTCCCGCTACCGGCTGGTACTGAACAGCGGCGACCGTCAGCGTGCCAGCAGGATCAGCAGGGTCGAAGGGCAGCCCGTTCATTTCTTCATCCTAGGCATGGGCCAAGCCGTTTGCGGGCGGCCGGACAGGACGTAGCTGCAGGGCGTGCCGGCGGCCTGTGGTGTGCCGGCCACCTCAGGAGGAGTCAGCGGGCGGGTTGGCCATCCGGCCGCGGCGGTTCCACCGATGAACCGCAGTATCGCCCCACCGCTGCCTGCCTCAGGCCCTCGGCCCAGGAGGCGAGCCGCTGGGCGGCACGTACGTAATGGAACAACTCGGTGGGCGTCAATGCGTCAAGGTCTGTCTCGGCGAGGCGGCGGGCAAGTTCGGCTCCCTCGGGCTGGCTGGAAAGGCTGATGCCCTCCCGTTCCCACTGGACGTCCTCCGCCGGCCGGCCGGTGACCAGCTGACGGAAGAGGAAGTCCACCACTCCCGGGCTCATGGCTTTGAGGAGGCCGGTACCTCCGGATTCGATGCCGTCCCGTCCATCTCCTGGGATACCGTGTGCTGGGGTGTGCATGCCGACCATCCTATTCGAACATATATTCGAAGACAAGGCTGCCGCTCGGCTTGGCCTTCCATCCCAACACCGCAGAACCGATGGTGCCCGGGCACATGGCAGCGGGTTCAAACGCAGGTGTGAGACGATCGGCTCATGACGTCCCGCACCCCGGCAAAGGCCCCCCGGAAAACCGGGGGCGCGTCCGTTCCCGTACGGCTTTACGGCATTGACGCTGCCCGCGGACTGGCACTGCTGGGCATGATGGCCACGCACCTGCTGCCGACCCTTGAGTCGAATGCGGACCTGACGCCGACATGGATAGGCCTGACGTTCTCGGGACGGGCTGCAGCCCTGTTCGCGGTGCTGGCGGGGGTGGGCCTTGCCCTGTCCACGGGGAAGCACAAGCAGGTCGAGGGCGAAGAACTGGCTGCCGCACGCCGGGGCGTTGCCCTGCGCGCCCTGGTGGTTGCCGCCGTCGGACTGGCCCTCGGCGGGCTGGAAGTAAAACTGGCCATCATCCTGGTCCACTACGCCGTGCTGTTCCTCTGCGTCCTGCCGTTCCTGGGCCTGCAGCTGAAGCACCTGTGCGCCTGGGCTGCGGGCTGGGTCCTGGCATCCCCGGTGCTGGCTTACCTGCTGCGGCCATGGCTGCTCGCCGCCGAGCCGCCGCTGAAGCTGGGCCATAACCCGAAATGGGAAGACCTGTCCACACCCGCCCGGTTGCTCACGGACCTGTTCTTCACCGGCTACTACCCGGTATTCCAGTGGCTTTCATACCTGCTGGTAGGCCTCGTCATTGGCCGCCTGATGCTCCACAAGGCGCTGGTACCCGTGGTGCTGCTGGTGCTGGGGTCGGCAGTGGCCGTGGCAGCGAAAGCCCTGGGCGTGACGGCGATGGAGAGCTGGGGCGGGCGTGCCGCGCTTGAACAGGTCCTCAATTCACCCGGCTACCCGCTGGACAGCGTCCTTCAAGTGAACCTGACCGGGATCCCGCAGGAGGGGTCGTGGTGGTGGCTCGCATCGGCGGCCCCGCACTCCGGAACAACCCTGGACCTGCTGCACACCTCAGGCGTGGCAGCAGCCGTCATTGGTGCTTGCCTCCTGCTGGGCCGGCTGGCCGACTGGGTGGACCTGGATCTGCTCCTGCCACTGCGCGGGGCAGGCGCCATGACCCTGACGCTCTACACGGTGCACGTCTGGGTGGTGTCCGGTTTCTACCTGAAACCGCTGCCGGCAGGCTGGACGGAGGACGGAATGTACTTTGCCCAGGCGGCCACCGCCATCGTCGTGGGCATGGTGTTTGCGGTGCTGAAGTGGCGTGGTCCGCTGGAATGGGTGGGCCATGCGGCGAGCCAGGTGGGCCGGGGCCAGCTCAAGGCAGTCAGCTAACCCCGGCCCCCTGGCTGCCCGGGCGCTGCTAGGAAGCGGGAATCTTGCCGCGGAACAGGCGGACGGCGTCCCGCATCGAGGCCCTTGCACGTTTGCGGTCGCCGGCGGCGTCGTAGGCGCAGCCCAGCCGGAACCAGGAACGCCAGTCATCGGGTGCGGCTTCGGCCTCGGCGCGGTACTTTTCGAATTCGGCATCTGCGGCAGCCCGGACTATCCGGCCGGCGGGAGTGCGCGGCAGCTCGTCCACGGGCAGGCCGCCCTCGGCCTCCAGTACCTTGGCCATCTGTTCGGTGCGCGCACCGAACAGGAGCTCGCGGATCAGGGCCCACGCGCCGATTACGGGCAGCACCAAATATGCGGCGCCGATGGCCTGGGCCGCCAGGTTGCTGTCCGTCAGGAGCAGGATGGAGCGCTGGAAGGACACCACCAGGTAGAAAACCAGCAGCAGGGTCACCGCACCCACCCAGATCTTGGTGCGGTTCTTCCGGAAGGCTGCCAGGAACGTGCCCACGGCTACAGTCCCAGGTCCAGGTAGCCGTCCAGCCCCACGGTGAGGCCAGGGTGGCTGGCCACGTTCCGCACGCCCAGGAGGACACCGGGCATGAACGAGGCGCGGTCGTACGAATCGTGCCTGAACGTCAGCTGCTCGCCAGGACCGCCCAGCAGCACTTCCTGGTGTGCCACGAGCCCCCGCAGGCGCACGCTGTGCACCCGCACGCCGTCCACCTCGCAACCCCGCGCACCGGCCCTCCCGCTGGTGGTGGCATCCGGGCTGGGCGGAACCTGCGCCGCGCTGCGTTCGGTGGCGATCAGTTGCGCGGTGCGGACGGCAGTACCTGAAGGGGCGTCCACTTTGTCCGGGTGGTGCAGTTCGATGATCTCCACGGATTCGAAGTATTTTGAGGCCTTAGCGGCGAAGGCGGACGCCAGGACAGAGCCCAGGGCAAAGTTGGGGGCGATGAGCACACCGGTTTCCGGGTGTTCGGCAAGCAGCGCTTCCAGCGCGGAGAGGCGGTCCGCGTCCCAGCCGGTGGTGCCCACGACGGCGTGGATCCCGTGTTCGACGGCGAATCGGACATTGGCTTCGGTGCTTTCGGGCACGGTCAGGTCAACTACGTACTGGGCCCCGGCGGCAGTGACCTGGTCCAGGGAGTCGCCCCGGCCCAGGGCTGCGACGAGCTTCATGTCGGGTGCGGCTTCAACGGCTTTCACGGCTTCGGCGCCCATGCGTCCGTTGGCGCCGAGCACGGCGACCAGCTTCGGATCGGAGTGTTGTTCGGTCATGCCTTAACCCTACCGGCGGGCCTGCCACGGCAAGGAACCGGAGGTGTGCGTTACCCCGCAGGTAGGCGATGTTCGCTGCCAATAGGAGAACGGAGAGCCCGGGCCTCCGGGACTTTCCGTTCCCTTGCCGGAACCTGCAGTGTCAGGCGCCCGCGCCCACCCATTCGACGGTTCCGTCCGCGAAGAACTGTTCCTTCCAGATGGGCACCTGTTCCTTGATCCTGTCCACCAGCTCGGAACAGACGGCAAAGGCCTGGCCGCGGTGGGCTGCGGAGACTGCGCAAACCAGCGCGGGGTCGCCGATCTCGAGCATACCGATCCGGTGCGCAGCCCAGATGCGGACGGGCTGCGCAACGGTAGTGCCTGCAGCGGTGTTGTCGCCGGAAGCGCTGTCCGCGTCGGTGTTTTGCTCGGCAACCAGGCGCGCGACGACGTCGGCCATCACCTGGTGTGCCGTGGGGTGCGCGCTGTAGCTGAGGCGGTCAACCCGCTTCCCGCCGTCGTGGTTGCGCACCACGCCGCTGAAGCTCACCACTGCACCCGCGGTGTCGCTTTCCACGGCGCCGATGGCCTGGTCTACGGAGATGGGTTCCGCGCTTAGAACTGCGGAAACCACCTCGAATGCTGATTCAGTGCCCATGTCCGCCTTCCAGCTGGTCGCAGAGGTGCCCGATCACCGGGTCCAGGACGGTCAGTCCGTCCATGACGCCTTTCGGTGATCCGGGGAGATTAACAATAAAGGTACTTCCGGCGGCCCCCGCATAACCCCGGCTCAGGGCAGCCAGCGGTGTTTTTGCGGCGCCGGCGCGGCGGATCGCTTCCATAATGCCAGGAATCTCGCGGTCCAGCAGCGGCAGCGTGACGTCCGGTGTGCGGTCGTCCGGGCTGAGACCTGTGCCGCCGCTGGTGATCACGACGGCGGGACGCTGGGTCAGGAGGGCACGGATGGCAGCGCCCACAGGCTCACCGTCGGGGACCACCATGGGCGGGTATACATCAAAGCCGTGTTCGGACAGCCAGTCGGTGATCACCGGGCCGGTTTCGTCGTCGTAGATCCCGGCAGCCGCCCGGGTGGAAGCAATCACCACTCCGGCTTTCCGGCCCTGCACGTCGCCGTGATGGTGCGGTTCGGGGGCACTGTGCGTGCTTTGCGTGGTCACAGGGCCCAGTCTCCGCTCTTGCCGCCGCTCTTGGCGAGCACCTTGATGTCGGTAAGGACGGCGTGCTTGTCCACCGCCTTGATCATGTCGTACACGCTCAGGGCGGCCACTGACGCCGCGGTTAGGGCTTCCATTTCCACGCCGGTGACACCGCGGGTCTTCACGGTGGCCAGGATCACGACGGCCTCGGCAGCCAGTTCGAAGTCCACCGTCACCTTGGACAGCGGCAGCGGGTGGCACAGCGGAACCAGTTCAGGGGTTTTCTTCGCAGCCATGATCCCGGCTACCCGGGCGACGGCCAGGGCGTCCCCCTTGGGGAGCCCGCCGGAACCGAGGAGGCCCATTACCTGGGCCGTGGTGTTGACAGTGGCAGTGGCCGTGGCCTCGCGGGTGGTCTCGGCTTTGGTGGAGACGTCCACCATCTGGGCGCTGCCGTCCTGGCGCAGGTGCGTCAGCGCCGCTGGGGTCTGTTCTGCATTCACAGCATCCATACTTCCACCTCACCCCCGGCTGCGAGGCCCGATACACCTTCCGGAACATGGACCAGGACGTTCGATCCGGCCAAAGCGTGCATCAGGTGCGAACTCTCCCCGCCTTCGAGCTGCACCGTGCCGTCCGGCTGAAGGCTGCCGCGCCGCACCTGGTGCTTGTGTTCCGGCGACGTGAGCGCATGGCGGAGCCGGGCGCGGACGGGCAGGCGTGGTGCCGGCGTGCCCAGCAGCGCCGCCAGTGCGGGGCGCAGGAACATTTCGAACGAGACAAGGCAGCTGACCGGATTTCCTGGGAAGCCCAGGAACGGGATGCCATCGAAGGTGCCGATTCCCTGCGGGCCGCCGGGCTGCATTGCGACGTGCAGGAAGTCGACAGGCTGGTCCGCCATCGCCTGCCGCACAACCTCGTAGGCGCCCTTGCTCACACCGCCGGTGGTGACAATCAGATCGGCTTCTGTACCGACGGCCCGCAGCAGGTTCTGCAGTTCTTCAGGGTTGTCCGTGGAGATCCCGGCGCGCAGGACCTGAAGCCCCGCCTGCGTCATGGCCGTTTCCAGGAGCGTGCCGTTGGCGTCATAGATCTTGCCTGCGGAAAGTGCCAGGCCCGGTTCCACCACCTCGTCCCCGGTAGCCACCAGCAGCACCGTGACGCCTTGGTACACCGTGACCTCCGGGATGCCCAGGGCGGCAAGCAGCCCCAGTTGGGCAGGGCCCAGGAAGGTACCGGCAGGCAGCGCCCGCTCCCCTTCGGCGATGTCGCTTCCAGCGGTGCGGACAAAGGTTCCCGGTTCCGTGGCCGGGAGCTTCACCACCGTCTCGTCCCCCGGGGCAGGGAATCGGTCCGGAACGGCCCGTTCAACAGGTACGACGGCGTCAGCGCCTGCCGGGATCATCGCGCCTGTCATGATGGGAGCCGCCGTTCCCGGTTCCAGGGCAGCGGCAATGGCCCCCGCTGGAACGGGAGCTGCGACACGCAACTCCGCGCCGCCGTCGGGCACGTCGCTGCACCGGATGGCGTAGCCATCCATCTGGGAATTGGCGAACGGCGGGAGGCTCACCGGCGCCAGGACACCGTGCACCAGCCCCCTGCCCAGGGCACGGGACAGGGGCACCGCTTCGGTGCGCGCCTGTGCTGCCAAGGGGCGGAGGAGTTCGGTGACTGCCGCGAGGTGGTTGGCGATGGACCGGGCACGGCCGTCATGGTGGCCGTGCGGGTGCGTGCTGGTCATGGCTGTGCCTTCGGTTCCGGCCGTCAGGATTTCACGTCCACTCTAACCGTGTGGAAGCCGGTGGCACCGTCCGGCGCGGCGGGCCTTGCTTCTTCATCCTGGGCTGCGCCACGAAGGTCGGTGGCCCGGACCTGGACCTCATACTGCCCGGGCTTCAGGTCCACGCCGAGTTTCCATTGGTACCAGGTATCCACGGAAATACCAGGCGCAAGTTCGGCCTCCCGCCACTGCCCGCGGTCGATGCGGAGTTCCACTTTGCCGATGCCCGTGTGCTGCGCCCAGGCGACGCCGCCGAACATGACGCTCCCGGCCGGCACGGACTGCCGGCCCCGGGGTACATCAATCCTGGACGAAATCTTGATGGGGCCGCGCTCGGACCAGCCGCGCGGCGTCCAGTAGGCCACGTCATCGGCGAACCTTGTGACTTTGAGTTCAGTCACCCACTTCGTTGCGGAGACGTACCCGTACAGCCCCGGTACCACGAGCCGGACAGGGAAGCCGTGTTCGAGCGGCAGGGGCTCGCCGTTCATTCCAACGGCCAGCAGCGCGTCCCGGCCGTCGGTGAGGATGTCCAGCGGCGTGCCGGCGGTCCAGCCGTCGGCGCTGCGTGAGAGCACCATATCCGCGCCCGGCCTGGGTTTGGCCTGGGCCAGCAGTTCCCGGACGGGCCAGCCCAGCCAGCTGGCGTTGCCTATCAGGTCGCCGCCCACCGTGTTGGAGACGCAGGCTATGGTCACATGGCGCTCGATCAAGGGCTTGGCCAGGAGCGAGGCGAAGTCCAGCTCCACCTCACGTTCCACCATCCCGGTGACTTTCAGGACCCAGGTGTCCGGGTTGACTGCGGGCACGGACAAGGCCGTATCGATCCGGTAAAAGTCCGGGTTGGGAGTAACCAGGGGCTGCATCCCTTCAACTCCGGTTTCTGCCCCGGCAGGTATGGCCGGGGCTGGGGATGCAGCCGCCGGGAGCTTCACCCGGTCACGGGCTTCGTTCACTCCGGCAGTGGCACCACGCCAAATCCCCGCAAGGATTCCGCCCGCCGCCGTGGCCAGTGCACCGCCTGCCACGTTTTGCAGGAACCTTCGGCGCGCACTGCCGTCTGTTGAGCCCGGGCCTGTCCCGGCTGCAGCCTCCAGCCTGCCGACCAGGAACCTCAGCAGCACTGCCGCAAGGGCGGCGGTGACCACCGGCAGGGCAAGGGCGGCTGGCGTCAGCTGCGCCCTTGTCAGCACCGCGGCAACTCCCACCAGCCCGAACACGGCCACGACCACAACGCCGGCGAACCGCCGCCGGTCTTCGAGGACTCCTGCCAGGGCGGCGAAGGCGGTGATAACCAGGCCCATGCCCACCATGAGCGCAGCCTTGTCTGCCGTGCCGAAGAGCGCGACCGCCCAATCCTTGACGCCGGGCGGGACGGCGTCAATGACGGCGCCGCCCACGGCGGTCATGGGTGAAAGCGTGGGACTCAACAGCCCCGCCAGAAGTTCCCCAAGCACAACCGCGCCGCCCACGGCAACAATGCCCGCGGACGCTGCAAAGCGCTGGCGTTGTACGGTCAACTGTTGCTTGGGAAACTGTTGCTGCAGGCGGGCGGGCGCGTGCTTCCGAAGGCCCGTGCCGCCGTCGTGCGTCACCTGCTGCTGCCGGGAGCTGTCCACACCTCAAGCATAGGTTTGCGGGTGGCCGGAAGCGCCGGCACGTTCCGGATTCTGCCTGCAGCGCACTGGCTGGACATGGATGTGATCTACAGCCCATCGTGGCGTAGCCTGAATTCATGAGTGTCCAGCTAGGCATGCCGCAGCCACGGGAGGATGCCGCGCTGTCCGTGCCCTCTGCCCGCCCGGACGGCGCGGGTGCCGGACTGGTTGACCGTTACGGCCGCCGCGCCACGGACATGCGGCTGTCCCTGACGGACAAATGCAATCTCCGCTGCACCTACTGCATGCCGGCGGAGGGCCTCCAGTGGCTCGCCAAGCAGGCGGTCATGTCGGCCGCGGAGATTGTCCGAATTGTCGGGATTGGTGTGGAGCGCCTGGGCGTCCGCGAATTGCGGCTTACTGGCGGTGAACCGCTGGTGCGGCACGACCTGGTGGACATCATCGCCGAGTTGCGGCGCAACCATACGGGGCTGCCGATTTCCATGACGACCAATGGGGTGGGTCTTGCCAGGAAGGCGGCGCCGCTAAAGGCTGCCGGGCTGACCCGGATCAATGTGTCCCTGGACTCGCTGCACGAGGAAACGTTCACCAAGTTGACCCGCCGGCCGTTCCTTGACCAGGTCCTGGCCGGGGTGGACGCAGCGTGGGCTGCCGGGCTGGGTCCGGTCAAGCTCAACGCGGTCCTCATGCGCGGCATCAATGACGCTGAGGCCCCTTCGCTGCTCGCCTGGGCACTCGAGCGCGGGTACGAGCTGCGGTTCATCGAACAGATGCCACTGGACGCCGACCACGGCTGGACCCGGCGCAACATGATCACGGCGGCCGAGATCCGTTCGCTGCTGTCCGCAGACTTTGTCCTCACGCCGGATCCGCGGGCCCGTGACGGTGCCCCGGCCGAGCGCTTTGAAGTACGACGGCGGACGGCCGGGTCCTCCGGCGCCCGGGACTTTGAAGACGCCCCGGTACTGGGCACGGTGGGCATCATCGCCTCGGTCACTGAGCCGTTTTGCTCGGACTGCCGCAGGACGCGGATCACAGCTGAGGGCAAGATCATGAGCTGCCTGTTCTCCAGGGAGGAATTCGACCTGCTGGGCCTCCTGCGGTCCGGCGCGAGCGACGACGACCTTGCACGCCGGTGGCAGGACGCCATGTGGCTCAAGCCAAAGGCCCACGGCATGGACCACGTGGGACTTGACGCTCCGGACTTCGTCCAGCCGGACCGCAGCATGAGCGCCATCGGGGGCTGACATTTGATGAACGTACGCTACTTCGCTGCCGCACGCGCTGCGGCCGGTCTTGAGGAAGAGAAGTTCGACCTGCCGGAAGGCACCACCATGGCAGGGCTCCTGGACGCGGTGCTGGCCGTGGAGCGCCCTGAGCCTCCGGCCGGTACCCCGCCGCTCCCCCGCATCCTGTCGCGGAGCAGCTTCCTCCTTAACGAGGTGGCGGTGCGCGACCAGTCAATGGTCCTTGGCCCGGATGACGTGGTGGACGTGCTGCCTCCGTTCGCCGGCGGATAGAAGCCGGTCCCTCACCCTTTGATGGGGCACCCTTTGATGGGGCACCCACAGGGAGGTGAGTGCCTACGGCGATGATGTGGAACGGCACTCCTCAGCGCGCGCTCAGAATGTCAGTGCTTCCGTGGATGATGTGGGCATGGGAAACGGGGCAGGACCATTGGATGCGATGGGCGGCGTGCGGTGCCTCCCTGGCTGCTCTTGATGCCCTGTATCTTGAGGACGCCGCGCTGGAAAGTGCCGCTGCCAACCGATCTTCCGGGGTTGATGTGCTGGAGCGGCGGTACGAGCTCCGCCTGGACCGGATGGGCCTAGTGTCGGGGCTGGAAGCGCAGCTCGCCGCAGCCAAGGCCCGCGACGCCGCCGACTGTCTTGAATTGCAGCAGGCGATGACCGCGCCCGAGGCAACCGTGCAGGAGCGGATGTACCGGGAGATGTCCGTGGTGGAGGAGGTCGCCGGGGTCCTGACCATCAGTTCCGGGGCGGCGGGGGCCTTCATCACCCAGGCCCGGCAAATCTGCGCGCTGCCGTCCGCCTTCCGCGCCCTGTCCGCAGGGGCCCTGTCGTGGCAGCACGCCCGGATCGGGACGGGATGGCCTGGATCTCCGCCTACCTCCCGGCCGACACCGCGTCGGCGGTCTGGAACAGGACCACGGCCACCGCCCGCGGCTTACAGGGCCCCAACGAGTCCAGGACCCTGCCCCAGCTCAGAGCCGACGTCTTCGCCACCCACCTCCTCAACACAGGCGTTGACGCCGGGAAAGCCCCCCCCCCCCCGCACTGACGTGCTGGTCACCGTTCCGGTGTCCGCCCTCCTCGGCCTCACCGACGAGCCCGCCCTCCTCGACGGCTATGGCCCCATCCCGGCGTCCATGGCCAGAAAACTGGTAGCCGACGGTGCCGGCTCCTTCCACCGGGTGCTCGTCGACCCCCGCGACGGGGCACCGCTGGAAATCGGCCGGACCAGCTACCGGATCACCAACGCCATGAAACAAGCCCTGCGCCTGCGGGACGGCAAGTGCACCTTTCCCGGCTGCAACAACTCCACCCCGGACAACGACACCGACCACCTCACCGCATGGCACCACGGCGGCGCCACCGGAGTCAGCAACCTGGCCCAGCTCTGCCCACAACACACCGGCTCAAACACAACAGCGGCTGGACACCCACCCCCGCCGCCAAGAACCAACCACCAGGCTGGACCTCACCCACCGGCCGGCACCACACCAGCGAACACCCCGACCGGGAACCACCACAGTGGCCGGCGGACCTCGGCAGGCGAAAGCCCTGAGACTCGCAGTGCTCCAGGGCTACAGGGTCTTGGACTGCAGAAGAATCCCCGCTCCAAGATCCTGCCCGCGGATCCGCAGAGGGACTGGATCTGGAGGACTGCGCCCTTGGCGCCGTCCTAAACGGCGCAGGATGGTCAGGTTCGGCGGAACGTTGAGGTCATGAACGGGGTATAAACCGAGCCGGTACCGTCAGCGCCTGCACCTTCCCAGGTGCCGCCGTCGGTATGGCCCTCGGAGGCGTCGCGGGACCTCAGCTCCGTCACATGCCTCAGCACATCGCCCTCAACCCGCAAGGTATGGCGGGTCCATCCGGCGCTCCCGTGGCGTTCCACCCGGAGGACGCCGCCGTGCCATGTGCAGCGGGCCGGCGCATCCGGTGCGGGTCCCGCGCTGTCGGCGCGGTACCAGAGGACGTCAGGGTGGTCGGGGTCGACCATGAACATTCCGTGGCCTTCGAAATGCGTCCCGTCCGGCTCATGGTGGCCATAACTCTGCACAACGCCAAAGCCGTTGGCCACGGTTCGGTACGTTACCTCAGCCTCCACGGTGCGATCCGGGCCCCACGGCCCCGCAGCCAGATGTGTACTTCCCCGCCAGTGACCGAGGAGGCCGCCCAGGGCGGGATGCTCCGCGGCGGGACTGACGTGGCCCGGCCTCGTTTCGTCTGGCTCATTCCTCCGCTGGGCATGTCGCAGATGCTCACCGCCGGGAAAATCGGGGGCGGGGTGGTTGCGGTCCGGCAGGGGTTCGCCCACACCCTTCACCCCTTACACCACGTGCTGACGTTGGATGGCCCCATCCTATGCCCGCTGTGGAAAGTGGTGGCAGGGGTCAGAGCCCGAAGGTTTCCGTCTCTTCGAACGGGCCAACGACCGTAACCGTCCGCGGTGCGGCGGCGAGTTCGGCTGCCAGGTCCTGCACCTGCTCAGCAGTGACGGCCTTGATAAGCCGGAGCGTTTCGTCGATGTCCTGGTACTCGCCCGAGACGAGTTCAGCGCGGCCCAGGCGGGACATCCGCGAACCGGTGTCCTCAAGGGCAAGGACGATGCCGCCGCAAAGCTGGCCGACGGCCTTGCGGAGTTCGTCGTCCGAAATGCCGTGTTCCGCGAGCTTGTCCAGCTCAACCCCCAGCAGGTCCAGCACCTGCCTGACCTTTGACGGCGTGCACCCGGCGTACATGCCGAAATAGCCTGCATCAGCGTAGGAGGAAGCAAAGGAGTAGGTGGAGTACACCAGGCCGCGCTTCTCGCGGATCTCCTGGAACAGCCGGGAGGACATCCCTCCGCCCAGGACGGCGTTCAGGACGCTCATGACGTACCGCCGCTCGTCCGTGGCAACGATGGTGGGGCAACCCATGATGATGTTGGCCTGCTCGACTGCGCGCTTGACCACGTGCAGGCCTGCGGTGCCCGTGATGAGCGAAGGCTCGGTGGAACGGCGCTTGACGGGCGAGGCGTTGGCCTCCAGTGACCAGCCGGCCGATTCCAGTGCGCTGATGACAAGGTCACAGACAACGTCATGCTCCAGGCCACCGGCGGCGGTGATCACGAGTTCGTCGGGCCGGTAGTAGCGGCGGTAGTGCTCCCACACCGAGTCGCGGGCCACGGCCTTGATCGCGGCAGGCGTGCCGCCAATGGGACGGCCCAGGGGGTGGCTGCCCAGTACCGCGGACACGAAGTGCTCATGTGCCACGTCTGTTGGATCGTCGCTGTCCATTGCGATTTCCTCAAGGATGACGTCCCGTTCCTGCTCCATCTCAGCCGGATCGAGGACTGCCCCGGTAATCATGTCCGCAATCACGTCAATCGCCATCGGCAGGTCGGTGTCGAGCACCCGGGCGAAGTAGCAGGTGCTTTCCTTGGCCGTCGCGGCATTGGATTCCCCGCCCACCTCGTCGAAGGCCGAAGCGATCTCCAGGGCAGTGCGGCGCTTGGTGCCTTTGAACAGCAGGTGCTCCAGGAAATGGGTTGAACCGTGCTGTCCGGGGGCCTCGTCCCGGGATCCTACGCCCACCCAGAATCCGATAGTCGCCGACCGCTGCCCTGGCATCGCCTCCGTGAGCACCCGCACTCCCCCGGGCAGCACGGAGCGCCGGACTTCGGAGCCGCCGTCGGAACCGTGGACCAGGGTGTCGCCGCGGTGGTTCTGCTCAAGAGGCAGGGGTACAACAGTCATTGAGGCCTTTCAGGACGGGCAGCCGGATCTGGCTGCCATCGTAACAGCGGCGGGACCGGTGGATCATCCACCGGCCCCGCCGATTCCTTGCTTATGCGCCGGAAACCGGAGCTGTTAGACTTCCGCGCCTTCAGCAGGTTCCGTGGTGTGGGCGCGCTCGGTCTCAGCCTCAGCCGCGCCTTCCTCCTCGGCCACCACAGGAGCGAGCGACAGCTTTCCGCGGTCGTCGATCTTGGTGATTTCCACCTGGACCTTCTGGCCGACGGAAACGACGTCATCCACGTTGTCCACGCGCTTGCCGTTGGCCAGCTTGCGGAGCTCGGAGATGTGCAGGAGTCCGTCCTTGCCCGGGGTCAGCGACACGAAGGCACCAAAGGTTGTGGTCTTGACGACCGTGCCCAGGTAACGCTCACCGATTTCCGGGACCTGCGGGTTGGCGATGGCGTTGATGGCGGAACGTGCTGCCTCGGCAGACGGGCCGTCGGTGGCGCCAATGTAGACCGTGCCGTCGTCCTCGATGGAGATGTCGGCGCCGGTGTCTTCCTGGATCTGGTTGATCATCTTGCCCTTGGGGCCAATGACCTCGCCGATCTTGTCCACGGGGATCTTCACGGCGATGACGCGCGGAGCGAACTCGGAGAGCTCGTCGGGTGTGTCGATCGCGGAGTTGATGACCTCCAGGATGTGCAGGCGGGCTTCGCGGGCCTGCTTCAGGGCCGCTGCCAGCACCGAGGCGGGGATGCCGTCGAGCTTGGTGTCCAGCTGGATGGCCGTGACGAACTCGGCGGTACCGGCAACCTTGAAGTCCATGTCACCGAAGGCGTCTTCGGCGCCGAGGATGTCAGTCAGGGCTGCATAGCGGGTCTGGCCGTCAACCTGGTCGGAAACCAGGCCCATGGCGATACCGGCGACGGCGGCCTTCAGGGGCACACCGGCGTTCAGCATGGACAAGGTGGAGGCGCAGACGGAACCCATGGACGTCGAACCGTTGGATCCGAGGGCCTCGGATACCTGGCGGATGGCGTACGGGAACTCCTCGCGGGACGGCAGGACCGGCACCAGGGCGCGCTCTGCCAGGGCACCATGGCCGATTTCGCGGCGCTTGGGCGAACCTACGCGGCCGGTTTCACCGGTGGAGTACGGCGGGAAGTTGTAGTTGTGCATGTAGCGCTTGGTCTTCACCGGCGACAGCGAGTCGATCTGCTGCTCCATCTTGAGCATGTTCAGCGTAGTGACACCCATGATCTGGGTCTCCCCGCGCTCGAAGATCGCGGAACCGTGGACGCGGGGCAGGACCTCCACCTCGGCGGTGAGCTGGCGGATGTCCGTCAGGCCGCGGCCGTCGATGCGGATCTGGTCTTTGAGGATGCGCTGGCGCACAACGTGCTTGGTGACCGAGCGGAATGCTGCGGACAGTTCCTTCTCGCGGCCTTCGAACTGGCCGGCCAGGTTTGCCAGGACCTCGTCCTTCAGGACGTCAGCGGCGTTCTCGCGCTCCTGCTTGTCCGCAATCTGGAAGACAGCGGTCAGCTTCTCGGCGGCTGCGGACTCCACGGCGGCGTATACGTCGTCCTCGTAATCGAGGAAGACGGGGAACTCGACCGTCGGCTTGGCGGCACGGGCGGCAAGGTCGGCCTGGGCGTCGCAGAGTGCCTTGATGAACGGCTTGGCAGCCTCAAGGCCCTCGGAGACAACCTCTTCGGTGGGTGCGGTGGCGCCCTGTTCCTTGATGAGGTTCCAGGAGTTGTCCGTAGCTTCGGCTTCCACCATCATGATGGCGACGTCGTCACCGGCGACGCGGCCGGCAACCACCATGTTGAACACGGAGTTTTCCAGCTGGGAGTGCTTCGGGAAAGCGACCCACTGCGAGCCGTTTTCGTCGGCAACCAGGGCAACGCGGACGCCACCGATGGGGCCGGAGAAAGGCAGGCCGGACAGCTGGGTGGACATCGAGGAAGCGTTGATTGCCACCACGTCGTAGAGCTCGTCCGGGTTGATCGCCAGGACGGTGACCACGATCTGGACCTCGTTGCGCAGGCCCTTGATGAAGGCGGGGCGCAGCGGACGGTCCATCAGGCGGCAGGCCAGGATGGCCTCGGTGGACGGGCGTCCTTCGCGGCGGAAGAACGAGCCCGGGATACGGCCGGCGGCGTACATGCGCTCTTCGACGTCGACTGTCAGCGGGAAGAAGTCAAAACCTTCACGCGGGTGCTTGCCGGCAGTGGTGGCGGACAGCAGCGCGGTGTCTTCGTCGATGTACACCATTGCTGCACCGGCTGCCTGCTTGGCGAGGCGGCCGGTTTCGAACCGGACTACGCGCTTGCCGAAGCGGCCGTTGTCGATGATTGCTTCTGAGAACTGGATTTCGGGACCCTCCAAGAGAGTCACCTCCGTTTCTGTTTTACGGAAGTCCAGCCGCATCAACCCAGCCAGCATCTGTCTACTGGCCCTGCACCCGGTCATCGATCGAGACCCACGGGCCGGGACTTCAGCCAATGAAGTCTTCCCGGGGATCACTACCGAGGACCGCGAATGCGTGATGCGGTTGATCCTCCTGTTTAGTTGTGTTTGAAGAAGGCGGCCCGATCCGTGCAGGAAAGGGCCGCCCCCGAAGCCTGACTAGCGGCGCAGGCCGAGGCGCTCGATGAGCGAACGGTAGCGGGCGATGTCGGTCTTCTTAAGGTAGCTCAGCATACGCTTGCGACGACCAACCATGGCCAGCAGACCGCGCTGGGTGTGGAAGTCGTGCTTGTGCTCCTTCATGTGCTCAGTCAGATCCTTGATCCGCTGGGTCAGGACAGCAACCTGGACCTCGGGCGAACCCGTGTCGCCTTCTGCGGTTGCGTATTCCTTGATGATGGACTGCTTTACAGCGGCGTCAAGTGCCACATTAACTCCTATGAAATGTGCCGTGAGGGCCCGGTCAGAAGATCACTGCCGGGTCTGCCGCCCCAGCCTGGCCCCGGAAAAACGGGGAGGCCCGAACACGACAGGAACCAGCCGCCACGGACTGCAGCCGGATCCAACGTCCAGTTTACCGGCCCGGCCCTAACCTTGTCGAAACAGTCCGGTTAGTCCTGCAGCCGGTCCCGGATAGCTGCCATCCCCTGCAGCACCTCCCCGAAGCTGGTGCTTAGCGGCGAGAGTCCTACCCGGAGGCCACGCGGCGCGCGGAAATCGGGGATCACATCCCCATCCCACAATGCCTCCACGGTGGCCTTGGTGAAGCCGGGGTGGTCCACGGTGATGTGGCTGCCCCGCTCCGCAGGGCTGCGCGGCGAGGCGAGTTCGGCGCCGAGCGGCGCCAGCCAGGCGTCGAAAATTTCCACGGCGAAGGCTGTCAGCTGCTCCGATTTCGCCCGGATGGCCGGCATTGACGCTTCCTCGATCAGGTCAAGCGTCCCCCGCATCGCGAGCATTCCGAAAATAGCGGGCGTACCGCTGAGGAATCCCCGAATGCCGGCGGCCGGCTCAAATCCGGCGGCCATCTCGAAGGCGTCCTTCCGGCCCATCCAGCCCCAGATCGGCTGGTTCAGGGAGGCCAGGTGCCGCTGGTTGACGTAGGCGAACGCGGGCGAGCCGGGACCGCCGTTCAGGTACTTGTAGGTGCAGCCCGCGGCGAAGTCGACGCCTGCCCCGTCCAGGTCGATCTCCACCGACCCCGCGGAATGGCAAAGGTCCCACACAACCAGCGCGCCGGCGTCGTGCACGGCAGCCGTGATGGCCGGCAGATCGGCCAGGTGGCCGGAACGGTAGGCGATCTGGCTCAGGAGTACGAC
The DNA here is from genome assembly GCF_059090085.1 of Arthrobacter sp. K4-10C. Taxonomy (NCBI): domain Bacteria; kingdom Bacillati; phylum Actinomycetota; class Actinomycetes; order Micrococcales; family Micrococcaceae; genus Arthrobacter; species Arthrobacter sp. K4-10C. Next base: position 320,759 of record NZ_JBNHFI010000002.1, on the reverse strand, counting down.
GGCGGTACGCGGCCCCGCTACTTCACGCACCTGTTCAGCGGTCACCCCGGCGGCGGGGTCGGCTTCGATCCAGCGAAGCGTCAGGCCCTCCTCAAGCGCAATGCCTTCCACCAGGTAGCGGTCCGTGGGAAAGTTTTCGGTGTCCAGGACCAGTTCGTTCCGGTCCGGGTCGGCCAGCGCGGCCAGTGCAGCCCGGATCAGTTTATAGAGCACAACGGTGGTGGAGTCGGCAATGATGGTCTGCCCCGGCGCAGCACCCAGGACGGCCCGCCCCAGCTGGTCACCGATGGCTTGGGGCAGGTCCAGCCATTCCTCGTCCCAGCCGCGGATCAGGCGCCCGCCCCAGCCTTCGCGGATGAACGCCGCGATGTCTTCGGGCGTCCTCTTCAGCGGACGCCCCAACGAGTTGCCGTCCAGGTAGGACAGCGGGGTGTCAGTGCCGATGAAGAGGCTACGGTAGCGCGCCAACGGGTCCTGGCGGTCCAGCTCTTCGGCGCGCTGCTGCAGCGCCTTGTCTTCCGATTCCACCAGGCGCTGCTGCTCTGTGGTCATTGGCCGATCTCCGTCCTGACTGCGAATAACTCCGGGAAAAAGGTGAGTTCAAGGGCCTTCTGCAGGAACGCGGCGCCGCTGGAGCCGCCGGTTCCGGTTTTCATGCCGATGGTCCGCTGGACGGTGCGCAGGTGCCGGAACCGCCACAGCTGGAAGTTGTCCTCCAGGTCAACGAGTTCCTCACAGGCCTCATACGCGCTCCAGTTGTCAGCGGCGTGTTCGTAGATGTGCTTGAACAGCGGTACCAGTTCCGGGGTGAACTCGTGGGCGCGGGTGACATCCCGGTTCAGGACGGCGGCGGGCACGTCGAACCCGTGCCGGGACAGGTAGGCCAGGAATTCGTCGTAGATGCTGGGGGCTGCCAGGAGCTCGTCCAGCATGGCGTGCGCCTCCGGATCGGACTCGAACACCGGAAGCATTTTGCGGTTCTTGTTGCCCAGCACGAACTCCACGGCACGGTACTGGGCGGACTGAAAGCCCGAGGAGTTGCCCAGGAAGCCGCGGAACTGTGAATACTCCGTGGGCGTCAGGGTGGCCAGGACGGACCACTGCTCCGTAAGGGTTTTCTGGATGTGCTTGACCCTGGCGATGCCCTTCAGCGCGGAGCCCAGGTCGTCGGTCCGGAGCCAGGCGGCGGCGCTGCGCAGCTCATGCAACACCAGCTTCAGCCACAGCTCCGTGGTCTGGTGCTGGATGATGAACAGCAGCTCGTCGTGGTGCTCGGGTTCGCTGACCGGTTGCTGGGCACTCAACAGGGTGGGCAGCTGGAGGTAGGAGGCGTAGCTCATCCGGGAGCTGAAATCGCGGACGATGCCTTTGTCCAGCTTTCGGGTGTTCTTTTCGACGGACACGTACTGCCTTTCCTTGCGGACGCTCCGGCAGGTGCCGCCGGGGCTGGTGGATCGGAACGGCTGCTGCTGCCAGTGGCCGTTCAGCGCGTGGTCAGGAGGTTGTGTGCCTGGACGACGTCGAGCTTCATCTGGTCCACGAGCGCCTCAGGCCCACGATAGGCCACCATGCCCCGAAGGCGCTTCACGAATTCGACAACTACTGTCTGGCCATACAGATCGAAGTCCTCCACGGCCTCCTTGGGCCGGTCGATCACGTGGGCCTCCACCTGGCGGCTGACGCCGTCGAACGTGGGATTGGAACCTACAGAAATGGCGGCCGGCCAGCGCTTTCCGGCCTGGTCCACCAGCCAGCCCGCATAGATGCCGTCGGCAGGGATCAGTCCGCTCGCGTTGGAGGCGAGGTTGGCGGTTGGGAAACCCAAGGCCCGTCCCCGCGCGGCACCATGCACAACTTCGCCGCGCATGCGGTGGGACCGGCCCAGCACGGCGGCCGCCGTGGCAACGTCGCCCTCTTGGAGCGCTTCACGCACCCAGGTGGATGAGCAGCGGCGGTCCTTGCCGTCGTCGTCATGCAGGGGGTAGCCCTCCGAACCGAATTCGCTGATCACGTGGACCTCGAAGCCGAACTTCCCACCGAGCGCCTGCATGGTCTCGAGGTCCCCGGAATTGCCGCGGCCGAAGCGGGCGTCGTGGCCGATGACGACGTGGCTGGCATGCAGGCAGTCCACCAGGTACTGCTCCACGAACTCCTCGGCCGTGAGGCTGGCGAGATCCAGCGTGTACTTGACCACCAGGATGGCGTCCAGGCCGAGTTCACCCAGCGCCTCCAGCTTGTCGTCGAGGCCCATGATCATCTCGGGGGCGGATTCCGGGCGGTGGATGAATGCAGGATGCGGGTCAAAGGTGACCGCCACCGCCTTGGCATGGGTGAGGCGCGCCGACCGGATCAGCTGGGACAGCACCTGCTGGTGCCCGCGATGGACGCCATCAAAATTCCCGAAGGTAACAACAGAAGGTCCGAAGTCCGCCGGGACCTCGGACGGATCGTTCCAGATGTAGACCATCACCCTCGCCTTAGACTGCCTGCAGCATCAACGTTCCGCAGCCGGAACGGCCGCGGAACTCTTCAAGGTTACCCGTATTCACAGCGCCGTTTTCCCCTGCGACGGCCGGCGCCGGTACAGCCATACCAGGCCAAGTATCGGGAGCAGCAGCGGGATGAAGCCGTAGCCGCGGCCAAAGAGCGACCAGACGGTTTCATGCGGAAACGCCACGGCGTCGAACACGCTCAACGCGCCCACCACCAGAACGCCCACAAGTTCAACCAGCACGGCGGCAACGGACACTTTGAACCAGGTGCTGCCCGCCTTTGCCAGTGAAATGGTGGCAACCACGTACACCAGGGCCGCGAAAGCCGACAGCAGGTATGCCAGCGGGGCTTCGGCGAACTTGGTTAGGATCTGGTAGCCGGCCCGCGCCGTGGCCGAAATGGCAAACACCGCATACACGGCGATGAGGAGGCGTCCGGGTCCCGTGTTGCGGGTGTTGCGTGCGGGGGCGCTGCCGACGGCGGCCGGAGAGTGCTGGTCTTCCACGTTTCGTGCTTCTTCCACTTCAGTACCAAATCTGGTTCATGCGGGCGGCCATCACCAGGGCTGTCACACCGACGGCGGCGAGGACGAAGTTACTCCACCGCGTACGTTCCAGGATGGACCAGTAGACGGCGACCGGGGGCAGCAGCATGGCCGTGGCAAGGTAGCCCCAGAATTCCCAGGCCTCGCCCGCGATGGGTTCGCCGGCGATGACCCGGACGATGGAACCTACCAGGTAAACCGCCAGGGCGACTTCCACGGCAGCCACAGAGAGGATGGTGACGTCATTCGGCGCCTTCTTCAGGATCCCGGCCACCACGCAGATGATGGTGGAAAGAAGCCCGACCGCCAGGATGATCCAGAAATACGCGTCCACCCCTATGCCTCCCCGGCGGCAGCGTTGGCCGGTGCACCGTTGCCGGGCGCGAACACCAGGACCGGCTTGGCGTAGCTGCCGGCGTCTGCGAGCAGCGCCACCAGGCTTCCGTCAGGAGCGAAGGCGGCGGCAGGATGGTCGGGGGTGGCGGCGGAGGGGCTTCCCGGATCTGCGCCGGCGGCAATGCGGCGGCCAAACGAAATTTCCGTTGTTTCCTCAGCGCTCAGCTCCCGGTTAGGCATGAGCGCACGGGCGGCCTGGGACATCTCCAGCACGTTGAGCTCCTCGGCGAGCTGGTCGAGCGTACGGGCCTGCTCCAGCGAGTACGGGCCAACGTGGGTCCGGCGGAGCACCGTGAGGTGCCCGCCCACCCCCAGCGCGTTGCCCAGGTCGCGTGCCAGCGCCCGGATATAGGTTCCCGAAGAGCACTCCACCGTTACGTCCAGGTCCAGCACGTCGGCCCCCGCATCGCGCCTGATGCCGTGGACCTCGAACCTGTGGATGGTGACGGGCCGGGCAGCGAGCTTCACGTCCTCGCCCGAGCGGACCCTTGCGTAGGCGCGTTCCCCGTTGACCTTAATGGCGCTGACGCTGCTGGGCACCTGCTGGATGTCGCCCGTGAGTGCGGCGACGCCGTCGTGGATTGCCTGCTCGCTGACGCCCGAGGTGCCGGCCGTGGCGATGACGTCGCCCTCCGCATCGTCCGTGACCGTCGACTGGCCCAGGCGGATGGTGGCTGTGTAGGTCTTCGACGTGCCCACGATATAGGTCAGCAGGCGCGTGGCCTTGTTGATTCCGACCACCAGGACGCCCGTGGCCATCGGATCCAGTGTCCCCGCGTGCCCCACTTTCCGGGTCCCTGCGAGGCGCCGCATCCGGCCAACCACATCATGGCTGGTCCATCCCTGCGGCTTGTCCACTATCACCAGTCCAGAAAGCACGCCTACCAGTATATCGGCGCAGGTTGGGCCGCCCGCACGGGCCGGAGCAGCGGCGGCTAGGATGGCAGGCATGCCTGAGCTTGCCGCCCATGTCCGCGACGTGCCCGTGAACCAGATCCGCGAAATCACCGAGGCGGCGTGGCGTACCCCGGGCGCGCTGGTCCTGAGTATCGGTGAGCCGGGCTTCCCGCTCCCCCGCCACGTGCTGGACGCCGGCATGGCGTGCCTGGACCGCGACGAAACCAACTACACCCCCAATGCAGGCATTCCCGGCCTGCGTGAAGCCTTTGCCGCCAGGTTCCGGGAAGAGCAGGGCGTGGATGTCGGCGCCGAGCGGGTGTATGTGGTGGCCGGGGCGCAGCAGGGCCTGCACCTGGCCATGAGCCTGCTGCTCTCTCCCGGCGACGAGATCCTCATTCCCAACCCGGGTTATCCCACCTTCGCGATGACCGGCCGGCTCCTGAACGCCGTCCCGGTGGGTTACCCGCTCTACCCGGAGCACGGCTTCCAGCCCCGGACTGAGGACATCGAAGCCCTCATTACAGGGCGGACCCGGGTCCTGGTCCTGAACTCGCCGTCCAATCCCCTGGGTGCCGTTTTGGACGGGGAGCTGACCCGCGACCTGATGGCCCTGGGCCGCAGGCACGATCTCTGGGTCATTTCGGACGAATGCTACGCGGCGTTCACCTACGATGTGCCGCACATCAGCCCGGCAAAATTCGACGGCGGGACGCCAGGGGAAGCGCGCGTCTTCACCTCGCTTTCACCTCGCTGACACTGTCCAAAACCTACGGCCTCACAGGCCTTCGGATCGGCGCGCTGGTTTGCCCGCCGGAGCTGAAGCAGCAGATGGACAACGTGATGGAGTCCATCGTGTCCTGTGTGGCAGCCCCAACACAGTACGCTGCGCTCGCCGCCCTTACGGGACCCCAGGACTACGTTCAGCACGCCCACCGGCACTATCGGGGCAACCGCGACGCCGCCTCGGCGGTCCTCGACGCCAAGGGAATCCCGTACCTGCAGGCCCAGGGCGCCTTCTATCTGTGGGCCGACGTCTCCCATGCCAGCGGCGGCGATGTGCGGAACTGGGTGCGCCAGTTCCTGGCAGACTCGGGCGTCGCCCTGGCACCCGGCACCGCTTTCGGGTCGATTGGCGAGGGCTGGGTACGGATTGCCCTGTGCGGCCGGAAGCAGGATTTGCTGGAAGGCCTGTCCCGCCTGCCGGCAAGGGAGCGCCGCTGACGGCCAGGGCCGGGCCGAGGGAGCTACCGTGCTGCGCCCGAAAGGGCTCCGTCCAGCCAGGAGCGCAGAACCTCTGCGGGCGCCGCACCGGCCTGCCGGGCCGCCACCTTGCCGTCCACCAGCACCATCAGGGTGGGGATCGCCTGCACGTCAAACCGTCGTGACAGGCCGGGCGCCTTGTCCACATCGACCTTGACCAGTTTGATCCGGCCGGGCCGTTCACGGGCCAGTTTGTCCAGCACGGGGCTCACCATGCGGCAAGGGCCGCACCAGTCTGCCCAAAAGTCCACCAGAACGGGTACCGGTGAGCGCTCCGCCACGCCCGCGAAGTCGGCGTCACCGGCGTTGACGATCCACGGCAACCCTGACTTGCAGTTACCGCAACGCGGTGTGCCCGCTGCCTGCGCCGGAATCCTGTTGGTCTTACCACAGGAGGGGCAGGCAATGAGTCCCGGTTCCATTCCTAGTACTCCGTCCGGTGTCTGTGGGCACCCCAGGCGTTGAACGGGGCGTCCGACGCCGGCACGTCTCCCCTGGTGACAGGCATGAGGTCGGGCCGCGAACCGCTGAAATACTCATAGAAGAGTGCGTCGTCGAAACCGGCCGCGGCGGCGCCGTGGCGGTCGGCCGCGAAGTAGACGCGGTCGATGCGCGCCCACAACGCGGAAGCGAGGCATAGCGGGCAGGGTTCGCAGCTGGTGTACAGGACGGCACCCTGGAGGTTGAACGTTGCCCGGGCCGAGGCCGCCGTGCGGATCGCCACCACTTCCGCGTGGGCCGTGGGGTCGTTGTCGCGCGTGACCCGGTTTACGCCTTCGTATACCCGGCCGTCGGGTGTGACCACCACGGCGCCGAAGGGTCCCCCGCCGTCGCCGACGTTGCGGGTGGCCAGCTCCACGGCCTGTTCAAGGTAACGGGCGGGGTCCTGGTGGTCACTTGCCATAGTCATAGCTAGATCCTAGCCACGGCAGATCCTGTTAGGGATGGAAATAGGGGGCACATTAGGGGGATAGTCCCGACGACACTGCGCAGGCGCGGGCATAGTCTGGCGGCCGGGGGTTCCGAAAATTTCCGCCTCCCGGCGGCTTCTTACCCGGCCCGTAACGGGCGCCGAACCCGGAGTACCCAAATGAAGAAAAGACTCACCCTGATAGCCTGTTTGGCAAGCGCGGCCCTTATGGCGCCGGTCAGTCCCGCGGGAGCGTCGGACCGGGACCACCGCGACGAACCCTACGGGGAAGTGGCCTCCGGCCTTGTCTCGCCCTTGCACTTGGCCGTCGGAACGAACAAGTCCGTGTACGTCACCCAGGACTTTGCCGGCAAACTCAGCCGGATCGGCAGGGGCGGGGAAGTCAACGATATTTACCAGGCTCCGCAGGGCTGGGGCGTGGCGGGCGTGGAAACCCGTGGCGCCACTACCTTCTTTTTGGAGACTTCCGGTGCTGGGGACCCGGATCCCGCCAAATTGCAGGGCTTCTTGAAGGCGATCAGCCCACGCGGAGACGTCAGGGAGATTGCTGACCTGGCAGACCACGAACGGAAAAACAATCCGGATGCCGGACAGCACTACGGCTTCGGCCCAGATGTGAGCAGCGAGTGCCTGGCCGGCTGGCCGCCGTACCCGCCTGCACGTTATCAAGGCACGCTGGATTCCAACGCATATGCCACTGCCGTCGAAGGCAACACAGCCTATGTCGCGGACGCCGGAGCGAACGCCATCCTCAAGGTCAACCTCCGCTCCGGTGCGGTGAGCACTTTGGCTGTCCTGCCGCCCAGACTCGCACTCATTCCCAGGGGAACCACCTTCCCAGTGGGTGAAGGCCAGGTCTTCACGGTGCCCGACTGTGCTGCGGGGCATGAATATGGCTTCGAGCCTGTCCCCACCGATGTTGAGATCGGGCCTGACGGTTGGCTCTACGTGACCTCACTGCCAGGCGGGCCTGAAAGCCCAACCCTCGGTGACCGCGGCGCCGTCTTCAAGGTCAACCCGTGGTCCGGGGAAACCCGGCTTTGGGTGGACTACATCCTCAGCCCCACAGGCCTCGCAGTGGCGAACAACGGCGACGTGTACGTTGCTTCCCTGTTCGGTGACAAGATCCTGAAATTCCACGCCTGGAAAGGGCACCGTTCCACCTTCCTGGAGGTAAACGCGCCAGCCGACGTTGAGATTCACGGCCGGACACTGTACGCCACGGTGGATGCGGTGGGCGACGACTTCATGCAGCCACCTGCAGCCACGGGGCGGGTGATAAAGGCCGACATCAGGTAGGCCCCCTGGTTTTCTGGGAAGCAGAAGGCCCGGACTGCGTTGCGGTCCGGGCCTTCTGCTGACGTTTTTGGGCTACTTGCTGCCGTCTTCGTCGAACCCGTCGGTGTCTGTGAGGTCGAGGTCCTCTTCGTCGAAGTCGTCTTCGTCGATGTCCACGTCAGCGGACGCATCGCTCTTGTAGGGGGACGCGTCGCCGGCGTGCTTGGCCTTCGCAGCCAGGGCGGCCACCTCGGCGTCGCGCTTTTTCGCTTCCCGGAGCAGTTCCTCCAGGTTGGATGCGTTGACGGGAATCTGGTCGGCCACGAATTCGAGCGTGGGAGTCAGCCGGGCGGTGATGTTCCGGCCCACCTCCTGCCGGAGCACGCCCTTGGCTTTCTCAAGTCCCTTGGCGGCATCAGCCTGGCCGGCCTGGTCCCCGAAGACGGTGTAGTAAACGGTGGCATGCTGAAGATCATTGGTCACCCGGGCGTCGGTAACAGTGATCCCCTCAAGCCGGGGATCCTTGACCTTTCGGCTGAGGGCCTCAGCAACAACAACCTTAATCCGCTGCGCCATCTTGGCAGCACGTGCCGGATCAGCCATGAACAACTCCTAAAAAATTTGGAACGTACGACGGCGTGTTGCAGCTGACGTACCCACGTTCGATTACTGCCACGCACTAGGCGCGAGTCGACGACGGACCCGCGTTGGATTTTTCCGGCGGCCTGGGAGTGGCATCGGGCCTGCCGAAGCTGGGTGGCCGACGTCGTAAGACGTTGGCCACCCAGCGAAGGGGCGGGGCCGCCGGAAAAATCCAACGACCCCGCACCGTTTTTGAGGCTGGAACAACTTAGACGCGCGGCTTCTCACGCATCTCGAAGGTCTCGATGATGTCGCCTTCGGTGATGTCGTTGTACGAACCAAGGCCGATACCACACTCGAAGTCGGTGCGGACTTCGGTGGCGTCATCCTTGAAGCGCTTGAGCGTCTCAATGGTGAGGTTGTCACCGATGACCTTGCCGTCACGGCTGATGCGTGCCTTGGTGTTACGGCGGATGATGCCGCTGCGGACGATCGAGCCTGCGATGTTTCCGAACTTGGAGGAGCGGAAGACTTCGCGGACCTCGGCGGTGCCCAGCTGGAATTCTTCGTATTCCGGCTTGAGCATGCCCTTGAGCGCCATCTCGATGTCATCAATTGCGGAGTAGATGACCGAGTAGAAGCGCATGTCCACGCCCTCGCGGTCTGCCAGTTCGGCAACCCGCTCGGCGGGCTTGACGTTGAAGCCGATGATGACGGCGGAGTCGACCGTGGCCAGGTTGACGTCGTTCTGCGTGATGGCACCCACACCCCGGTGGATGACGCGCAGCTGCACGCCTTCGCCGACGTCGATCTTGAGCAGGGCGTCTTCGAGGGCTTCCACGGCGCCGGACACGTCACCCTTGAGGATGAGGTTGAGGGTGTCGATCTTGCCGTCGGCCACTGCCTGGTCGAAGTCTTCCAGGCTGATGCGCTTACGGCGCTTGGCGAGCTGGGCGTTGCGCTCTGCGGCTTCACGCTTCTCGGCGATCTGGCGGGCGGTCCGTTCGTCGGTGGTCACCAGGAAGGTGTCACCGGCGCGCGGCACGTTGGACAGGCCAAGGACCTGGACCGGACGGGACGGCAGCGCGACGTCGAGGGCTTCGCCGTCTTCGTCGAACATGGCGCGGACGCGGCCGTGGGCCGTGCCGGCCACGATCGTGTCGCCGACGGCCAGGGTACCGGACTGCACCAGGACGGTGGCCACGGAACCGCGGCCCTTGTCCAGGTTCGCTTCAATGGCGATACCGCGGGCGGCCTTGTCCGGGTTGGCCCGGAGGTCCAGCGCGGCGTCGGCGGTCAGCAGCACAGCGTCGATCAGCTCGTCGATGTTGACGTTCTGGCGGGCCGAGACCTCAACGAACATGGTGTCGCCACCGTATTCTTCCGGAACGAGGCCGTACTCGGTCAGCTGGCCCTTGACCTTGTCCGGGTTGGCGCCTTCCTTGTCGATCTTGTTGACGGCCACGACGATCGGCACGTTGGCCGCCTGGGCGTGGTTGAGGGCTTCAACGGTCTGCGGCATGACGCCGTCGTCCGCTGCGACCACGAGGATCGCAATGTCGGTGACCTTGGCACCACGGGCACGCATGGCGGTGAACGCCTCGTGGCCCGGGGTATCGATGAAGGTGATGTCGCGCAACGTGCCCTCATGCTCATGGCTGATCTGGTAGGCACCGATGTGCTGGGTGATGCCGCCGTGCTCGCCGGCCACAACGTCCGAGTTGCGGATGGCGTCCAGCAACCGGGTCTTACCGTGGTCCACGTGGCCCATCACCGTGACGACCGGAGGACGTGCCTCGAGCTCGTCGTCGCCTTCAGCCTCAAGTTCGGCCTCCACGTCGATATCGAAGGTGGACAGCAGCTCGCGCTCCTCGTCCTCCGGCGACACGACCTGGAGCTTGTAGCCCAGTTCTTCGCCCAACAGCGCGAAGGTGTCCTCGTCCAGCGACTGGGTGGCCGTTGCCATTTCACCGAGGTGGAACAGGACGGTGACCAGCGCGGCGGGGTTCGCCTCGATCTTGTCGGCGAAGTCCGTGATGGACGAGCCACGGCGCAGTCGGATGACGGTGTTGCCGTCGCCGCGGGGTACGCTCACGCCACCCAGCGACGGTGCGCTCATCTGCTCAAGTTCCTGGCGCTTCGCGCGCTTCGACTTGCGCTGCTTGCCGCGGCCTGCACCGCCCTTACCGAAGGCACCCTGCGTGCCGCCGCGGCCGCGGCCGCCCTTGCCGAAGCCACCGCCGGCGGGAGCACCGCCGCCGGCACCGGGACCACCGGTGCCCGGGGCGCCGCCTGGACGTCCGGGACCACGGCCACCGCCACCGGGACGGCCGGCACCCGCAGGTGCCGGACGCTCAGTGCGGTTCGGCATCATGCCGGGAGTGGGACGGTTTCCGCCTGCACCACCGGGACGCGGACCAGCACCGGCACCCGGACGGGAGCCGCCGGCACCGGCTGCGGGACGGGGGCCGCCCGCACCCGCGGCGGGACGCGGACCACCCGGACGGGGACCGCCGGCACCGGCAGCGGGACGCGGACCACCGGGACGGTCTCCGTCGGTACGGCCGCCACCGGGACGGGGCATGCCCTGGGAAGTGGCAAACGGGTTGTTGCCCGGGCGCGGAGCACGGTCACCGTCGCCGCCACGGCCGCGGGGCATGCCCTGCGAAGTTGCGAAGGGGTTGTTGCCTGGGCGGGGTCCGCCCGGGCGGGGCGCGCTGGAACCCTGGCCGGAGGCTCCCGGGCGTGCGGCGGGAGTGTCAGCCTTGGGAGCCGGACGCGCGCCGGGCTTTGCCCCGGTGGACGATGCTGCGGGCGCGGCCGGTGCAGCCGGAGCGCTGGCGGCGGGTGCCTCAGGAGCGGCCGCCTGGGCTGGAGCTGCGGGAGCTGCAGGGGCCGGCGCCTTGGGAGCCGGAGCCTTGGGGGCTGCCGGGCCGGGAGCCGGGGTTGACGGAAGTGCTTCCGCGGCGGGAACAGGCGCCTTGGGAGCGGCTGCTGGGGCTGCGCTCTTCGCGGCAGCGTCGGGGAAGGCGTTGCGCAGCTTGCGCACGACGGGTGCCTCAATGGTGGATGAGGCGGAGCGAACGAATTCGCCCAGTTCCTGCAGTTTTGTCACTGCATCTTTGGAAGTAATACCGAGCTCTTTTGCGAGCTCGTGTACGCGGACCTTGGCCACATTTCTCCTGTCTCGGTCCGCACCGAGCCAGGCACGAACCGTCTACTTCTTACTGCGGGCCCCAGCCGCGGATACTGCAGAAGGGCCCATTGCAGAGCGCAACAAAGTTGTCATCGTTACGCACTCATCGCTGGGAACTCATCGGGTTTCCATCAGATTTCTGACCCGCTTTCAGGTTGGACGGTTGGTGTCGCAGCCACCGTGGTGGCTGCAACGTTCGGGCCTGACGTGATCCGGCGTTCCACGGCTTCGGTTCCGGTTGCGCCCCGAAGGGCACGTCCGAACGCTCGCCGCTTGATTGCCAGAGCCAGGCACGATGCGCTGGGATGCAGCCATGCACCCCGGCCAGCCATCCGGCGTCGTTCATCCACCAGGACAGCGGTTGATCCGTTGCCCTCGGCGACGAGCCGGAGTAACTCCGACCGCGGTCCCTTCTTCCGGCAACCGATGCAGGTGCGTTCCGGTTGACTCCCGCTGGTAAGTACTTCTGCCACGGTCATCGTCCTGACGTTCATCTCTGCCGGCCGCAGGTGGACTCTCCCCCATCGGGAGGAGGGCACACCCAAGGCGCACGGTTGCCGGCCGTAAGGCGCGGTCCTGTCTATTCTAGCCCCTCCGGGCCTTTCTGCCCGAACCGTCGAGCGGTTCCGGCGTGGCAGGAACCGCGGGGACGGCCGGTCAGCTTTCCTTGGCCGTGGCGGCGTCGGAAACGATATCGATCCGCCAGCCGGTGAGCTTTGCGGCCAGGCGGGCGTTTTGGCCCTCTTTGCCGATGGCCAAGGACAGCTGGTAGTCGGGAACCACCACGCGTGCGGAGCGGGTGGCCTCGTCAGTGATGGTGACCGAATTCACACGGGACGGCGAGAGTGCGCTGGCGATAAAGGTGGCGGGATTCTCGCTGAAGTCGACGATGTCGATCTTTTCGTCGTTGAGCTCCGTCATGACGGCGCGGACCCGGGAACCCATTTCACCGATGCACGCACCCTTGGCGTTAATGCCGGGAGCGTTTGCCTTGACGGCGATCTTGGTGCGGTGCCCCGCTTCACGGGCGAGGGCAACGATCTCCACCGAACGGTCGGCGATCTCCGGAACTTCGAGTTCGAAGAGCTTGCGCACCAGCCCCGGGTGGGATCGGGACAGCGTGACGGACGGGCCTTTGGAACCGCGGTGGACGTCGATGACCAGGGCACGGAGCCGGTTGCCGTGGATGTACTTCTCCCCGGGCACCTGCTCGGGCGGCGGAAGCAGCGCCTCCACGGAGCCCAGGTTGACCTGGATCATGTGCGGGTTGTTGCCCTGCTGGATAGTGCCGGCCACCAGCTCACCCTCGCGGCCCTTGAACTCGCCCAGCACGTTGTCGTCCTCTACGTCGCGCAGGCGCTGGAGGATGATCTGCCGGGCAGTGCTGGCGGCAATGCGGCCGAACCCTTCCGGAGTGTGCTCGAACTCGCCGATGGGGGCGCCGTCGTCGTCGATCTCGACAGCCCAGATAGTCACGTGGCCGCTCTTGCGGTCCAGCTCGGCCCGGGCCTTTTCAAAGGCCCCGGGAGACTTGTGGTATGCCACCAGGAGCGCCTGCTCGATGGTGGGGATCAGGAGGTCCAGCGGGATTTCACGCTCACGCTCCAGAAGTCTCAGTGCGCTCATGTCAATATCCATCAGGCCTCCTCAGAAGGTCCATTGTGTTCAGGTTCCAGACCGGCCTCGTTGAGGTGGCTGAATTCGATCTCGACTTTTCCGCTGCGGATCCTGTCGAAAGGAAGTTTGACGGGGTCGCCCTGCTTGGGCTTCATGCCCTTCTTGACGGCGATCTCCGGGACAAGCGTCACGCCGGCGTCGTCCACCGACTGGATGCGGCCGGTGACGTTGTCGCCCTGGATGACGTTGACCGTGACCATCCGGCCCCTTGCCCGGTGCCAGTGGCGGGGTTCGGTCAGGGGACGCCCCACTCCCGGTGAGGAAACTTCAAGATCATAGGGGCGGCTGTCCGTGGCGGGATCGCTGTCCAGAACTTCCGAAAGGACCTTGGAGATGTCCGCGATGACATCAAGGCTGACCCCGCCGGATTCCTCCTGCGGCAGGTCCACCACAACGTGGACCACCCGGTGTGAACCGGCAACGTTTATTTCCACGTCCTCGAGGTACAGGCGGTTGGCCAGGACCGAGGGTTCAAGGAGTGCCCTTAGCCGGGCAGCTTCCGGATTGTGTGCCGTTGCGGACCCAGCCCTGCCCGTTCCGGTGGGGTCTGGTGAAGCCGTGGCTTCTGCATTGCTCACGATGCCGGCCGCCTCCCTATAGATGATGTGGTGTGTACTAGCGTAGCTATTTTACCGGCTCAGTGGTGCAGGCGATCCCCCCAAGCGTGGCACCATGGTCTGTTGTGAACGACGACAGCCAGGAAAACCGCCCGCGGATGCGCTATTTCCGGCACGCCGTCCTGTCGCTCTCAGCACTCCTCGTCCTCAGCCTCGGATTCGCCCTGATCCCCGCGGATCCGCCTCCGCCGGCCGCTCCCCCGTTCTCGGAGCAGGCACGCGATGCAGCCTTGGACGACGCCCTCGTGCTCCGCAGCGCAGGGCTCCAGCTCGCTGACGGAGCGGCCGACGGCGGTGCTGCCGCCACCATGGACCGGGTTGTGACCTTGCTGACCATCCAGGCACGTGCGCTGGTCCTGCCGGAGGCCGCCCCGGCTTCCACACCATCAGCCACCCCCTCCGCTTCCGCCACCCCTACACCGTCCGCGTCACCGCCGATGACAATGCTTGAGCTTGCAAGGGCCCTGGCGGACAGCGGTTCCAAACGGCTCCTGGATGCGGAAACGGCCGACGGTGGCATGGCCCGCCTTCTGGCGGGAGCTGGCACAGCCCAGCTCCTGGCTGCACAAGAACTCGCGGCGGCGTCCGGTGCACCGGACCCCGTCACCGCGATTAGCCAGGGAGCGCAGGGCGGGACGGCGACCGCCGCGCCCGCCGATGGTTCCGGCAGGACGGAAACGCAGGCTGCAGGGACACCAGCCGGTGAACCATCTGCTGCACCCTGCCCGTTCGTCCCATCGGATCAGGCGCTGTCCGGGGAGCCGGCACCGTCCCAAGAGCAGGCTACGGCAGCGGAAGGGGCGGGGCCGGGCGCTGCCCTGGCCGCCTTGGCGGCCGCTGAACTGCAGGCGGTATATGGCTACCAGGCAGCCCTGACGCGGCTGCCCGCGGGTGCTGCCGGCCCGGCGTCGGAATTCCTTGGCCGGCACCAGGCCCTTGCGGAAGATGCCGAAGCCGCCAGCCGGCTGCACTGCGCCGCGCCACCGCCGGCGCAGCCCGGCTATGTGCTGGAGCCGGACTTCCTGGCCGCACCGGCCGCCGGCCTGGCACGTCTGGAAGCCGCGACCCTGCCCGCTTACGGAGACGTGGTGGCACTGACGGGCGGCCCCACCCGCGCCTGGGCACTGGAAGCCTTGCAGGCTGCAGCTGCCCGGACCGTGCACTGGGGCGGGGACCCCGGCCCGGTGCCCGGGCTGCTCCTGGATGAGGCGCGGCTGCCGCTGCTTCCTTCCTGAACGCAGCCCCTGGGACCGCGCCCCTTGGATGCACCCGCTGCGGAACAGTCGCGCTCCCGCCCCGCTGCCGCGTGTACCTGGGCAGCACTTAGGCTGGAGCTGATGAGCACCCACCCAGCTATACCCATTCCTCCGGACCTCACCGCCCGGTACCGCCGAAACAGCACGGGACGGGCCTGGCTTGACTCGCTTCCGGACTTGATTCGGGGCCGGCTGGATCAGTGGGGCCTGGAGCCCGACCTTCCCGCCGGAAGCCTCCCCTGGAACGGGCAGGGCGGCATGGTGATTCCGGTAAGGCAGGCTGACGGTTCCCCGGCGGTACTCAAAGTAGCCTTCCCGCACGATGAAGCCAAGGCCGAACGGCATGCGCTGGCGCTGTGGCGGGGGCAGGGGGCCGTGGCCCTGCTCGAAGCCGATGCGGGCACGTGCACGATGCTCCTCGAGCGACTGGACGCCGGGCATTCGCTCTACAGCTTGTCAATGGAGGACGCCGCGGCGGTGTGGGGCGGACTGGTCCGCCGGCTGAGCCTCAGCCCGGACCACCGGCCGCAGTGGCAGGAGTTCGAACACATTGCCGCCCGTGCCGAGCAGTGGAGCGATGACCTGCCCGCGGACTGGGAGCAGCTGGGACGCCCCTTCCCCCGCTGGCTGCTGGAAGCGGCGCTGGAGGTGTGCCAGACCCGGGGCGCGGTGGGACGGCGCTCCGGACGGGATGCCCTTGTCCATACAGACCTGCATTTCCTCAATATCCTGGCCAAGCCCGGCAACCCCCATGGACGGCCGACGGTGGCAGGATACGCCGCCATTGATCCGCAGCCCATGATCGGGGAACCGGAGTTCGCCGTGGCTCCGGTGCTATGGAACCGGGTCAGGGAACTGCCGGCCGGTGGGGCGGCAGCTGGGCTGCGGGGCCGGTGCGCGGCCTTCAGCGCGACAGCCGGACTGGATGGCGAGGTCGCCCGGCAGTGGGCCGTTGCCAGGGAGGTGGCCAATGCGCTGTGGTACGCCGGGAAGCCGGGCCATCGGGGCGACCTGGCACGATCGCTTTGGGTGGCCAGCACACTTGCGGGCCGAACGCTCGAGGGGCTGCCGTCCGCGCAGGAGCTGCCCGAACCGGGCGGGGCCGGTGCGGGCGGCTGAGGAGGCGGGACGCCGCGTCGTCACGTGCAGAGGGTACGGCAACCAGGCAGGCTTGTTCAGTCAGGCACCACGTACTGCGCTCAGCGCGGTATCAACGGCTGCCACGGCAGTGCCTACGTCCTCTCCGGCCGTCTGCCAGTTACTGACGGAGATCCGCAGGACGTCCCGGTCCTGCCAGCGCGACCCGGACATCCAGACCCTTCCATCCTGAATGATGCGCGCAGTGACCGCGCGCGTGGTGTCGTCGTCACCGAAGGCCACGCACACCTGGGTGTAGTCGACGTCGTTGAGCACTTCGACGCCGTCCAGTCTGGCCAGTCCGGCCGCGATGTCCGAGGCGGCGGCTGCCAGCCCACGTACCTGTGCCGCCACGCCGTCGCGGCCCAGGCTCTTCAGCGCAGCCCATACCGGCACGCCCCGCGCCCGGCGGGAAAGCTCCGGCACCTTCTCGAACGGGTCCCCGGGTCCTTCCGCATCATGCACGAGGTAGCTTGTGTGCAGGCCCATGGCCGAGCGGAGCGCAGCGGCGTCACGGACAATGGCTATGCCGCAGTCATAGGGCACGTTCAATGTTTTGTGGGCATCTGTCGCCCAGGAGTCCGCTTCCTCGTAGCCGGAGGTCAGGTGCCGCAGCTCCGGAGCGGCGGCAGCCCACAGCCCGAAGGCCCCGTCAACATGGACCCATGCGCCGTGTTCTTTCGCGACGGCGATGGCGTCGGCAAACGGATCAAAGGCACCGGAGTGCAGGTTGCCGGCCTGCAGGCACACCAGGGCCGGCCCGGAGCGTTCAGCCAACGCGGCATCCAGCGCTGACGGAACCACGCGCCCCTGGCCATCCGCATCAACCACCGTGGGTTTCCCCAAACCCAGATACCGCAGGCCGAGGTCCACGGTGTCGTGCCGCTCCCGGCCCACAAAGCAGCGGACCCGGGGTGCACCGGACAGCCCGTCCCGGTCCAGGTCCCAGCCCTCGTTGGTGAGAAGCCGCCACCGCCCGGCGGCCATCCCGGTGAAGTTGGCCATGGTGGCACCGGTGACAAATCCCACGTCGGATCCGGCTGGCAGCCCCAACAACTCCAGAAGCCAGTTGCCGGCCCCCTCTTCGATGGCTGCCATGGCCGGGGTGGCATAGCGGAGCCCGGCATTCTGGTCCCAGGCACTGACCAACCAGTCAGAGGCAAGCGCTGCCGGAAGCGTGCCGCCGATGACCCAGCCGAAGAAACGGCCGGAGGGCATGGCCATGAGTCCGGGTTCAGCCGTTCCGGCCAGGAAGTCGACCACTTCGTCGGCAGGCATCCCCTGCCTGGGCAGGGGCCCGCCAAACGTCCCGGTCAGGTCGTGGGCCGCGAGCCTGGGCCCCACTGGCCGCTCCCGGAGGCTCCGCAGCCAGGCCGTCGAATGACGCAGGGCAGCTGCCATGGCCCGGGAATAGTCGTCGTCGCCGTGTGACATAACTGCATGCTACGCCTCGGCTCAGCATGCCACGAGGGGCAGGAATCCGCTCCGGTCAGGCGAAATTCTCCTGCCAGATGTCGTAGCCGAGTTTCACTATGAGGGCCGCAACAACCACCAGGAAGACAATGCGGACGAAACGGCTTCCCTGTTTGACGGCTGTCCTTGCGCCCAAGTAGCCGCCGGCCATGTTGGATGCCCCCAGCAGCAGGCCGAGCCCCCACAGAACGGAGCCGTGCGGCATGAAAAACAAGAGCGCGCCGGCGTTGGTGGCCATGTTCACGATCTTTGCCTTGGCGCTGGCTTCCAGGAACGCATAGCCCATTGCGGATACCAGCGCGATGACCAGGAACGAGCCGGTACCCGGTCCGATCAGGCCGTCATAAAAGCCGATCACCGCCCCGATGACGCATGCCAGGACATAGTGCTTGTGGCCGTCGTGCCGCAGTGCCGTGAGATCGCCCACGTTGGGCTTAAGTGCCGTGAAGAGCGCGACGGCCACCAGTGCCACCACGATGATGGGTTTAAAGACGCTGGCGGGGAGGGTGGCGGCCAACACCGCCCCGCCCAGGCTGCCCGCCAAAGCGATTACCGCCATGGGCACGGCGGTCTTCAGGTCAGGCCCCACCCGGCGGTAATAGGTGGTGGCGCTGGTGGCCGTTCCAAAAATGGAGCCGAGCTTATTGGTTGCCAGGGCCTGCACCGGACTGATACCGGGGACCAGCAGCAGGGCGGGAAGCTGGATCAGCCCGCCGCCGCCGACCACCGCATCCACCCAGCCGGCGGCAAAGCCAGCAAGCAGCAGCAGAAGGAGCGTGGTTAGCTGGAGGGATTCAAGTCCTAGTTCCACTGCCGCGGTTAGCTGTTGCGGACGGCGTTGACCACATAGTCAACAGCCTTATCAACCGCTACGTTCTCTGCCTCACCCGTCCGGCGGTCCTTGATTTCCACCACACCGTCCACCAGTCCACGGCCGACGGCCAGGATGGTGGGGACGCCCACCAGTTCGGCGTCGCCGAACTTCACGCCAGGCGATACCTTGGGGCGGTCATCGTAAATCACCTCGAGGCCTGCGGCCGCAAGGTCCAGCGACAGCTGTTCGGCGGTGGCGAAGATGTCCTCGCCCTTGCCGACGGCCACGACGTGCACGTCGGCCGGAGCTACGGCGCGCGGCCAGACCAGGCCCTTGGCGTCGTGGTTGGACTCGGCCAAGGCTGCCACGGCACGGGTAACGCCCACGCCGTATGAGCCCATGGTCACGGTGACCTGCTTGCCGTTCTGGTCCAGTACCTTCAAACCCAGGGCCTCCGCGTACTTCCGGCCCAGCTGGAAGATGTGGCCCATTTCAATGCCCCGGGCCGTTTCCAGAGGGCCGGATCCGTCAGGGGCAGGATCGCCCGCGCGGACTTCGGTGCACTCGATGACCCCGTCCCAGGTGAAGTCCCGTCCGGCCACCAGACCGTAGACGTGCTTGCCGGCTTCGTTGGCGCCCGTGATCCAGGTGGTGCCGCTGACAACGCGGGGATCCACCAGGTAGAGCAGCTTCGCGGCGCCTTCCGAGCCCAGCAGGGCCTGGTCCAGGGACATGCCCGGCCCGAGGTAGCCCTTAACGATGAGCGGGTGCTTCTTCAGGTCTTCTTCGCCTGCGGCCTCCAGGCCGATCTCGCCCGCGACCGGTAAGAACGCTCCGATGTTGGCCTCAACGCGCTTCAGGTCCACTGCCCTGTCGCCGGGCACTCCGATGACGACGATCTGGCGCTCGCCAGTGGGCAGCGTAACCGCGAGGACAACGTTCTTCAGGGTTTCGGCGGCAGTCCAGGCGCCGCCGTCGGGGCGCGGGAAGATCTGGTTGGAGGCTGCCACCAGTGTTTCGATGGTGGGGGTGTCCGGAGTGTCGAGCACCTGGGCCGCCGGGGCACCCGTGTAGTCGATCTCCTCGGGGACCACGGTGGTCACGGCCTCCACGTTGGCGGCGTAACCGGATGCCGAGCGGACAAAGGTGTCCTCGCCGATCTCCGTGGGGAACAGGAATTCCTCGCTCTTTGAACCGCCCATGGCGCCGGCGGTGGCGGCGACCGGGACAACCTCCAGGCCAAGCCGCGCAAAGATCTTCAGGTAGGCAGACCGGTGCGCGGCGTAGCTGGCGTCCAGGCCGGCGTCGTCAACGTCAAATGAGTACGAATCCTTCATGATGAACTCACGCCCGCGCAGCAGGCCAGCCCTGGGCCGGGCTTCGTCACGGTACTTGTTCTGGATCTGGTACAGGCTCAGGGGCAGGTCTTTGTACGAGGAGTACAGGTCCTTGACCAGGAGCGTGAACATCTCTTCATGGGTAGGGGCCAGAAGGTAGTCGGCGCCCTTGCGGTCCTGGAGGCGGAACAGGCCCTCGCCGTATTCGGTCCAGCGGTTGGTGGCTTCGTAGGGTTCACGCGGCAGCAGGGCCGGGAAGTGGACTTCCTGGGCTCCGATGGCCGCCATCTCCTCACGGATGATGTCCTCAACCTTGCGCAGGACGCTGAGCCCCAGCGGAAGCCAGGTGTAGATGCCGGGGGCTGCGCGGCGGATGTAGCCGGCGCGGACCAGGAGCTTGTGGCTGGCGACCTCGGCGTCGACGGGATCTTCACGCAGCGTGCGCAGGAAAAGCTGGGACAGTCTTAGGACCACGGGTGGTATCCGTTTCTGGGGAAGTGCTGGATCAGCAGGGCCGGACAATTTTCGTCTGGATACTAATCTACCGGCACACAGCGCCCGCTCCCCACTGCAGCCGATACCGGCGGGAACAACCTGCGCCGGACACAGAAGAGCCACGCCCGGAATTACAAAGCCCCTGGCCCCCCAGTGAGGCTGGTCATCGCATCCGGGCGTGGCTCAACGCCGTAATCGCCAAGTACTGGTGAGGACTGGTGAGACCGCCCAAACCACTCCAGCGCAGCTAGATCGAACCTATGTGATGGCGGGCACGTTGACAAGTATTTCTCTCTTCGAAAGCTGTTGACCGGCAGCGGCACGGGACCTACCTTTAATTCATCAAGTGATGAATTAAAGGGCGCAGCTCTTGTTCGGAGCAGCCTGAACGACGGCGGAGGCGGCCATGTCCCACGCGGCAGTACAACCAGTGAACGTCAGGCCCGCCCCAGCCGTGACGGTGGCCAGCCTGACAGTCTCCCGGGGCAGGCTCCACGTTCTTCGCAACGTGGATTTCGCTGTTCCCGCAGGACGGATCACCGGGCTGCTGGGTCCATCGGGAAGCGGAAAAACCACCCTCATGCGGGCCATCGTGGGAGTCCAGCTTGTGTCTTCCGGAACAGTGCAGGTCCTCGGACTTCCGGCAGGCAGTGCCGAACTGCGGCACCAGGTGGGTTACGTAACCCAGTCCCCGAGCGTGTATCCGGACCTGACCGTGGAAGCAAACGTCCGGTACTTCGGCGCCATGCACCGCAAAGGCAAAGCGGACGTCGCAGAGGCGATTGCCGCCGTCGGACTCGAACCGCAGGCACGCCAAAAGACGGCGGACCTCTCCGGCGGGCAGCTCAGCCGCGTCTCACTGGCTTGTGCGCTGGTAGCCCGGCCCAGGCTGCTGGTGCTGGATGAGCCCACGGTTGGCCTGGACCCGGTGCTGCGCGCAGATTTGTGGAGCCGGTTCCAGGCCATGGCGAAGGCAGGAACCACCCTGCTTGTTTCAAGCCACGTCATGGAGGAAGCCAGTCACTGCGACACCCTGCTGCTCCTGCGGGATGGCATGCTGTTGGCGCAGCTGACGCCTGAAGAGCTGAGCAGGCGCGGGCACAGCAGGGACCTGGAGAAGGCCTTCCTGGCCATTATCCGGGAATCCGGAGGCGGCCAGGAAGGCCGGCCGCCGGCAGAAGACGTTGGCAGCGGACACGCGGTCGGCGGCAATGCGACGGGCAGGAGGGCACGGTAATGGATGCCAGGATGCTTTTGGCCACCGCACGGCGGGTCTTGGACCAACTGCGCCATGACCGCCGCAGCATCGCCCTCATTCTGGTGGTGCCGGCGCTCCTGCTCACCGCCGTCTACTTCCTCTACGAAAATGAGACGCTTTCCCCGGGGACGCCGCGCACCTTCGACCGGGTGGGCCTGATGATGCTGGCAATCTTCCCGTTCGTCGTCATGTTCCTGGTCACCTCCATCACCATGCTCCGCGAACGCACCACCGGTACACTCGAGCGGCTGCTCACGACCCCGGTACACAAGGCAGACCTGCTCTTCGGGTACGGCCTGGCCTTCTCCATCATGGCGGCGCTCCAATCGCTGGTGGCAACCGCCGTGGCGTACTGGATTTTCAGCCTGGACATTGACGGCCCGCCAGGCTTCGTGGTGATGATCGCCGTGATCAACGCGGTTCTGGGCGTGGCGCTGGGCCTGCTGTGTTCGGCGTTCGCAAGGACCGAGTTCCAGGCGGTGCAGTTCATGCCGGTGGTGGTGGTCCCGCAGATCCTCCTGTGCGGGCTGTTCGTGCCCCGCGACCGGATGAACGGCGTCCTGGAGACCGTGTCCAATGTCCTGCCCCTGACGTTCTCCGTTGATGCGCTGCAGGAAATCGCCGCCCATGCCCAAGCCACGGATCGGCTCTGGCAGAATGCGGGCATCATGGCCGCCATAGTCCTGGGCGTTCTGGTGCTCGCATCGCTGACCCTGCGCCGGCGGAGCGCGTGAGTTCCCCAGGGCACGGCGCCGCCGCCACGGCCAGGCGGGGACGCCGGGGTGGTGCCACCGCCTCGCGGGAGCACATTCTCGACGCCGCCAGGCGGCTGTTCGCGGAACATGGCTTTGAGGGGACAAGCCTGCGCCAGGTTGCCCGCGCGGCAGGTGTCGATCCGGCCATGATCCACCACTTCTTCAAGGGCAAGGACGAGCTTTTCGCCCTCAGCGTGGAACTGCCGGTTGACCCCCGGGACGTGCTGTCCGGGGTGGCGGACTCAGACCCGGGCGAGCGGGCCGAGCTGATTGTCCGTGCTGTCCTGCGCCTTTGGGAAAGCCCTGCGCAGCCCAGCCTGGTGGCCTTCCTGCGCGGAACACTCGGATCAAAGGCGAAGACAGCCCTCCTTAGGAAAATGATCAACCGCACCATCATCAGCCGGATCACGGCCGGTATTCCGGGGTCACCGGCACAGGTGGCGGTGCGCGGGGACCTGGTGGCAACACAGATGGTGGGACTGATGATGGTCCGCTACGTGGTCCGGCTTGAGCCCCTGGCGTCTGCGCAGCCGGACGAGGTTGTCCGGCTCATTTCCCCGAACGTGCAGCGGTACCTCACCGGGAACCTATTTGAGGAGGGCGGCCGCTGAGTCCACGAGCGCACCTGCGCGGGTGGCGCTGGCTTCGCTGTCTGCCCCGGAGGTGACTGCGGTGATCACCACCCCCTGGTGGACCGCCTGCGCCGTGATAACGGACTGCACCTGGCCGTCGGGCAGCTGGGTGTCCGTGCGGTAGGCGGTGCTTCCGGCCATCCTGGCAACGCCGTCCAGTGGCGTGACCGTCAGCGATACATTCACGCCCGAAGCCGTCATGTTCATATGGGAGCACTTCTCCAGCTGGGCAGACGGATCTGCAACCTTTGCAAGGACAGACTTATCCAGTCCCGCCATCAGGGAAACCGCGGTGACCGTCCCGGTATCGGTGTCGGTGCTAAGACCCATGGCCATCGCCGCCCCGTCCATGGACGGCAAGGTGGTTGAGGCGGCAAGCTCCTTGCACTCCGCTGGCTCAACCTCGACGGAAGACAGCATCTCCTTTGTTTGCTCCAGCGTCGCACCCAAATCGGCGCTGGGCACAGCCGACAGCCGCCGATCAGCCGAGTCCCGTAGCTGGCGTACGATGACCGTCAGATCGTCGCTGGTATACGCCTTTGCCGTGGGGGTGGGGGTGGCGGCGGGAGCTGTGCTCGCCGCTGCGGAGCTTTCCGCTGCCGGGGAACCGTTGGCCGGGGCGGACGCGCCGCCACAGGCGGGGATTGTCATGGCAAGCAGGGCGGTGGCCGCGAAAGTTCCCAGCACGGACGTCTTCAATTTTCCCCCAATATTTAGATTCAAGCCGGCAGTGGCCAGCTAAAAGAGAACTGTAGCGAATGTTCCCACTTGCCGGAAACCGACTCGTTCGTAGGTTGAGCGGGCCCGCAGGTTGAAGCCGTTGACGTACAGGCTGGTGACCGGTGCCAGCTTCTGCGCTTGCTCAACCACGGCGGACATGTATCCGGAACTTAGCCCCTGCCCGCGGAAGAGGGGGTTCATCCAGACACCCTGGACCTGGGTGACCTCCGATGTGACCGCCCCGAGTTCCGCCTTGAACACCACCTCGTGGGCTTCATTGAGGTGAACCAGGGAATGGCCCTGCCGGATAAGGCCCTCCACCCGTCGGCTGTAGAACTCCCGACCGCCCAGGAAGGGCGAATACCCTACCTCCTCCTCGAACATGGCGGCGCAGGCGGGCAGGATGCGGTCAAAATCCGCGAGGCTCCCCCGGCCCAGGCCGGGGTTGGGCTTTACGCAAGGAGGGCCGTCGATGATCATCAAGGGCTGGTCCTCGCGTACCTCGTGCGCCCGGTGCCCCAGTTCCAGAAGCTCTGCGTAGAGGGCGAGCACCGCCGGCGCCGGCCCGAAGGCTGAGGCGTAACGGCGCCCGGACCTGTTGGCGGCCTCGGCAACCGCCCCGGCCAGGGCAGGGTCCAACTGGACCGGAACCAGGTTGGCGCCCGCCCAGCAGGCACCTACCAGGACGCCGTCGTCGAAAACCCCGAGGATACCGGCGCCCCCGCTAGTGGGCGCCGCCGTGCCCACAGCGTGCAAATGGGCAAGGATGAACACGTTGGCAACAGGGTCCTGCTGCGCAAGGGCCTTGAGTGCCGCGGTGTCGTGACCGTCCAGCGTGCGGACGGAAAGCCCCGCCGGATCAGGAACGTCCCTACGAGACGCTAACCACGGGGCTACCTTTGACAGCATCTTCGCCATCGGCCTCCCCCATCTCTTCCGCGATACGCATGGCCTCTTCGATCAGTGTCTCAACAATCGCGCTCTCGGGGACAGTCTTGATGACCTCGCCCTTCACAAAAATCTGGCCCTTGCCGTTGCCGGAAGCAACGCCGAGGTCGGCTTCGCGTGCCTCGCCGGGACCGTTCACCACGCAGCCCATCACCGCTACACGGAGCGGAATCTCCATTCCCTCCAGGCCGGCGGTGACCTGCTCGGCCAGGGTGTATACGTCCACCTGGGCACGGCCGCAGGACGGGCAGGAGACGATTTCCAGCTTGCGGGGGCGGAGGTTGAGGGACTGCAGGATCTGGTTTCCCACCTTGATCTCTTCCACCGGCGGGGCCGAAAGGGAGACGCGGATGGTGTCACCAATGCCACGGGAGAGCAACGCACCGAAGGCGGTGGCCGACTTGATGGTTCCCTGGAACGCCGGGCCTGCCTCGGTCACGCCCAGGTGCAGGGGCCAGTCGCCCTTTTCGGCCAGCATCTCGTACGCGGCGACCATGACAACGGGGTCATTGTGCTTCACGGAGATCTTGAAGTCGTGGAAACCGTGCTCCTCGAACAGGGAAGCCTCCCAGACCGCGGACTCCACCAGGGCCTCCGGGGTTGCCTTGCCGTACTTCTTGAGTATGCCGGGTTCCAGCGACCCGGCGTTCACGCCGATACGGATGGACGTGCCGTGATCGCGTGCGGCGGCGGCGATTTCCTTGACCTGGTCGTCGAACTTGCGGATGTTTCCGGGGTTCACCCGCACGGCCGCACAGCCGGCCTCGATGGCGGCAAAGACGTACTTCGGCTGGAAGTGGATGTCCGCGATGACCGGGATCTGGGACTTCCGGGCGATGATGGGCAGCGCTTCGGCGTCGTCAGCGGAGGGGCAGGCAACACGCACAATGTCGCAGCCTGATGCAGTCAGCTCCGCGATCTGCTGCAGCGTGGCATTGATGTCAGTGGTGGGCGTGGTAGTCATGGACTGCACGCTGATGGGGTAATCCGATCCCACCCCGACGGAGCCGACCTTGATCTGGCGCGTCTTGCGGCGCGGGGCAAGGACGGGTGGCGGGGCTGACGGCATTCCCAGGCTGACCGAGGTCACGTGGACTCCTAGATGTAAAAGGGGGAAAACGGCTTAGGCGGTGAGCCCGGCGAGCATGCCGGTCACAGGAGACCATTCGGTGATGCGTGTTCCGGCAATAACTCCGGCAGCCGCGAAGGGGTCCTGCTTCAGGATGGAGTTGAGGGCGGCTTCGTCCGTTGCCTTGAAAATCAGCAGCGCTCCTGCGCCGTCACCGTAGGGTCCGCTGGCCAGGATGGCACCGTCCTGGGCAAGGGTGCCGGTCCATTCGCGATGGGCGGGCCGGGCCTCGTTCCGGGCTTCGGTGGAATCGGCGGCGTAAACGTACTCAACGGCAAAAACTGTCATACCGCTACCCTATCGCCATGCCAGCCCAAGCACCCATCCCGGGCCGGGCCGCCAAGCCCTGCCGGCAGGGCCTGCGACGGCACCCTAGCTGAGGAAAAGGACTTTGATGGCTGCCGCGGTGCCTGCCGCCCAGAGCATGGACGCCAGGGTGCCGATGATGAACCGCTCCGCCGCTACGGGGGTCTCCTTCAGCTCCGCGAACCTGCCCAGGCCCTTGATGGCCACGATGTAGGCAATGGCCACGGGTTGGCCGGTGAGGATTGCCAGGCACACTCCCAGCCGCTCAAGAATGCCGATGATGGCTCCGCCGCGAAGGATGCGCTGGCCGGGTGGCGCGGGTTCGGCAGGTGAAGCGCCCGACGCCGGCCGGTCCGGTTCCGCGGTAAGCTCACCGTCCACGCTCTGGCCGGCTGTGTCCGGCAGGCTTCCAGATGCTGAGTCCACCGTGACATCCGCGGACGGGTCCTCGGCAGCCCGCCGGGCCTGTTCCGCAGCCTTCGCCGCGTCCGCCCTGTCGTCGATGGTCCGGGCGAGTTTGAAGACGAGCGAGGTGACGGGCCACCCGCCGAACCCGGCCACCAGCAATGCGGCAGCTATCCAGAATACGGTCACCGGTCTCCTTTGGCCTGGGGATGTTCAGTCTCGGCACGGGCAATGTTGGCGTGGGCATGTTCAAGGAGCATGGCTGCTGCCGGCCTGGCAGCCCATTCTTCCTGCCAGCCGGACCTCAGCACCGCGCGGCTCACCGATTGCTCTGTAATTCCCAACTCCCGGGCCACTTGTTTCTGGCTGCCGTGCCTGCCAGCCCCGCCCTCCAGTGCGCGGAGCCGGTCCACCACCCGCCACTGGGCCCGGGTGCGCTGCTGCACAAGCCGTCCGATCAACCGAAGAACCGCCTGGGCATTTGCGCTGGCCATTTCACTTTCCTGGGCCGGGTGCCGGGTGCTGTCACGACCCATGTTGCCGGATACCACTGACAGCGGAACCTGGCTGGCCGCGCCTTTGGCGAGTTCCACCGCCTTACGCGCGGCCACAAAGGCACTTCCGGAGCCCTCGCGAGGGCTGCCCCCCGAAACCAGTTGCACGGCACCGATGCCAATCCCCACGTACCAGTGCCCGCCCCGCAGTGCCTGCAGTGCGACGTCCACCACCTGGCTGGCTTGTTCCACCACGCCTTGGAGTTCGTCACCTACCGAGCGCTCGAATGCTGCGGATGTGAGTGCTGCCAGTTCCGAAATCAGCTCCGGCACGCGGTCCATGTCAGAGGTGCTGCCCCGCTGGTCGATCGTCAGGACGTACATGCTTCAACCGTATACGGCTGATGATGGGGAATCAATTGAAAATGGCTGATTATCCAATATCAGTCATAGAAGGCTGAGAGGCAGATTCAGTCGCCTGGGACTGCCGCGTCAGGCGAAACCTCAGCCGAAGAGATTAACCGGCTTCACAATGTCGGCGTAAATCAGCAGGGCGCTCATTCCCATCAGCAGGGCTGCCACGACGTAGGTCACGGGAAGCAGTTTGGCGATATCGAATGCGCCCGGGTCGGGCCGGCCAAAGAGCCGGGCGACCGTCCGCCGGGCGCCTTCGTAGAGCGCGCCGGCAACGTGTCCGCCGTCGAGCGGCAAGAGCGGGACGAGGTTGAACACGGCCAGCGCGAAGTTCAGCCCGGCCAGGAGGCCAATCAGGGTGGCCACCCGCGACTGGACCGGAATCTCCTCCATTGCTGCCACCTCGCCTGCCACCCGGCCAACTCCCACCACGCTGATGGGGCCGTTGGGGTCGCGTGGTTCCTCGCTGAAGGCCGCTTTCGCCACGCCCACCACACGTGCCGGCAGGTTGAAGATGACGCCGGCCACCTGGCGGATGTTCTCCCCCGCCATGGGCAGGACGGTCGAGGCCGGCTGGGGCACCAGTTCCGTCTGCGCGCCAATTCCCAGGAAGCCAACGTCCTGGTACAGGAGGGTGCCGGCGTCGTCCGTTGCCTGCCTGCCGTCGGCGCCGATGATGGGCCTGGCGGACAGGACCGGTGTCACGGTGGTGGAAAGGGTGGCCCCGTTGCGTTCCACGGTGATGTCCACTTCGCGGCCTGCGGAGGCGCGGATCCACTCGGTGAGCTGGTCCCAGCTGGTGATGTCCTTCCCGTCAAAAGTGGTGACCGTGTCGTTGGGCTGAAGGCCGGCTGCGGCTGCGGGGGTGAGCCGGCAGTCGGCGGAGTCCGGGTCCACCGTCTCGCCGGCCGCCACCTGGCATTTGGAAACGTCGGAGATGGTGGTGGTGGCGGTCGCCATGCCGAAGCCCATCAGCAGGACGGCGGTGAGGAGCAGGCCGAGGACCATGTTCATGGCCGGCCCGCCCAGCATGACAGTGATCTTCTTCCACACCGGAAGCCGGTAGAAGACCCTGTTCTCGTCGCCCGGGCCCACTTCCTCATGCGCCATCGAGCGTGCTTCCGTGGCGAGGGTCTGGAACATTCCGGTGCTGGA
Source organism: Arthrobacter sp. K4-10C (assembly GCF_059090085.1). Taxonomy (NCBI): domain Bacteria; kingdom Bacillati; phylum Actinomycetota; class Actinomycetes; order Micrococcales; family Micrococcaceae; genus Arthrobacter; species Arthrobacter sp. K4-10C. Next base: position 292,157 of record NZ_JBNHFI010000002.1, on the reverse strand, counting down.
GGGGCGGACGGAGCCGTCCTCCGTATTAGGCGGGTACATGCCGATCATGGACACGTAGCCGCCCAGCGGGATGGCCTTGATCCCGTACTCGGTCTCGCCCTTCCGCCGGGACCACAGGGTGGGGCCGAACCCGATCATGTACTTGGTGACCCGCACCTTGAAGAGCTTGGCGGGTACCAGGTGGCCCACTTCGTGGAGCGCGATGGAGGCAGCGATGCCGATGGCTACGAAGACGACGCCGAGGACAAAAAGGAGAACAGGGGTCATGGAGGTGGTGCTGCTTCCTAGAGGCTGCTGACTGCTAAACGTTCGTGGGCGCGGGCGCGTGCCCACGCCTCAGCATCCAGCACGGATTCCACTGTCAGCCGGGAAGAACCTGAATGCTCGCTGAGGACACTGTCCACGGTGTCCACGATGTCTGTAAAACGGATGCGGCCCGCGTGGAAGGCCGTCACAGCTTCCTCGTTCGCGGCGTTGAAGACAGCAGGGTAGGTGCTCCCCTGCCTGGCGGCCTCCTTGGCAAGGTCCACGGCAGGGAACGCTGCAGCGTCCAGTGGTTCGAAGGTCCAGGTGGCGGACCGGGTCCAGTCACACGCCGCGGCGGCCTTGGGCACCCTGTCCGGCCAGCCCAGCCCCAGCGCGATGGGCAGGCGCATGTCCGGTGGTGACGCCTGGGCGATGACGGAGCCGTCGATGAACTGGACCATGGAATGCACCACGGACTGCGGGTGGACCACGACGTCGATCCTGTCCAGCGGAACGCCGAACAGCAGGTGCGCCTCGATCACCTCCAGGCCCTTGTTCACCAATGTGGCCGAGTTGGTGGTGACCATGACGCCCATGTCCCAGGTGGGGTGCGCCAAGGCTTCCTGCGGGGTGACGCCGTGGAGCTCGTCGCGGCTCCTGCCCCGGAACGGCCCGCCCGACGCTGTGAGGATCAGTTTCTCCACTTCGGCGGCGGATCCGGACCGCAGGCATTGGGCAATTGCTGAGTGCTCGGAGTCCACCGGGACGATCTGGCCTTCCCGGGCCGCCGCCTTGACCAGTTCTCCGCCCACGATGAGGGATTCCTTGTTGGCCAGAGCCAGTGTTGCTCCGGACTTCAGCGCGGCCAGCGTGGGGGCCAGTCCGATGGATCCGGTGATGCCGTTGAGCACCACGTCCGCCTCAGTTTCCGCAATGCGGGTGGAGGCATCGGGCCCGGACACGACATCCGGGCGGTAGCCGGGCTTCCCTGCCACGGCTGCGGCGTCTGCAATCAGTGCTTCCAGCCGCCGGGGATCGCCGCTGGCGATACCCACCGCGGCAGCCCCGGTGTGTACTGCCTGCCGGGCCAGGAGTTCCAGGTTGCCGCCGCCCGCACTGAGTGCCACGACCTCGAAAAGGTGCGGGGCGCCGTCGACGACGTCAATCGCCTGGGTGCCGATGGAACCGGTGGATCCGAGGAGGACGATTCTGCGTGGCTGCATTGCTTAAGTATCCCGCACCATCCTTGACCTGCTGACGGCCCGGCGTAACGTGGATTCCGTGGACTGGCTGTCATGGTTCGATGCGCCGGAATACGAGTTCGCCCGGCAAGTACTGCAGCGGGGCGTCGCCGCACTCTACTTCGTGGCGTTCCTCTCCTCCCTCAACCAGTTCCCGGCACTGCTGGGCGAACGCGGCCTTCTCCCGGTGCCGGAATACCTCGGCGCCTTCAAGAGGCTGCGACGGCCTACCCTGTTCCGCTGGCGCTACTCCGACCGTCTGCTGCGGGTGGTCTGCGCAACGGGCCTCCTGGTGTCGGCACTGCTCGTGGCCGGCATCCCGCAGCTGGGGCCGCCGTGGGTGCCGCTCATTGCATTCCTGGCCCTTTGGCTGCTGTACATGTCGATCGTGAACGTCGGCCAGACGTTTTACGGCTTCGGCTGGGAAATGCTGCTCCTGGAAGCGGGCTTCACCGTGGCGTTCCTGGGATCAGACCAGACGGACCCGCCCCGGACCATCCTGATCCTGATTGCGTGGCTGGTGTTCCGGCTGGAGTTCGGAGCCGGGATGATCAAGATCCGTGGCGGCCGCGAGTGGCGCGACCTGACCGCGCTGTACTACCACCACGAGACGCAGCCGATGCCCGGTCCGCTGAGCCGCCAGGCCCATCTGCTGCCCAAGCCCCTGCATAAGGTGGAAGTGCTGGGCAACCATTTCGCCCAGCTCGTGGTCCCGTTCTTCCTGTTCGCGCCGCAGCCGGTGGCCAGCGTGGCGGCGGGGATCGTCATTGCCACACAGTTGTGGCTGGTGGCCTCCGGAAACTTCGCGTGGTTGAACTGGATCGCCATCGTCCTGGCCTTCGCTGCGGTGAGCGATCCCGTAGCCCACGCCGTGGTGCCGGCCATCCCTTTGGATTGGCACGGCGGGACCCAGGAGACGCCGAACTGGTGGCTGGGGGTCACACTTGCTGCCACGCTGTTGCTCGTGGTGCTCAGCTACTGGCCGCTGCGGAACCTGCTCTCCAGCAGGCAACTGATGAACGCCAGCTTCAACCGCTGGCAGCTGGTCAACACCTACGGGGCGTTCGGCTCAGTGACCAAGCAGCGGATAGAGATCGTGGTGGAAGGGACCCTGGACGAGGAGCCGGACGGCTCCTCGTGGCGTGAGTACGGGTTCAAGGGCAAGCCCGGGGACCTGCGGCGGATCCCACGGCAGTGGGCGCCCTACCACCTGCGGCTGGACTGGCTCATGTGGTTCCTGCCGCTGCGCACGGTGCATGAGGAGTGGTTTTACGCTTTCCTCACCAAGCTGCTGGAGGCGGACAGGCAAACGCTGCGGCTCCTGCGCCACGACCCGTTCGACGGCAGGGCGCCCCGGTGGGTACGCGTCCGCAGCTACCATTACCGTTTCGCCACCCGGCAGGAGTTCCGCGAGACGGGGAACCGCTGGGTGCGGACGCTGCTCTACGAGCCCATACCGCCGCTGTCGCTGCGCCGGGAGCCCGGCCGGCGCCGGTAAGTGGCCGGCGCCGGGCGCCTTAAGCGTGTGGGCGCCTTGCGCATGCCGGCGCCTTACGCATGCTGGCCGGCACGGCGGATGACGGCCTCGGCGTGCTTGAGGATGGGGCCGTCGACCATCTTTCCGTTGTACTGGAAGACGCCGGAACCGGCGGCACGGGCGGCCTGGAGAAGGGCTGCAGCCTCCGTAACGTCAGCCTCGGACGGGGCATAGGCACCGCGCACCACGGCGGCCTGGCTGGGATGGATGCAGGCCTTGGAACTGAAACCTGATGCCACGGCGTCGGCCGCTTCCGCGGCCAGGCCGGCGAGGTCAGGGATGTTCACGTACACCGCGTCCACCGCTTCCTTGCCGAAAGCCCGGGCGGCCAGCAGCACCGACGAACGCGCCTGCAGCGCCACGGCCCGGTAAGAGCCGTCATCGTTCCTGCTTGAGGTCCCGCCCAGCGTTGCCAGCAGGTCCTCGGCTCCCCACATCAGTGCCACCACGTTCGGCGCGGCCGCGACGGCGGGGGCGTTCACCACCCCCAGGGCCGTTTCGCACAGTGCAATGACCTGGTACCCGTCAAGCGCCTCCAGCTGCTCTGCGCTCTCCGCCTTGGCCAGCATGACGGTGCGGTACGGGGTGTGGGCGAGGCAATGAAGGTCCTTTTCGAACTCCTCGGTCCCGGCCGGGTTCAGACGGATGATGGTCCTGCTGGGATCCAGCTCGGGCTCGTCGCCGGTGGCCCCCACCTGGGCGAGGATGGCGCCGCGGGCACGCTGCTTGTCCGCGGGCGCCACAGCATCTTCGAGGTCCAGGATCACGGCGTCGGCGCGCGTAGCGGCCTTTTGGTAGCGTTCGGGCCGGTCAGCGGGGCAAAACAGCAGGGCGGGTCCCATCACAAAGGTCATACCTGCATTCTCTCCTGCCCGTCCCCATGGCCGCTCTCCTGGCGGGTTTCATCGCCAGCCTCCTTCGTGCCGCGCTGGCGCGCATGAGCCTCCCGCGTCCACATCAGGCAGCTCCGGGTGGCCAGCGCCACCACGGTGCCGTCCTGGTTCCTGCCGGTGTGCTGCATGGTGGCGATCCCCTGGCCGGGCCTGGAGTCGGACAGCCTTTTTCCGGTGACCAGCGTCTCCGTGTAGAGGGTGTCCCCGTGGTACAGCGGATGCGGGAAGGACACGTCCGTGAGCCCCAACTGGGCGACGATGGTGCCCTGGGTCAGCTGGCTGACGGACTGGCCCACCACGGTGGCGAGCGTGAACATCGAGTTCACGAGCCGCTGGCCGAAGGGCTGGCCGGCACTCCAGGCCGCATCCAGGTGCAGGGCCTGGGTGTTCATGGTGAGGGTGGTGAAGAGGACGTTGTCCGCCTCCGTCACTGTCCTGCCCGGACGGTGGGCGTAGAGGACGCCCTCCTCCAGCTCGTCGAAATACAGCCCGCGCTGCTCGATGACCCGCGGCCCGCCGTCGGCTGGGCCTGCTGTCCCGGAAGTTTCTCCTGCCGGTTGGGTGGTTGGGCCTGGCGAAACCTTTTGATGGCCGGTCATACGGTGAGTTCCCGGTCTTCCTCGAACAGCTCCGCACCGGTGGCGGCGGCAACGTCCTCCACGGAAACGTTCGGGGCCAGCTCCCGCAGGACCAGCCGGGACCCGGAAGCGTCTGCAACCACATCGATGACCGCGAGGTCCGTGATGATCCGGTCCACGCAGCCCTGGCCGGTCAAAGGCAGCGAACACCGCCGGACAATCTTGGGGTTGCCGTTCCGGTCCACGTGCTCCATCATCACGATGACCTTCTTGGCCCCGAAGACCAGGTCCATCGCCCCGCCCATGCCCTTGACCATCTTGCCCGGAATCATCCAGTTGGCCAGGTCGCCATTCGCCGCCACCTCCATGGCCCCGAGGACTGCGACGTCCACGTGGCCGCCGCGGATCATCCCGAACGACGATGCGGAGTCGAAGAACGCCGCGCCCTTGTTCACCGTGACGGTTTCCTTGCCGGCGTTGATCAGGTCCGGATCTACCGCATCCTCCGCCGGGTACGGCCCGACCCCCAGGATTCCGTTCTCGGAGTGGAGCACCACCTCCACGCCCTCCGGAATGTAGTTGGGAATGAGCGTGGGCATGCCGATGCCGAGGTTCACATACTGGCCGTTGCTGAGCTCCTTCGCCACCCGGGCGGCGAGCTCATTGCGCGTCCAGCCCCTGGTTTCAGCCGGTGCCGTTGAATCGCCCGGAGCGGCATGCTGCTGGGAGGGGGCCCGCCGGTACTCCGGCCGCACGGCTTCCGGTCGCGGCGCTTCGGGGCTGTTCGGGTCCATGATCATGCTCCTGACTGCTGATTGAGGGCCACGGTCCGCTTCTCGATCCGTTTCTCCCCGCCGGGCGCCACCACCACCCGCTGAACGAAGATGCCGGGGGTATGGATGTGCTCCGGGTCCAGTTCACCGGGCTCCACGAGCTCCTCCACCTCCGCGATGGTGATCCGTCCGGCCATGGCGCACAACGGGTTGAAGTTCATGGCGGTGGCATGGAAGACGAGGTTGCCGTGCCGGTCGCCTTTCCAGGCGTGCACCAGCCCGAAGTCGGGGGTCAGGGACTCCTCCAGGACGTAGTCCACGCCGCTGAAAGAACGCACCTCCTTTGGTGCGGACGCCACCGCAATGCCACCGTCGGCGTCGTACTTTTGTGGCAGGCCGCCTTCGGACACCTGCGTGCCTACTCCCGCCTTCGTGTAGAAGGCCGGGATCCCCGCGCCGCCGGCCCGCAGCTTCTCGGCCAGGGTGCCTTGAGGCGTGAGGACCACCTCCAGTTCACCGGCGAGGTACTGGCGTGCGAACTCCTTGTTCTCGCCAACGTAGGAGCTGATGGTGCGACGGATGCGCCCATCCCGGAGCAGGATGCCCAGCCCCCAGTCATCCACGCCGCAGTTATTGCTGACGGTTTCCAGACCGGATGTGCCGGCACGGTGCAGGGCGTCGATCAGGGTGACCGGAATTCCGCAGAGACCGAACCCGCCCACGGCCAGGGAGGCGCCGTCGGGGATGTCCGCTACCGCTTCGTCCGCGCTGGCAACAACCTTGTCAATCATCAGTGATCCTCTCAGGCCGGCTACATCCGTTTACTACAGACCCAGTTCGCGGGCGATCAGCATCAGCTGGACCTCCGTGGTGCCCTCCCCCACTTCAAGGATCTTGGAGTCGCGGTAGTGGCGTGCCACGGTGAACTCGTTGATGAAGCCATAGCCGCCGAATACCTGGGTGGCATCCCGCGCGTTGTCCATGGCCGCCTCGCCTGCGACCATCTTAGCGATGGCCGCCTGCGTCTTGAACGGCTTGCCGGCGAGCATGCGGGCAGCCGCATCGTAGTAGGCGAGGCGGGCGGTGTGGGCCCGGGCCTCCATGCGTGCGATCTTGAACGAGATGGCCTGGTACTTGCCGATCTCGTTTCCGAAGGCCCTGCGCTCCTTCGCATACCTGACTGAAAGGTCCGCACAGCCCTGCGCCGCACCGGTGGCCAGCGCCGCGATGGCAATGCGCCCCTCGTCGAGGATGGAGAGGAAGTTCGCGTATCCCCGGCCTTCGATTCCCAGCAGGTTCGCTTCGGGGACCCTGACGTCCTTAAGGGTGAGCGGGTGCGTATCGGAGGCGTTCCAGCCCACCTTGTTGTACGGCTTTTCCGCCTTGAAGCCGGGGGTGTCGGTGGGCACCAGGATGGTGGAGATCTCCTTCTGCACAGTCCCGTCGGGGCGTTCCTTCTGGCCTGTGACGGCCGTGACCGTCACCAGGCGGGTGATGTCGGTCCCGGAGTTGGTGATGAACTCCTTGTTGCCGTTGATCAACCAGTTCCCGGCGTCCCGCCGGGCCGTGGTCTTGGTGCCGCCGGCGTCGGATCCTGCCTCGGGTTCGGTGAGGCCGAAGCCGGCGAGCGCCTGGCCGGACGCCAGCATGGGCAGCCATTCCTGTTTCTGCTCTTCGGTGCCGAAACGGTACACGGGCATGGCGCCCAAGGAGACACCTGCCTCCAGCGTGATGGCCACGGACTGGTCCACCCGTCCCAGCTGCTCCAGCGCCAGGGCGAGGGCGAAGTAGTCCCCGCCCATGCCGCCGAACTCTTCGGGGAAGGGCAGGCCGAACAGTCCCATCTCAGCCATCTGCTTCACCACCTCATACGGGAAGCTGTGCTCCTCGTCGTGCTTTGCCGATACCGGGGCCACTACATTGTCCGCAAAGTCCCGCACGGTATCGCTGAGGTCCTGGTACTCCTCGGTGAGTTCAACGCCTGGCATTTGTTAGGCTCCTTCGCCTGTTGTGGGATTGTCGTAGGGAGGTTCTGCGGCTGCCGGGTGGACGGTGGCGAGGACCTGGTCCGCCCTCACCAGTTCACCGGGACGAACGCTGAGGTGCACCGTTCCGCCCAGCGGGGCGAGCAGCTGGTGTTCCATCTTCATGGCCTCCACCGAGACCAGGACCTGGCCCGCGTCCACGGCGTCGCCGTCGTTGACCGGGACCGACACCACGGTGCCGGGCATCGGAGAACGCACCGCCGGGTCAGCGGACCCCTCATCCCGCTGTACCGCCGCGAGGATCCGCTCGAGCCGGGCCTCGCGTGTCAGGACGTCCAGCCGGCAGGACCATCCCTCGTTGCCGAGGAAGAGCCGCAGGTTGCCGTCCTCCGCCAGCGCGTAGCGGTGGACGTCGCCGTCCAGAGCCAGCTCCACGCGGCCCCGCCCCCCAAAGCGCAAGGACGCTGTGCGGCGGGCACCGCCGTCGACCGTCACTGTCGCCGGGCCGGAGCCGACGCCACCGGTAACCTCCACGTCAGCCATGCCGCCCTCGGGAGTCCCAAGGCTGACCCGCCGGGGCGCCGGGGAACCAAGCCGCCAGCCGTTGCGCACCTGCCAGGGCCCCGCCGCAGGAAGCCGCTGCTCCCTGCCGGCCAAGGCATACAGCGCCGCCGCCACCAGTTCGGGCTCACCCGCCCGCCGGAAGGCAAGGTCCGGCATCCTCCGCTCAATCAGGCCGGTATCCAGGCGTCCCGCCCGGACATCCGGGTCGTTGATCAGCAGCCGGAGGTACTCGACGTTGGTGTGCAGGCCCAGTGCGGTGTAGCCGGCGAGCGCGCCGTCCAGAGTGTCCAGCGCGGCGGCCCGGTCCCCGCCCCATGCGATGACCTTGGACATCAGGGGGTCGTAGTTCGAGGACAGCTCTAGCCCTTCGACCAATGAAGAATCGACGCGGACGTTGCCGGGCGTACCGGCCGGCAGTTCGTCCAGCAGGTATACCCTGCCGGTCGAGGGCAGGAAGTTCTTTTCCGGCACTTCGGCGTAGACGCGGGCTTCCACCGCATGGCCGGTCAGTTCGACGTCGGCCTGCCGGACGGCCAGGACCTCCCCTGCTGCGATGCGCACCTGCCATTCCACGAGGTCCAGGCCAGTCACCATCTCCGTGACGGGGTGCTCCACCTGGAGGCGGGTGTTCATTTCCATGAAGTAGAACTGGTCCGGCTCGTCGTCGGAGACCAGGAACTCCACGGTTCCGGCGCCGGTGTAGTTCACGCTGCGGGCGGCGTTGCAGGCTGCCTCGCCAATCCGTGTCCGGATGGCGGCACCGTTGGTGAGGCTCTCCAGCAGGGGTGACGGCGCTTCCTCGATGACCTTCTGGTGCCGCCGCTGCAGGGAACACTCCCGCTCGCCCAGGTGGATGACGTTGCCGTGGCTGTCTGCCAGCACCTGCACCTCGATGTGGCGCGGGCTGGTCACCAGGCGTTCCAGGAACAACGTGTCGTCGCCAAAGGCGCTTGCCGCCACCCGCCGGGCCGTGGCCAGGACAGCCGAAAGGTCCTCTGCCTTGTCCACCGCGTGCATCCCCTTCCCGCCGCCACCGGCGGAGGGCTTGATCAGGAGCGGGAATCCGACGCCGGCCGCGGCCTCGGCCAGTTCGGCGTCCGTCATTCCGGGGCGGGCCACACCGGGAACCACGGGGACGCCATATCCGGCCACGTGGTTCTTGGAGCGGATCTTGTCACCCATCACATTGAGTGCTTCCACGCCGGGGCCGATGAAGGTGATCCCCGCATCTTCCAGGGCCCGGGCAAAGTCGGCGTTCTCGCTGAGGAAGCCGTAGCCCGGGTGCACCGCCTCGGCGCCTGTTTTCCGGCAGGCAGCGAGCACGGCCTCGATGTTGAGGTAGCTTTCGGCGGCAGGGGCCGGGCCGATGCGCACCGAAGTGTCGGCTTCGCGCACGTGCCGTGCGCCGGCGTCGGCATCGCTGTACACGGCGACCGAACGGATGCCGAGGGCACGCAGCGTCCGGATCACCCGGCAGGCGATTTCGCCACGGTTGGCTACCAGCACGGTACCGAACAGCGGGGCCCCGCCCACGGGCATGGCCGGTGTTGAGACGTCAGTTGGTGCGGTCATGGCAGGCTCACATCCGGAAGAGGCCGAAGGAAGTGTCCGGCAGCGCGGTGCGGGACACGACGTCGAGCGCCAGTCCCAGGACGGTGCGGGTGTCTGCGGGGTCGATCACGCCGTCATCCCACAGGCGGGCGGTGGAGTAGTAGGGACTCCCTTGGTCCTCGTACTGCCGGCGGATGGGGGCCTTGAACTCCTCCTCGTCCCGTTCCGGCCATTCCTCCCCCGCCGCTTCGTACTGGTCCCGTTTGACGGTAGCCAGCACGCTGGCGGCCTGGTTGCCGCCCATCACGGAAATCCGGGCCGCGGGCCACATCCAAAGAAACCTCGGGGAGTAGGCCCGGCCGCACATGGAGTAGTTGCCCGCCCCGAAGGAGCCGCCGATCACCACCGTCAGCTTGGGGACCCTGGCCGTGGCCACGGCAGTGACCATCTTGGCCCCGTTCTTGGCTATGCCGCCCTGCTCCGCGTCCCGGCCCACCATGAAGCCAGAGATGTTCTGGAGGAAAATCAGCGGGATTCCGCGCTGGTCACAGAGTTCGATGAAGTGCGCGCCTTTGAGGGAGGACTCGCTGAACAGCACACCGTTATTGGCCACGATTCCCACGGGATGCCCGTGCAGCCGGGCGAAACCGGTGACCAGCGTGGTGCCGTAGTCCTTCTTGAACTCATGGAATGTGCTGCCGTCGACCAGCCTGGCGATGACTTCATGCACGTCGTAGGCGGCGTTGACGTCCGTGGGCACGGCCCCGTACAGATCCTCCGTCCGGGCGGCAGGTTCGACGGCGGATTCAACTTGCCAGGCGGGCGGCGCCGGCAGCGGCAGCGTAGCCACGATGTCGCGGATTATCTGCAGCGCATGGTCATCGTTTTCCGCCAGATGGTCGGTCACGCCGGAGATTCTCGAGTGCACGTCCCCACCGCCCAGCTCCTCGGCGGTGACAATCTCGCCAATGGCGGCCTTCACCAGCGGCGGACCCCCCAGGAAGATGGTCCCCTGGTTGCGGACGATGACTGTCTCGTCGCTCATGGCCGGGACGTAGGCGCCCCCCGCGGTGCAGGAACCCATGACCGCCGCGATCTGGGGAATCTTCGCCGCTGAAAGGCGCGCCTGGTTGTAGAAGATCCGGCCGAAGTGGTCCCTGTCCGGAAAGACCTCGTCCTGTTTGGGCAGGAACGCTCCGCCGGAATCCACGAGGTAGATGCATGGGAGCCTGTTTTCAAAGGCGATCTCCTGGGCACGAAGGTGCTTTTTGACGGTCATCGGGTAGTACGTGCCGCCCTTGACGGTGGCGTCGTTGGAGACCACCAGCACGTGGCGGCCGTGCACCAGCCCGATACCGGCGATGACGCCCGCCCCCGGGGCTTCGTCGTTGTACATCCCGTTGGCTGCCAGCGGGGCAATCTCGAGGAGGGGGCTGCCGTCGTCCAGCAACTGGTCGATGCGGTCCCGGGGCAGCAGCTTGCCCCTGTCCACGTGGCGTTCCCGGGCCTTTTGTGGACCGCCCAGGGCTGCGTCGGCCAGTCTTTTCCGGAGGTCCTCCGCCAACTCCTTCTGGGCCTGGCTGTTGGCACTGAACGCCTCGCTGGCCGGGTCGAGCCTGCTGACAAGGGTCTCCATTGACGGGTCCGTTCCTGTGTCGACCAAGCCGGAATGAACCAACTCGGTTAGTGCCCAATAACTGAAATTCAGGTTAGTCCCTCTTAACTGTGATGTCCAACACGGGGGCCGCCTTGCTAGAATCTGCGGGTCCGAGGAGGAAAAAGTGCCCAGCACCGGTGCCACGCAGACCAGCGAACGCAGCAATGAGACGCAGCGATCAACACAGCGCCCCAATGAGACGCAGCCCAGCCCATCAACACAGCGCAGCAAGGCGAAGGAGAACCGCCGCCAGGCGCTGCTCAGCGCCGCCGCCGCGCTGTTCGCGGTGGACGGGTTCAACAAGGTGTCGCTGGAAGACCTCGGGGCGGCGGCAGGAGTCAGCGGCCCGGCCGTGTACCGTCATTTCCCGGGCAAGCAGGCGGTCCTGGCCGACCTGCTGCTGACGGTCAGCCAGGATCTGCTGGACGGTGGCCGCCAGGTGGTGGAGGCCAGCCCCGATCCCCTGGCCGCCCTGCAGCGGCTGGTGGCGTTCCAGGTGGACTTCGCCCTGGGCAAACCGGACGTCATCCGGGTGCAGGACCGGGATTTCAGCAACCTCTCCGAGCAGGACCAGGCCGCGGTGCGCACCCTTCAGCGCAGCTATGTGGAGGTGTGGGTAGACGTCCTCGCCGGGGTCCACCCGAATGTGGATGCAGCCGAGCTCCGGATGCGGGCACACGCTACGTTCGGCCTTATCAATTCCACCCCCCATTCGGTGCGCAGCCACGGCCGGAGGATATCGGCTGCGGCTGCCCGTCCGCTGCTTGAGGGGATGGCGCTGGCCGCCCTTACCGTCAGCAGTCCCCCGGCACCCCAGGGGTGACTGTAGCGGACGTGCGGGCGGCTTCCCGCTAAACCATCGTCAGAACCATGCCGGGTTCTGCCAGGATCGCGCCCACATCAGCAAGGAACCTGGACCCCTGTTCTCCGTCCACCAGGCGGTGGTCGAAGGAAAGGCTGAGTGTCATGACCTGCCGCAGGGCTACCTCGCCCCGGTACTCCCACGGCATGGTCCGTACCGCCCCGATGGCGAGGATGGCCGCTTCCCCCGGGTTCAGGATGGGAGTCCCCGCATCGATGCCGAAGACACCTATATTCGTGATGGAGATGGTGCCACCGGACAGGTCAGCCGGAGGTGTTTTTCCGGCGCGGGCAGTCTCAGTGAGGGCGGCCAGGGCTTCGGCCAGCTGGTGCAGGGACAGTGCATCGGCGTCCTTGATGTTGGGCACCGTAAGCCCGCGCGGGGTGGCTGCGGCGATGCCCAGGTTCACGTAGTTGAAGGTGACAATCTCATGGCCGGCCTCGTCCCAGCGTGAGTTCAGGCTGGGGTTGCGCCGCAGCGCGATCAGCACGGCCTTTGCGGCCAGGGTCAGGGGCGTGAGCTTTACGTCCGAGAACGCGCTGCTGCCTTTGAGCCTCGCCAGCAGTTCCATGGCGGGTGTGACGTCCACGGTGAGGAACTCGGTGACGTGGGGCGCAGTGAAGGCGCTCTCCACCATCGCCGCCGCCGTGAACTTCCGCACGCCCTTGATGGGCGTCCGGGTCTCCCGCTCCTTCTGCTGCCCGGAAGCGCCCGGGAGCGGCCGGGTGGCATCCGGAGCCCCTGCCGGTTCGCCGCCCAGGAAAGCGTGGACGTCCTCACGGGTGATGAGGCCGTTGGGGCCGGTTCCGGCAACCCTTGCCAGGTCCACCCCGAGGTCCTTGGCCAGCTTGCGCACCGGGGGCGTGGAACGGGGCCGGTCGCCCTGGTGTTCGGGCCCCGGTTCAGCCACCGCGGCTTCCGGCGCGGCAGGACTGGTTTGGACGGGCTCAACCATCGGTGACCTTGCTCCGGCCGAGCCGGCGAGGGGAAAGTTGCGGGCCCGCCGGGCGGGGCGGGCGGAACTTTCGACGACGGCGCCGTACCCGACGAGGTTCGGTTGCCTCTTGGGCGCCTCCCCCTCCGCCTCCCGCACCCCGGCAGCAGTGCCCCCGGCCGCGGAAGGTGGTGTCCCGGCGTCGTCCGCCACTTCGAACGACACGATGGGTTTTCCTACCTCCACGATGGTGCCCGGCTGTTCGTGCAGCTCCTTGATGACCCCCGCGAACGGCGACGGCAGCTCCACCACCGCTTTGGCGGTTTCCACTTCGGCGATCACCTGGTTAAGGCTCACAGTGTCGCCCACTCCGACCTTCCAGCTGAGGATTTCTGACTCGGTGAGCCCCTCGCCCAGGTCCGGGAGCCGGAATTCCTTGATCATGGTGCGGTTCATCCTTCCAGCCCGCTGAGTGAGTTGGGGCGGCCCAGCGCACGGTCCACGCCGTCGAGGATACGGTCCAGGCCTGGAAGGTGGTGCATCTCCAGCTTCGAGTAGGGGTAGGGGATGTCGAAACCGGTGACCCGGACCGGCGCTGCCTCCAGGTGGTAGAAACAGCGCTCGGTAATGCTGGCCGCCACTTCGGCGCCCAGCCCGCCCGACTGGCCCGCCTCGTGCGTAACCACCAGCCGCCCCGTCCGCCGGACGGAGGCAACCACAGTCTCGTAGTCCACCGGCGCCAGCGAGCGCAGATCGATCACCTGGATGGAAATGCCCTCGTCCGCGGCAGCCGTTGCGGCATCCAGAGCAGTCTTGACGAGTGGTCCGTAGGCGACCAAGGTGACATCGGTGCCCTCCGTGAGGACCCGTGCCTGGTCCATGGGAAGGGAAGTGCCCGGGCCGGCGGACTCATCCACGTCGGCTTTGTCGTGGTAGCGCCGTTTGGGTTCGAAGTAGAGGACCGGATCATCACAGGAGACGGCCTGCTGGATGACGGTGTAGGCGTCCTGCGGGTTGGCCACGGTAACCACCCGAAGCCCGGCGGTGTGCGTGAAGTAGGCTTCCGGGGATTCGGAGTGGTGCTCCGGCGAGCCAATGCCTCCGCCGTACGGAACACGGATGGTGATGGGCATCTTCACAGCTCCGCGCGTGCGGTAATGGAGCTTGGCCACCTGGCTGACGATCTGGTCGAAGGCCGGGTAGACGAACCCGTCGAACTGGATTTCCACCACGGGACGGTAGCCCCGGTAGGCGAGGCCGACGGCGGTCCCCACGATGGCGGATTCGGCCAGGGGCGTATCCACCACCCGGTGCTTACCGAAATCTTTCTGCAGCTCGTCCGTCACACGGAACACACCGCCGAGGGTGCCGATATCCTCGCCGAGGAGGACCACCTTCGGATCGTTTTCGAGGGACTTCCGCAGGCCGGCGTTGATGGCGCGGGCAAAGGTCATCTGGGTCATCAGCGTGCACCTTCTTCAAGAGTGGCCCCGGCGGGATCACCGAAGGAGGCCAGGTAACGGGCGTAGTGGTCCTGCTGCCGGTCCAGCCAGGAGTTCGGCATGCTGTAGACGTGCTTGAAAACGTCCAGCGGCTGCGGGTCCGGCATGCCGGTGCAGCCATCGCGCATCTCGCGGGCGACGGCGTCGGCCTTGTCCTTGACCTGCTGTTGCAGGTCTTCGGTCAGCAGCCCCTTCCGGTCCAGGAGCGCCGCCACGCGGCTAATCGGGTCCTTGGCGGCCCAGTCCTCGAGCTCGTTGGGGTCGCGGTAGCGGGTGGGGTCATCGGCCGTGGTGTGTGGACCCATCCGGTAACTGACGGCTTCGATGAAGGTGGGACCGCCTCCCCGCCGCGCCCGGTCCAGGCCGACCCGTGTTGCGGCCATCACCGCCAGGACGTCGTTGCCGTCCACGCGCATGCTGGGGATTCCAAAGCCGGCGGCCCGGTCCGCAAGCTGGATGTGCGACTGGAGCCGGACGGGCTCCGAGATGGCCCAGTGGTTGTTCGTGCAGAAGAACACCACGGGAACCTGGAAGCTGGCGGCGAAGACCATGGCCTCGTTGACGTCACCCTCGCTGGTGGCGCCGTCGCCAAAATAGGTAACGGCCACGGAATCGGCGCCATCGTTCTGGATGCCCATGGCGTAGCCGGTGGCGTGCAGCGTCTGGGCGCCAATGATGATCTGGGGTGTGGCCATGTTGACGGCGTAGGGGTCCCAGCCGGAGGATGCGTTGCCGCGCCACACCCGGACCAGGTCCGTAAGGCCCACGCCCCGGCAGTAGGCCACCCCGTTCTCCCGGTAGCTGGAAAACACAAAGTCGTCAGTGCGCAGGGACCGGCCGGATCCGATCTGCGCAGCCTCCTGGCCGAGCAGCGGCGGCCACAGCGCCAGCTCACCCTGCCGTTGCAAGGCGGTGGCCTCAAGGTCGATGCGCCGGACGACACTCATGTCCTCGAACAGCGAGCAGAGCTGTTCATCCGTGATGTCCCGGACCCAGAAATCGAATTCGGGATGGCTGACCCGCTCCCCCGCAGGGGTGATCAGCTGGACCAGCCCATGTGCCGGTCCGGAGGTACCCTGGGCGTTGTTGGAGGCGTGTGCGCCGCCCTGGCCCGTTTCGTCTGTAGACACGATAGCCCGCAACCTTCTCACGTCGTTGACCCGCAGCCTGGGAACTTGTGGCTCCCGCCTGCGCGCCTCCCGGGCGCCGTTGCCCGGATATTTGTGACCCTACTCACAATGCTCACAGGGTACAACCGCCGCGCCAGTCGTTGAGCATAATGCTCTGTGCGGGGTTCCCTGACCGTGCTAGGTTTGCGCATTATGCAAGCTTTGGATGGCACCGACACCCGGCTGCTGTCCGCCCTCGCAGAGGATCCGCGGAAAACGGTTGTGGCACTCGCCCAGCAGCTCGGCCTCTCCCGGAACACGGTGCAGGCGCGGATGGCCCAACTTGAGAAGAAGCACGTCTTCCTGTCCTTCGAACGCCGAATCAATCCCGCGTCCCTGGGGTATCCCCTCATGGCGTTCATTTCGGTGCACGTGCAGCAGCAGAAGCTCACGCAGCTTGCCGGCCAGCTGGCGGAGATACCGGAGATCCTGGAGGGCTACGGCCTCACCGGGTCCGCCGACCTGTTGCTGCGGGTGGTGGCAGTGGACGCCGAAGACCTCTTCCGGATCAACGGCAAGATCCTGGCATGCAACGGCGTGGAGCGGGCTGACACCGCGCTGGCGATGGGCGAGCTCATTCCGTTCCGCGTACAGCCCCTGCTGGAGCGCGGATCAAGGTAAGCGCGGATCCGTGGACTTGCCGCCACAAGTGAGCGGCGGATACGACGGCGGGAGGCCGGCCCGGCAGCAAGGCGCGGGCGCCCGGGTTATAGGCTGGTCCCAGACATCCGCCGGGAGCCGGAACAAGGCCCCCGCAACCAGGCGGTGCCCAGCACCACTTTTGGAAAGGCTCCACCTTGAGCAGTCCCCAGGAACCATATCAGCCGGGCCATCCCGGCCCCGGGCAGCAGCAGCTTCCCCAACAGCCGGGCCAGTACCCGGCGGGCAGCCCGTTCGGTCTTCCCGGCGGGCAGCCGCCGGCGAGGAAGCGCCCCAGGCTGTGGATCATCCTGACCGCCATCGGCGGCGTCCTGCTGCTCGTGGTCCTCGGCATCGTCATCCTGGTCAACGTGGCGGGCAGCGCCACCAACCAGGCTAAGGGCCTTGCGGACGGCTTCACCAAACTGGTGATCGCCGGCGACAGCTCCAAAGCCTACGATGACTACCTGGACCCCGCACTACAGGAGCAGCTGTCCAAGGAGTCCTTCATTGCCGGCGTCGAAAGCCTGGGCATGGACGAGACCTGCGAGCCGGCCTACAACGATCTCCAGGTAGCCACGGAAAACGGCGTCAAGTCGGCCGACATTGCCGGCCTCATTACGTGCGAGGGCAAGAACGTGGACCTGGCGTACCGGTTCGAGGGCACTGACGAGCTGAAGATGACCAATATCAAGCTGAGGCCTGCGGCGTAACGAAGAGCCGCATTAGGAAGTTGCTGATCCTTTCAGCGCTGAAAGAGCCTCCGTGCCGTTAGATTTCGGCACGGAGGCTCTTTCGTTGTCAGGAATCAGGCGGCTCTTCCGCCGGTCAGTGGTTGACCGCCTTTTCGGCACCAACCCCGGTAAGGGAGCGCACTTCCATTTCCGCCTGTTTGGTGCTGTCCTCGCGCTTCTTATCCAGCACCGTTCCGAGCCAGCCCAGGAGGAAGGCCAGCGGGATGGAGACGATGCCGGGGTTGCTCAGCGGGAAGAATGCGAAGTTGACGTCCTTGATCATGGATGTCGCCCCGCCCGAAACCACCGGGGAGAAGATGATCAGCACGATGGCCGCGCCGAGGCCGCCGTACATGCTCCAGATCGCACCCTGCGTGGTGAACTTCCGCCAGAACAGCGAGTAGATGATGGTGGGCAGGTTGGCCGACGCCGCAACAGCGAACGCCAGGGCCACCAGGAACGCCACGTTCTGCCCGTTGGCGAGGATGCCGCCCAGGATGGCGAGGACGCCGATGACCACGACGGTCCGCCGGGCGACCTTAACCTCGGTGTCGGCGTCCGCCTTGCCCTTGGAAATGACGCTTGCGTAGATGTCATGGGCGAAGGAAGCGGCGGCGGTGATGGTCAGGCCTGCAACCACGGCAAGAATGGTTGCGAACGCCACGGCCGAGATGAAGCCCAGCAGCAGCGGCCCGCCGAGGTAGAAGGCCAGCAGCGGTGCAGCTGCGTTGACTCCGCCCGGGGCGGTCCGAATGGTTTCGGGGCCCACCAGGGCGGCCGCACCATAGCCGAGCACCAGGGTGAACAGGTAGAAGAGGCCGATCAGCCAGATGGCCCACACCACGGATTTGCGGGCTTCCTTGGCCGTGGGGACGGTGTAGAAGCGCATGAGGACGTGAGGCAGAGCCGCCGTTCCCAGTACCAGGGCCAGGCCCAGGGACATGAAGTCCAGCTTGGAGGTTTCGGTCTTGCCGTACTGCAGGCCCGGGTTCAGGACTGCCGGGTTGTTGGCGGTTTCCACTGCGGCGCCCAGCAGGCTTGAGAGGTTGAAGCCGTAGATGGCCAGGACCCAGAGCGTCATGACGGCTGCACCGGCGATCAGCAGGATGGCTTTGATGATCTGGACCCAGGTGGTGCCCTTCATGCCGCCGATCAGGACGTACATGATCATGAGGCCGCCGACGACGATGATCACCAGCGCCTGTCCGCCCCAGTCGCTGATGCCCAGCAGCAGCGAGATGAGGCTGCCTGCGCCTGCCATCTGCGCGAGGAGGTAGAAGAAGCAGACGGCAAGGGTGGAGATGGCGGCGGCGATCCGGACGGGCCGCTGCTTGAGCCGGAATGACAGGACATCCGCCATGGTGAACTTGCCCGTGTTGCGGAGCAGTTCCGCCACCAGGAGCAGCGCCACCAGCCAGGCCACGAGGAAGCCGATGGAGTACATGAAGCCGTCGTACCCGTTGATGGCGATGGCGCCCGTGATGCCCAGGAAGGACGCTGCGGAGAGGTAGTCCCCCGCGATGGCCGTTCCGTTCTGGGAGCCGGTGAAGGAACGCCCGGCGGCGTAGTAGTCGGCGGCGGTCTTGTTGTTCCGGCTGGCGCGGAACACAATCACCATGGTGACGGCTACGAAGAGGCCGAAGACGCCCATGTTGAGCAGCGTGGTGTCCTTGAGGGCGGCGACGTCCACCGCGGCGGCAATGGTGATCATTTGTTGGCTCCTCCCACCCGGTTGCCCTGCTTGTCGAATTCGTGCCCTTCGATCTCGTCCCGGATCTCAGCGGCAATGGGGTCGAGGCGCTTGTTGGAGTAGCTGACGTACCAGCTGGTGATGGCGAACGTGGAAACGAACTGCAGCAGGCCGAGGATCAGCCCGATGTTGATGTTGCCCCACACCTTCGTGGACATGAATCCCACGGCATAATCGGCGAGCAGGACGTAGGCGAAGTACCACAGCAGGAAGGCCACTGCCATGGGGAAGACAAAGCTGCGGTGACGCTTGCGCAGTTCCTGGAACTGCCCGGTCGACTGGACCTGTTCAAAGTCCACGGACGCCGCAGCGTCCGGAGTATGGGCATCGTTACCCATCTTTCCTCCTCCTTGAGACTTGCCGGGACACACCGGCCGGCCTGCCCTGTACAGGGACACCACGGGTGTGACTCCACTCACTGTGCTGTGCGTCCGCCGTCACATTCCAGTAGCAGCGCACCCGTGGTCGCTCAACGGTCGGGATGCTGCGGCAAGCGGCACCCACCGCTACGCTGGGCACCATGCCGGACTCCCCCCTCCTGACCGCCGCGGCCGTGGCCGTGATCGCCATGGCCATCGCCGTCGTCGTCGGCGTGGGACTCAAGGTGCTCCGCTCCTTCCGTGACCTGGGCACGGATGCCGAGCGGGCCACCTACCACACCCTCCACGCAGCGTCCCAGGCGGGCCAGCACCTCCGGCGCGGCCTGAATCCGGCCGGCGCGGCGAAAGCCAGCCGCCAGCTGCGCACCCTGCTTGGTTCCGACGCGCTGGCCATTACGGACACCTCGGGCGTCCTGGCCTGGGACGGATCCGGTGAAGAGCTCAAACCCCGCGTGATGGAACTAGCCGCACCTGTCCTGGCAGGCGGCCGCACAGCGGTGCTGGCGGCCGGCACGGACGGCACGGGCGGCAACCTGGCAGCCGTGATCGCGCCCGTCCGGGCGGCCTCAAGGGTGGTGGGGGCCGTCGCGGCCTTCGCGCCGGCCGCCGGAGCCGGCCTGGTGCGCGCTACCGGAGAGGTGGCGGACTGGGTGGCCGCGCAGGTGGAGCTGGCGGAGCTGGAGGCGTCCCGGACCCTGCTGATGGAGGCCGAGGTACGTGCCCTGCGCGCCCAGATCAGCCCGCATTTCATCTACAACTCACTCAACGCCATTGCCTCCTTCATCAACACGGACCCCCAGAGGGCGCGGGAGCTGGTGGTGGAGTTCGCGGATTTCACCCGGTATTCCTTCCGCCGGCACGGGGACTTCACCACGCTCGCCGAGGAACTGCGCTGCATAGACCGCTACCTGCTGCTGGAGCGGGCCCGGTTTGGCGAGCGGGTGCAGGTCAGCCTGCGGGTCGCACCAGAGGTGCTCAGCACGGTGATTCCGTTCCTCAGCCTGCAGCCGCTGGTGGAGAACGCCGTCCGGCACGGGCTGGAGGCCAAGGAAGGGCCGGGCCATGTAAGCATCACCGCGGACGACGCCGGCGCTTTTGCCGAGGTGACCATCGAGGACGACGGCGTGGGCATGGACCCGGAACAACTCACGTCAATGCTCGCGGGCCATACTGACGGGGAGCATGTGGGGCTGCGGAACGTGGACGCCCGGCTCCGCCAGGTCTACGGCAACGACCACGGCCTGGTGATCGAAACGGCTCCGGGCGAAGGCACCCTGATCACCATGCGGGTCCCCAAGTCCCAGCCGGGGCATGACGCCTGACCCGGGTCCCGCTGCCGGAAAGCTAACCTAGGAGCATGATTAACGTCCTCGTCGTTGATGATGAGCTGCCCGCCGTGGAAGAACTCGCATTCCTGCTGGGCAGGGACGGCCGCATCGGCAAAATCCTCCGCGCCACGTCCGGCACCGAAGCCCTCCGGGCCCTATCCACCGGTTCCGTGGATGCGGTCTTCCTCGACATCCACATGCCGGCCGTATCCGGCCTGGACATCGCCCGCGCCATCTCCGCGAGCAGCCATCCGCCCGCCGTTGTGTTTGTCACAGCAGACGAGGAACACGCCCTGGCGGCCTTCGAACTGGCCGCCGTCGACTACCTCCTCAAGCCCGTCCGCGCCGAGCGCCTGGCCCGTTCGGTGGGCCGCATCACGGAGCTGCGCGACGGCGACAGCTCGCCGGAGATGATCACGGTGGACCAGGGCGGCACCACCAGGATGATCAGGCGCGACGACGTCACTTACGTGCAGGCACAGGGAGACTACGCCCGGCTCCACACAGCCGACGCCAGCTACCTGATCAGGGTGCCGTTGGCCGATCTCGAACAGCAGTGGGCGGATGCCGGCTTCATCCGCACGCACCGTTCCTACCTGGTGGCGCTCAAGCATGTCACCTCCATGAAGCTGGCCGCCGACGGTCCCTGCGTCACGGTGGCAGGTGCCAGCCTTCCCATCAGCAGGCGCCACCTGCCCTCCGTGCGGGAGAAGCTCGAGGCCACCCGGATCAGGCCAACCTCATGACCAGGGTGCGCGTGACCGCTCCCGCCACAGCACCCCGGGCTGCCCGGGAGACACGGGAAGCGGCGCTGGAATCGGATGTGGGCCAGGTCTTCGTCCGGTCACTGATCAGGTCCCAGCTGCGGCTGGCCCTGGTGGTGGCCGGCGGCTTCCTGCTGATCCTTGGCGCGTTTCCGCTGCTGCTGGCGACAGTTCCGGGCCTTGCCGGGACCCGGCTGGCGGGAATCCCGTTCGGCTGGCTCCTGCTGGGTGCCGGGATCTATCCGGTAATGGGGCTGAGTGCATGGCTGTATATCCGGACGGCTGCCCGCAACGAGGCCCGCTACCGCGACCTGGCCGGTGACCAGTGAGCAGGGACCGGTGACTGCTCCGTGAGTCCCGGTGTTGCCATTGCCGCCCTGGCCCTGGTTTCCGTGGCCACCGCCGTCATCGGCTTTTATGGCCTGCGGATCTCCCGCACCACCGGTGACTTCTACGTGGCATCCCGGACCGTCCGCCCCTGGTGGAACGCTTCCGCCATCGGTGGTGAGTACCTGTCCGCCGCGAGCTTCCTGGGAGTGGCGGGCCTCATCCTCCTGTCCGGAACCGATGCGCTGTGGTTCCCGGTGGGATATACGGCCGGGTACCTGATGCTGCTGTTGTTCGTCGCCGCGCCGCTGCGGCGTTCCGGCGCTTACACAATTCCTGACTTCACCGAGGCCCGGCTGGACTCCAGGCAGGTCCGCAAGGTCACCAGCCTGGTGGTGGTCCTCGTGGGATGGCTCTACATCGTGCCCCAACTCCACGGCGCCGCGCTGACCATCCGGATCACCACCGGCCTGCCGTCCTGGGTTGGGTCCGTGGCGGTGGTGATCGTCGTTTGCCTCACGGTGGTTGCCGGCGGCATGCGCTCCATCACGTTCGTGCAGGCCTTCCAGTACTGGCTCAAACTGACTGCCCTGGCGGTGCCGGTCGTGTTCATCGTGTTCATGCTGGCAGGCAACGGGACCCCGGAGCTCTCACCGCCCGCCGTCAATCCCACCGGCGCGCCGCCTGCCGGGCTGTACCAGAACGTGTCCTTGCTGGTGGCGCTGCTCTTCGGCACGCTGGGGCTGCCGCACGTCCTGGTCCGCTTCTACACCAATCCGGACGGGCAGTCGGCACGGCGTACCACCCTCATCGTCCTGGGGCTGCTCTCGGTCTTTTACCTGTTCCCGACCGCCTATGGCCTGGTGGCGCGAATGTTTGCCCCGGGCCTTGCACGCGCGGGACAGGCCGATGCCATGGTGCTCCTGCTCCCGGGCGAACTCGTGGGCGGGACAGCCGGGGAGTTGCTCTCCGCGCTGGTGGTGGCAGGGGCGTTCGCGGCGTTCCTGTCCACCACCTCGGGCCTGGTGGTTTCCCTGGCCGGCGTCATCAGCCAGGACGTCCTCGGCGCCGGCGTTGGCGGCTTCCGCGTCGCGGCGCTGCTGTCCGCCGTCGTGCCGCTGGGGTTTGCCCTGATGACCGATTCCTTTGCCCTGGCCGGCAGCGTGGGCCTGGTGTTCGCCTTCACGGCCTCCACCGTCTGCCCGGTCCTGCTCCTGGGCATCTGGTGGCGGGGCCTGACGGACGTTGGGGCCGTCGCCGGCATGGTGACCGGCGGGCTCCTGTGTGGCGGGGCAATGATCACCGGCGCGGTGGCGGGCGCTGCGAACACACCGGCATGGCTCGCGCAGCCGGCGGCGTGGAGCGTGCCCACGGCCTTCGCGGTCATGGTGCTGGTTTCCCGCGCCACCGCCGGCCGGGTGCCGAAAACCATGGCCCGGGTCATGACCCGTCTCCATACCCCGGAGCGGCCGCTGGCCACTGAACGGTGATTGGGTGGACAATGACGCCATGTCCACCGACGGCGGAAGTCCGTTGGGCCGGCAGGAGCCGGTTCCTCCGGCCGTGCGGGCCCAACTGCTCGCCACCGAGCACTGGGGCCTGCTGGCATCCCGCAGCACCACGCAGAGCGAGGTGCTCACCCGGATCAGCATGTTCCTGACGTTCACGTCAGCGAGTGTGGTGAGCATGGCGTTAGTGGGTCAGGCCACCAGGTTTTCGGACGCGTTCGTCATGGTGGCCGTGATTGTCCTGTGCATCGATGTGGCCATGGGGCTGCTCACCCAGGTGCGGGTCCTGAACGTGGCGCAGGAGGACCTGATGTACGTCACCGCCATGAACAGGCTGCGGGCCGCCTACGTCGATCTGGACCCGGGGTTGGCTCCCTATCTGATGGCGGCTTACCATGACGACGAGGCGGGATCCTCCCGGACCTATTTCTTCTTCGGAAACAGGAGCTCCCTCAGCCATCTGGCCGGCAGCAGCATGCTCTTCATGACGGCCGCCAATGCCGCACTCATCGCCATCCTTGCGAGTCTGCTGCTGACGCTTTCAGGGGCGGGAACGACGGCGGCAGTGATTGTTGGAGCGGTGGGCGGGCTGACGTTCCTGGCGGCTTCGGCCTACTTCGGATACCGCGGCTACCGGGGCGTGTGGGAGCGGCACGCACCGTTGTCCCCGACCACACCTGGCGAAAATTAACCTGCCTGGCCGGCCGATTAGTCGATCGCGGCCATAAGCTCGACAACCCTGTCCAGGAATGCGTCCACCTGGGCTTCCTCGTAGCCTTCCCGGCCCACGGCAGGGCGGAACACGGCCCTGCGGACGCTGTCCACGCTCAGGGGCTTGTCCTGCTCGAGGTAAGCCACGAGCTCACGGCACAGCCGGTCCACGTCAGCGGTGTTGTAGCTGCGCGCCTTCTTTTTGGCCGGCCGGCGGAAACGCTCGCCGTCCGGGCGGTGCAGCCGGCCGCGGAGGATGCCGCTGAGGTTCCCGATTTCCCGCAGCCAGGCTTCCTCACCCCGTGCTGCGATCAGTTCATCGCGTTCCCTGCGGGCGAAGGCGTCCTCAAGCCGGTCCAGGGCGGCATCCACCACGGATGCGGCGTAGCCGCCCTTGACCGGGTCGAAGGAGACAGCGCGGACGTCGGCACTGCTGACCGGCTCGGCTGCCGCTTCGGGCGTTTCCAGGGAAATGCGTGCGCGCTGCAGGAACTGGTCCACCTGCTTGGCGTTGTAGCCGTATTCGCTGCGCTGCACGCGCTCAAAGGACCCGGGGATGTGCCGATGAATGTCCAATGCCACTGTGATTCCTTCAATGCTGTTCAGCCGTAGCGCTGTGGCACCAGTTTATTGGTGCCGGGCCCGGCGAGGGTTTGTGTCAGGCTCCGGCGACCAGCCCGTAGAGGACGAAAACAACCGGGGAGGCAAACACGATGGAGTCGAGCCTGTCCATGACTCCTCCATGCCCGGGCAGGATGCTGCTCATATCCTTGACGCCCAGTTCGCGCTTCACCATGGATTCGGCGAGGTCGCCGGCGGTGGAGGCGGCCACCGTGCCGACCGCCAGCACCACCCCTACCCACCATGGCTTGTCCAGGATGAAGAGGCAGGCGAGGATGCCGATGAGCACGGCACCCGCGACGGAACCGGCGAATCCCTCCCAGGATTTCTTGGGGCTGATTTTGGGCGCCATGGGATGTTTCCCCAGGGACGCTCCCACCAGGTAGCCGAAGGTGTCGTTGGAGACCACCAGCAGGAGCATCACGGCCACCTGCCAGGCACCTTCGGGGATGGTCCCGCCGGGCCACAGCCCCAGCGGGGATGCACCGCCGCTGGCATGCAGCGGCAGTGCGGCGAAACTGATGAAGAACGGGACCCAGCCCAACGTGAAGACGCCTGCAAAGATGCTGTTGGCCGAGCCTGCCGCACTTTCAATGGAGCGCCAGAGCAGCACCGCCACGGAGCTGAGCAGCATGGCGAACAGCAGGCTTTCCATGCCGCCGAGGTAGGCCACGAACGGCATGGCCACCGTGCCGGTCATAACCGGCACGATGGGCATCCTGGTTCCGTTGGCCTCCAGGGCCCGGTAGATTTCCCAGACGCCGAAGACTGCGAAGGCGGTGGTTACGGCAACGAAGCCGAGCGGGAGGAACAGCAGTCCGCCCAGCACTGCAAAGAGCATGGCCAGGCCCACCACGACGGCGGCCGGCAGGTTCCGGCCGGCCCTCGGCGTCGGATTGCTCCTGGGCTGCTTCCCCCGTGTGCGTGCCCGTGGTGCGGGGGCCTGATCTGCCTGCCCCATCAGACTTCGAGCAGCTCTGCTTCCTTGCGCTTCAGCAGCTCATCGATGCCGTCAACGTGGGCCTTGGTGAGGCCGTCCAGTTCCTTCTCGGCCCGGGTGCCCTCGTCCTCGCCGGCTTCGCCGTCCTTGACCAGCCGATCCAGGGTTTCCTTGGCCTTGCGGCGGATGTTGCGGATGGAAACCTTGGCGTCCTCGCCTTTGGTCTTGACGATCTTGACGTATTCCTTGCGGCGTTCCTTCGTAAGCTCGGGAATTGTGATCCGGATGACGTTGCCGTCGTTGGAGGGGTTCGCACCAACTTCCGAGTCGCTGAGCGCGCGCTCAATGTCCCGGAGGGCGGTCTTGTCGAAGGGGGTAATGAGGATGGTCCGGGCGTCCGGGATGGCGAACGATGCCAGCTGCTGGAGCGGCGTGGGCGAGCCGTAGTAGTCCACCAGGACCTTGTTGTACAGGCCCGGATTGGCCCGGCCGGTACGGACTGCCGCGAAATCCTCCTTGGCTACCTCTACTGCCTTGTCCATCTTTTCTTCGGCTTCGAGCAAGGTTTCTTCGATCACGGTCTCTCCTCAGATTCTGGTGCGGTCCGGGGCACCGGCTCCGTGCACCTGCGTTGTTCTCTGTTGCTGCTTCCGTCCCCCGCCGGGGCGGGGACGGAACTCCTGAAAACATCCTAGCCGGAGCTAGGCTGTGACCAGTGTGCCCAGCTTCTCGCCCAGGATGGCGCGGGTGACATTGCCTTCACCCTCCATGCCGAAGACCACCATGGAGAGGTTGTTGTCCTTGCACATGGTCATGGCCGTCTGGTCCATGACGCGGATGTCGCGGCGGAGCGCGTCATCGTAGCTGAGGGTTTCAAGGCGTTCAGCGGCCGGGTCCTTCTTGGGGTCGGCCGTGTATACGGCGTCCACGCCGCTCTTCGCCATCAGCACGACGTCGGCGTGGACCTCGAGGGCCCGCTGCGCGGCAACCGTGTCCGTGGAGAAGTAGGGCAGGCCCGCCCCGGCGCCGAAGATCACCACGCGGCCCTTTTCCATGTGCCGGATCGCACGGCGGGGAATGTAGGCCTCCGCCACCTGCCCCATGGTGATAGCGCTCTGGACGCGGGTCTCCACGCCCGCCTGCTCCAGGAAGTCCTGCAGTGCCAGGCAGTTCATGACGGTTCCCAGCATGCCCATGTAGTCGGCGCGGGAGCGGTCCATGCCGCTCTGGGACAGTTCGGCACCGCGGAAGAAGTTGCCGCCGCCAACCACGATGGCTACCTCAACCTCGGGAACGGCTGCGGCGATCTGCTTGGCCACATCGCGAACGGTTTCGGGGTCGACACCCAGCTTCCCGCCGCCGAAGACCTCGCCGGAAAGCTTCAGGAGGACCCGGCGCCTGCTTTTCTCTGGCTCGATTAAAGTGTTGACGGCTTCCATGGTGCCTTCCCGTTGATGACTCTGAAAAAAGGTTATCCTGCCGGGGCCGGTGTCAGGTACCGGTCCCGATGCATGCAAAAGGGGCGGCCACCGAAGTGGCCACCCCCTTGCAGATTCGACTAGGAGCCGACGCGGAAACGCGTGAACGCGGTCCCCTTGACACCAGCCTCTTCGAGGACCTGTGCCACGGACTTCTTGGCATCCTTCGCGAATGCCTGGTCAACCAGGACCTCGCCCTTGTAGAAGCCCGTCACGCGGCCTTCCACGATCTTGGTGAGGGCGGCTTCGGGCTTGCCTTCGGCCTTGGCGGTCTCTTCGGCGATGCGGCGCTCGGACTCCACCAGCTCGGACGGAACATCGTCGCGGGTCAGGTAGTTCGGAGCCATGGCGGCGATGTGGACGGCGACGTCGTGTGCGGCGGTGGCAGCGGCTTCGCCTTCACCGTCAACTGCGAACAGCACGCCGACCTGGGCCGGCAGGTCCTTGGAGGTCTTGTGCAGGTAAGCGTCAACCGTGGCACCCTCGACGCGGGAGATGCGGCGGACAACAACCTTCTCGCCCAGGACAGCGCCCTCTTCGACAACGACCTCGGAAAGCGGCTTGCCGTCGACTTCGGTGGCGAGCAGGGTCTCGAGATCGGCGGCGCCGGACTCAACGGCAACGGCGAGGACCTTGTCGGCCAGCTGGATGAACTTGTCAGCCTTGGCGACGAAGTCGGTCTCGCAGTTGACCTCGATCATGACGCCGACGCCGTTGCTGACCTTGGCGGCAACGAGGCCTTCAGCGGTGGAGCGGCCTTCACGCTTCGTGGCACCCTTGAGGCCCTTGATGCGGATGATTTCGATGGCCTTCTCGGCGTCACCGTTGGCTTCGTCAAGAGCCTTCTTGACGTCCATCATGCCGGCGCCGGTGCGCTCGCGCAGGGCCTTGATGTCCGCGGCAGTGTAGTTCGCCATGTGAACCCCTCTGTCTAGAAATTTGATGTGGTGTACGGACCGACAGGACGGCTGCCCGTGTTCACGGGCGGCCATCCTGTCAGCAGCTCCGGCTGCGGGCAGCGCGGAGAATCCGGATTTAGTTGTCTTACTTGGCGTCGTCCGCGGAAGCCTCGGCAGCAGCCGGAGCTTCAGCTTCTTCTGCCTGGGCAGGGGCAGCAGCTTCCTCAGCCTTGCTGCCTTCCAGGAGCTCGCGCTCCCATTCGGCCAGCGGCTCTTCCGGAGCTTCGGTAGCGCCCGTGCCGCGGTTGTTGCGGGCGATGAGGCCCTCGGCAACGGCGTCGGCAACAACGCGGGTCAGGAGGTTCACGGAGCGGATGGCGTCGTCGTTGCCCGGGATCGGGAAGTCGACTTCGTCGGGATCGCAGTTGGTGTCCAGGATGGCCACCACCGGGATGTTCAGCTTCTTTGCCTCGTCAACGGCGAGGTGCTCCTTCTTGGTGTCCACGACCCAGAGCAGGGACGGTGCCTTGGTCAGGTTGCGGATACCGCCGAGGTTGGCCTCGAGCTTGGTGAGTTCGCGCTTGAGGAGCAGCAGCTCCTTCTTGGTGTAAGCGGAACCGGCGACGTCGTCGAAGTCGATCTCTTCGAGTTCCTTCATGCGCTGGATGCGCTTGGCGACAGTCTGGAAGTTGGTCAGCATACCGCCGAGCCAGCGCTGGTTGACATAGGGCTGGCCAACGCGGGTTGCCTGCTCGGCAATTGCTTCCTGGGCCTGCTTCTTGGTGCCGACGAAGAGCACGGTGCCGCCGTGGGCAACAGTGGCCTTGACGAACTCGTAGGCGCGGTCGATGTAGGACAGCGACTGCTGAAGGTCGATGATGTAGATGCCGTTGCGCTCGGTGAAGATGAAGCGCTTCATCTTCGGGTTCCAACGGCGGGTCTGGTGTCCAAAGTGGACGCCGCTGTCAAGCAGCTGGCGCATGGTTACGACGGGCATGCCGACGCTCCTTCCGGCAGGTCATTCATGAGAGAGCCCTGAGGCTTCTTACCCTGCCATAGTTGACGGTTGATTAGCGTGGCCCAGGCCGGGCCGTGCTCCTGGCACCCATCGCACTTCCCATCCGTGCCGTAAGGCACGGACCGCAGGAGGCGCGATCCTTCGAAGACGTTGCCGGGGCTTCGCCTTGCGGAGGGCTGGATGCGCGTAGTCAGCTGCTGCTCCCCCACACTCCTGAATGAGATGTGCCGACGCAATCCGGACAGACGGAAACACCACTAAGGTGGACCACTGGCACGGGAAGCGTTGAGGGCGCAGCAAACTGCTCCATCAAGTGTACTACAGGGACCCACTTCCGCCGGACAGCGGCCGATGCGCCTGGCGGTTTATCCACATAGGTTCGAACCGGCGTGCGGGCCCCGTTCCAGGGGCGCATGCTGGCCACATGAAACCGCCGCTCCTCCTGGCCGCCCTGCTGATGCTTCCCGCCTCCGTGGCATCCGCAGCCCAGCCGGTGCCATACAGTCCCGCCTTCCCCGCCCAGGCAGACCTGACGCCGGCGGGAGATCCCGGTGCCGGCGTTGCCTCACCCTCGTGGCAGTGGCCGCTGGTCCACCGGCCCCGGGCGCTGCGGGATTTCGATCCCCCACCCAAGCCCTGGCTGAGCGGGCACCGGGGCGTGGACCTCGGTGCGGCGTCGGAAGGCGCAGCGGTTATCTCCCCCGCAGCGGGAACCGTCAGCTTTGTGGGTGTCGTCGTTGACCGGCCTGTGATCACCATCGACCACGGAAACGGGCTGCGCAGCAGTTTCGAACCCGTGGAGAGCACCCTGGCCGCCGGCAGCGTGGTTGCCGCCGGCCAGATTGTGGGCACCGCACTCAATGGGCACTGCGGCACTTCGGCCTGCATCCACTGGGGAGTGCGGCGCGGGGAGGACTACATCAACCCCCTGCAGTTCGTCACCGACCTGCGGCCTTCCGTCCTCCTGCCCCTGGGCGGACCGCCGTAGCGGCAGAGGTCAGACGATCGCGGAAATGCCGGTGATCGCCCGTCCGGTGACAAGAGTGTTGATTTCAGCCGTTCCCTCGTAGGAGTAGATGGCCTCGGCATCAGCAAAGATCTTTGCCATCTCAAAGTCAGTCACAATGCCGTTGCCGCCCAGGATGCTCCGGCCGATAGCTACGCTGTCCCGCATGCGTTCGGTGGTGAAGGCCTTCGCCAGCGCGGACTGTTCGTCCTTCGCCAGGCCGGCATCCTCGAGCTGCGAGAGCCGCACCATCATCCCCATGGAGCTGACCGCGTTGCCCAGGATCCGGACCAGCTGGCTCTGCACCAGCTGGAAGGATGCCAGCGGGCGGCCGAACTGGTGCCGCTCCACCGCGTACCGGCGGGCAACGTCGAAGGTTGCCAGCTGCTGGCCCACCGCCTGCCAGGCGACGCCGAGGCGGGTAACCTTGAGGACTTTGTTGACGTCGCGGAAGCTGTTGGCGTGCTCGAGCTTGAAGAAGCCAGGGACCACCACGTTGTCCAGGGTGATGTCGGCGTTCTGGACAGTGCGAAGGGAGATCTTGTTCTCGATCTTTGTGGCACCAAATCCTTCCAACCCGGTGTCGACAAGGAAGCCCTTGACCTGGTTGTCTTCGACGTCCCGGGCGTAGATGACCACCCAGTCCGAGAAGGTGGCGTTGCCAATCCAGCGTTTTGCCCCGTTCAGGATCCAGTTGCCGCCGGCCCGCCGGGCGGTGGTCCGCGTGCCTCCGGCAACGTCGCTTCCGCCCAGCGGCTCCGTCAGCCCGAAAGCGCCGATCTTCTTCAGGGCGTAGATATCGGGAAGCCAGGCATCCTTTTGTTCCGGCGACGCGAGCGCTTCGATGGATCCGGTAAACAAACCGTCGTGGACGCCCAGGAAGGTGGCGATGGAAGCATCTGCACGCGTCACCTCGGCATGGATCAGGCCCGCGAAGAGGTTGGAGTGCCCCTGCCGCCGGACCGGGCTGACCAGGTCGATATCGGCGAGCCTGGGAATGAGGTCCATTGGAAACTCGCCGCGGTTCCAAAAGTCCGCGGCGATGGGCCGGACCTCGCGCGCCAGGAAGTCCCGGACCTCGGCCAGCCGGTCCTGCTCCTTGGCGGTCAGCAGTTGCTCGAAGGCGTAGAAGTCGGCGTCGGCGTAGGGAAGCTCGTAAGGTTCTGCAGCAGAAGTGGACATGGTTGCCTTCCGGATGTTCAGCGGCGGGCGCTTCGAAGCGAAGCGCGTATGTTACCGGTCAGTAACATACCGCATATCGGGCGCTAAACAAAGGAAACCGCGGCCGACGAATCGTCGGCCGCGGTTTACTGACGTAGGGCTACTCGGACTTGAACCGAGGACCTTAGGATTATGAGTCCCGCGCTCTAACCAGCTGAGCTATAGCCCCGTGGCTGCCCGCACCGCACCGGATCGATCTGCGGCGGCAGGGCAAAAACACTCTAGCAAATCAGGGAAAGCCCTCAGACCACTTTGTCCTCGTAGCCCGCGCCGCGGTACAGGTCCTCGAAGGTCTGCAGGGTGCCCTGGATACTGTGGGGCTCCACCATCTCCCGGCTCGCCCGGCCCATGGCGAGCTGCTGGTCTGTCGGCAACTCGAGGATCTGGGTGATCTTCTTGGCGAGGTCGTCGCTGTCGTTCGGCGTGAAGAGATAGCCGTTTTCGCCGTCACGCACCAGGTGCGGCAGTGCCATGGCGTCCGCCAGGACCACCGGGGTGGAGGCAGACATGGCCTCGAGGGTCACCAGCGACTGCAGCTCCGCGGTGCCCGGCATGCAGAAAAGGTTCGCCTTGATATAGGCCTTCCTCAGGTCCTCGTCGCTGATCAGGCCCAGGAACTTCACCCGGCTGCCCAGCCCAAGCCGCTGCACCAAATCCTCAAGGGAGGCCCGGACCTCGCCGCCGCCAACAATCTCCAGGTGCACGTTCAGTTCGGGCGGGGTCTTTCCGATGGCCCGGATGAGGACATCCACGTGCTTTTCCTCCGCGAGCCGGCCGGCGAACATCACGGTGGGGTGCTGGTGGGGCTCGATCCGCTCGCCCGGCTGCAGTTCATAGGCGGCGGAGTCGATGCCGTTGGACAGCGGCAGGACCTTGCGCAGGAATGCGTGCTCGTGCATGGCTTTGGCTGCCAGCGGCGTCGGCGTGGTGATCACGTCCGCCCGGCCCATCACCTTGCCCATGTCCTTCCAGGAGATGCGGCCGATGATGTCCTTGAACCACTGGGGAAACGGCAGGAAGGGGTTGAGGTTTTCAGGCATGAAGTGGTTGGTGGCCACAATCCGCACGCCGCGCTTTACGGCCTCATACAGGACGTGTTCGCCGATCATGTAGTGGCTTTGGATATGGACGACGTCGGGCTTGACCCGGTCAAAAAGGAGGCTGATCTCCTTCTTGATTTCCCAGGGAAAGCAAATGCGGAAGTACTCATGGGTGGGGGCGGCGTGCGAGCGGAGCCGGTGCACTGTGGCCTCATCCCGGAATTCAGTAAAGCTCTTGCCCTTGTCGTTCCGGCAGGCCAGCACGTGCACGTCGTGCCCCCGGCCCGTCATGCCCTTGGCCAGGCGGTAGCCGAACTGGGCTGCACCGTTGATGTGGGGCGGATAGGTATCCGCGGCGATCAGGATGGTCAGTGGCGGCAGGTCGGCTGGCGTGGTCACGTGGAAAACTCCTGATGGTCACGGTGCGGACAGCGATGACTGGCAGCACGGCTGGCCTGGCATGGTTGCGCCCGGCTTCGTGGATTTTGGATCTGTACTGGGGAACGGGCTAGTGGGACGGCCTGCCCGCGGCCTTCCGCGCGTCCTTCTTGCGCTTGGTGACCTCGGGGTGGTGGCGGGAAAGGGCGATAACCCCAACGATAGCAAGGGAAGCGGCGGTTCCCATGGCAATCGCCATGACGGCGTGCACATCCGGCCGGAGTTCGCCGAGGATGACGATCCCGATGGCTATCCCCACGAGGGGATCGATCACCGTGAGGCCCGCGATCACGAGGTCGGGCGGACCCGCGGAGTAGGCGCTTTGGACAAACCATGACCCCAGCCCTCCTGCGGCGATGAGGGCCACTACCGAGTACCACTGCACGTTCAGCAGGAACAGCCCGTTGGGATCCAAGAGGTGTTTGCCGATGATGCGGGTGAGGACGGCCACGAATCCAAAGAGGACGCCGGCGCCCAGAATGTAGACGAAGGCGTTTATCCGGTGCTTGAACATGACGGCCAATGTGCCGAAGAGTCCAACGGCGAGGGCCAGCAGCAGCACAATGGTGAGTTCGGCGTCGAGGCTCACATGGTGGTTTTCCTGGGTGACGTTGACTGCCAGGAGGACAAAGAGCGCAGAGCCCGTCACGCAAGCGGCAATGGCCACTACCGTTGCGCGGTTGATGGTGAGGTCCTGGTCCTTGGCATTGATGATGGTTGTGATGACCAGCGCGATGGCGCCGATTGGCTGGACGACGGTGAGCGGGGCGGACACGAGCGCCACTGCGTTCATGGCCATGCCGGCGCACAGCAGCAGGAGGCCGAACACCCACCGCGGATTCCTGAGCAGGCGGAGGAAGCTGTTCGAGCTAAGTGCCAACCCCCCGGTGTCTGCCTTGACGGCGCTTCCCTGCCGCTGGGCACCCAGGGCGAGGCAGAAGGCTCCAAGCAGCGCAAGCAAAACGGCCACCCACACCATCAGGTGGTCCCGCCGTCGTGATGCTGCTGCATTCTGCCTTTGCGCAGGATAGCCCAGAAGTAGTTGTAGGCGGCGATCCAGTGGCCGATCAGGCCAAGGCCCAGCACTATCCAGGCGGCAACGAACAACCCGGACGAAAATCCGGTATCCAGCCTGGAAAGAACCAGCATCGGCGTTCCCAGGAGAAGCAGTCCGGTCCGCACTTTGCCCACCACACTGACCGGAAGGTCGGGATGGCCGCCGAACAGCGAGAGCGTCAGGACAAGCAGGACGGCGTCCGGGACCACCAGCGCGGCCAGGTACAACCAATGGACGACGCCGGCAATCACCAGGGTGACCGCTACGGCGATCAGGGCAAGCCGGTCGGCGATGGGGTCCAGGACACGGCCCAGCTTCGAGGCCTGGTCGAAGCGGCGGGCAATGTAGCCATCAATCCAGTCGGTGCTGGCCATGATGGCAAGGACAACTACGCCGGCGCCGTACTCCTTCTGCGCCAGGACGAGCCAGATGAAGAGCGGAACCCCCATGAACCGCACCACGGTGAGCAGGTTCGGGATGGTGAACACAAGGTCATGGTCCACCTGGGGGCGGCCGGGACGGGCGCCGGCACCAATAAATTTCACCCGTCCCCCTTCCCTTCCTGCTGCCTGGTTGGCGCGGTCTTGTCGTGGCCGGCAAGAGCGCCGGCGTTCAGTGGCCGCTGGGCCGGCTGCTAGTACGTGCGGATCAGTTTCCGGAGCAGGACCAGCATGACGGTGCCGGCGGCGGCCAGTGCCGCCAGCGGCTTCCAGCGCTTTTGCAGCCCCTCAGTGGATCCGGAAAGCGCGGCCAGTTTTGCGCCCGCGGCGTCCCTTCCGCGGAGGGCCAGGGCCCGGCCCTCGCTGGCCTTGCCCTGGGCAACGGCGAGCAGGTACCGCGCCTGCGTTTTGACGTCCAGTTCGGTGCCGAGGTTGTCGCGGACCTCGGTGAGGTGGTGCCGGCGCTGGTTGAGCCGGCGGGCCAGCTCAGGCTCGGAGGCGTGCGGGAATTCCTTGTCGTGCTCGGCCGCCTTTGCCGCCTTCTCGGCCTTGGCCTTGGCGGCGGCTTCTTCCTTGGCCGCCTTGGCAGCTTTCGCTTCGGCACTGTTCGGGTCCAGGACAGCGGCGTTGAAGGCGGAGCCCTCCTTGGCGACGCCGATGTCGTGCTTGATGCCCCGGATGGTTTCCTCCGGAAGCAGGGGCATGGCCTTCTTGAACTTGCGCAGGCCGATCAGGCCCCCGATGAGCGCTATCAGCAGGAAGGCCGCGGAGACCAGTAAAGCTGCCAGCCAGGCGGGCATGATGGTAGCCAGGCCCATGATGGCTGCAACGATGAGGCCGATCACCAGGAAGACCAGGAAAACCAGTGCAACGGCAAGGAACGCGGCTGCAACCCCAACCTGGATACCCTTGCGCTTGAGCTCGAACTTGGCGAAGGCGATCTCGTCGTTCAGCTGGCGCGGAGCCAGCCGGAAGAGGAGTTTTAGCGTCCT
The DNA here is from genome assembly GCF_059090085.1 of Arthrobacter sp. K4-10C. NCBI lineage: Bacteria > Bacillati > Actinomycetota > Actinomycetes > Micrococcales > Micrococcaceae > Arthrobacter > Arthrobacter sp. K4-10C. The sequence continues at coordinate 257,374 of NZ_JBNHFI010000002.1, read as the reverse complement.
TGGGAGCGCGGTGATGCGCAATCCCGGGCTGGTGCCCCCGCTGTGACGTCCGCTCATCGGTTCCGCCTTACTGGTTTTGTTCGTTCCGGCTTCCGTATGCTGCGGGAAAGTGCGTTGGCACAGTCCCCGGCACAAAACTATCATTCAGGTTCCGGGCGACCTTCGGGGCTTGCCGGACGGCGCGGCCTACAACGCTGCAAAATCCGACGCGACCGGGCCTAGGATTGACATCCGTGACCACTCCCTCCAATCCGGGCGACCTACTCAGCCGGCGCCGGAAGCTTCTGTACATACTCCTTCTCGGTGCGCTGACGGCCCTGGGTCCGTTCACGATCGACCTCTATCTGCCGGCGTTTCCTGCCCTGGAGGCGAGCCTGCGGGCGACCGAGGCCCAGGTGCAGCTGACGCTTGCCGGCACGACTGTGGGCTTTGCCTTCGGTCAGCTTGTGGTGGGCCCGTTCAGCGACAAGTTCGGCCGCAGGTATCCCCTGATCCTGGCAACGGCACTGCACATCGCGGCCTCGCTGGGAGCGGCACTGTCCACCGACATCACCACGCTGGGCATCTTCCGGGTGCTGATGGGCGTTGGCGCGGCCGGTGGCGGCGTAGTGGCCATGGCCATGGTCCGCGACCTGTTCTCGGGGTACGCCATGGTGCGGATGTTCTCACGGATGAGCCTCGTCAATGGCCTGGCGCCCATCCTTGCGCCCGTCATCGGCTCGCAGCTGCTGTTGGTGATGCCATGGCCAGGCATCTTCGTGTTCCTTGCTTCCTACGGGACGCTGGTCATCATCGCCGCCCTCTTCCTGGTCCGGGAAACCCTTCCACCGGAGAATCGGGGCCAGAGCGGTTTGAGCGCCCGGCAGCGTTATCGCGTGCTTTTCAGCGACCGGATCTTCATGGGCCTGCTCATGGTGGCCGGCCTGAACTTCGGTGGACTGTTCACCTACCTGTCGGCGTCGCCCTTCCTGTTCCAGGACGTCTTCGGCTTCTCCGCGCAGGAGTACGGACTGCTCTTTGGCATCAATTCGCTCGGCATCGTTGCCGGTATCCAGACAAGTTCGCGTCTGATCCGGCGGGTCCCGCCGCAATGGATCCTTGCCGCGGCGACGGCATGGATGTTCCTGATGGCGATGCTGATCGTCGTGTTCGACCGGCTGGGCTTTGGCCTCTGGGGCGTGCTGGTTCCGCTGTGGTTCTACATCATGGGTACGGGCTTCATGTTTCCCTGCGTGCAGGTGCTCGCCCTCGCAGGCCATGCCGGTCAGGCAGGCACCGCGGCCTCGCTGCTGGGTTTCTCGACATTCATGATGGCCGGGCTTATCTCACCGGTGGTTGGATGGCTGGGCATCACCAGCGCCGCTCCGATGGGTGCCGTCCAGGGAGCCTGCATCCTGCTCGCCATCGGGGCGCTCTGGATCATCGTCCGGCCGCGCACCGTCCCTTCAATCCACTGACGTCCGTCAACCTCCTGAAAGAGGCTCCATGAAGGGAAAGCCGCACCGCAACGGCCGTGGCCTCTTCCTCGGGGCGGTGCTCGGCGCCGTCGCGGGCTACTTCGCGGGGCGGGTGCTGGGCAACCCTGCCGTGGGGATCGCGCTGGGCGCGGTAGCGGGCGCGGCACTCCTGTACCGGGTCAACCCGGGTCCCTGGAAGCACCGCGACCGGACTTAGCCAGTTGCCGGTGAGGGGCTCTGCCACTGCCCCGTTGCGCCCCTCCCGGGATAAAATGTGTCCGTGCCCAGCTGGCAGGACCAACCGCCGCTTCCGGCCACATGGCAACGGTGCGATGCCGGGATCCTGCCACTGTGGTGGGACCGGCTGCGTGCCCAGATGGGACAGCAGTCCGCCGCCCTGTACGCCGGAGGGCTCTTTACGGAGGACCGCCGGCGGCCGATCGCCCAGTGGTTCAACCCGGCCTTCAAGTCGGCACTGCTGGTGGCCCCGGAGACCTCCCCTGAATGGCCGGTGCAGCGTTTCGGGATCTTTTACGCCCCACCGGACACCGGGTTCGTCCGGATCCACTCGGCCTCGCACGAGTGGAGCCCGCGGCAGCCACGCAAGTCCCCCACCGAGAAGGAAGCCTTCGAGGCCGCCATCGCCGAGGCGGAGAGGTTCCTGCAGGTGGAAATGGACTTTGTCTGAATGCCAAAAGTCCCCGCCCTTCCACATGGAAGGACGGGGACTTTTTGTTGAAGCTCCTCCTGCTGGACTTGAACCAGCAACCCTTCGATTAACAGTCGAATGCTCTGCCAATTGAGCTAAGGAGGAATGAAGCAGGTATGACATTAGCAAAGGAGTAAGGCGAAAGCGAAATCGGCGGATTTCCGCGGGAAACGCGTGGCCACCGGGTGTGCTGCGGGCCCGCCGGGGCAACAAAAATCCCCGCTCCGGAGACCGGAACGGGGATTGGCAGCTCCTCCTGCTGGACTTGAACCAGCAACCCTTCGATTAACAGTCGAATGCTCTGCCAATTGAGCTAAGGAGGAATGAAGCGGGTATCAGCCTAGCAAACGCACCGGCTGGAAGCGAAATCGGGAAACGAAATCGGGGAAAACCCGACCCTTCAGCGTCCGCACGGCTACACCTCGGCGCGCAGGGCACGGCGTTCCATCTCGAGCATCAGAAGTTCCCGGTTGAGCCGCTGGTAGGTTTCCGGATCCGACGCGGGGTCCAGGCGCTGCAACTGCCCCATCTTTTCCGCTTTGACACGCGTGATCTGCAGCTCGAACAGGCGCGAGAGGATGTCCCGGCAGTACTTCTGCACCGCTTCCTCAGTACTCGCCGGCAACGGCACCACAGCCAGTTCGGACACCAGAGGCCGCAACGGCTCCGGGACCTCATGCATCACGTGCTCCACCCACCGCACCGGGTCCACCACCAGGCCTGCGCCCGTGGCGCGCATGGCGTCGTGGACAGCCTGGAACGCCGGGGTGGCGAACCTGGCCGCGGCGAACCGGTCCCAGACCCCACCTGCCAGCAGGGACGGCATCTGGAGCGCCACCTCGAGGGCCTGCCGCTCCATTGAAGCCACGGGGTCCCGTGGGTCAGGCCGGTGGAAGGAGGGAACAGCTCCCGACGCCGGGCCCGCGGCAACGCCGGGACCCCCGGCCGAAGCGCGGCCCGCCGGAGCATGGGCTCCGGCCGGTGCTGCCTGCCCGGAACCGGGTACCGGCGGCCGTCCGGTGTCACCGCGTTTCACCGCTGCGTTTACCAGGCGCAGCACCTCGTTGGGGTCCGGCATGCCCAGCCACCCTGTGAGCGCCTGGCAGTAGCCCGTCCGGGTGGAGGCGTCACGGATGGCCGCCACCACCGGCACCGAGGCTTTGAGTCCCTGCACGCGCCCTTCGACGGTGTCCAGGTTGAACTGCTTCAAGGTGGCCCGGATGGCGAACTCGAAGAGTGGCCGGCGGGACCGCACCAGCGCGTGTACTGCCTCGTCGCCCTTGCTTTGGCGCAGGTCGCAGGGGTCGGCGCCGGTGGGCTCCACGGCCACGTAGGTCTGGGCAGTGAAGCGCTGGTCTTCCTCGAAGGCCCGCAGCGCGGCCTTCTGCCCGGCGGCGTCGCCGTCAAAGCAGAAGACGACCTCTCCCCCGGTGCCGTCGTCGGAAAGCAGCCGGCGGGCGATCTTGATGTGTTCGGTGCCGAACGCCGTGCCGCAGGTGGCCACCGCCGTCGTAATTCCTGCCAGGTGGCACGCCATGACGTCTGTGTAACCCTCCACCACCACCAGCTGGCGGTCCTTGGCGATGCTGCGTTTGCCGAGGTCGATGCCGTAGAGGACCTGGGACTTCTTGTACAGCGCCGTTTCGGGGGTGTTGAGGTATTTGGGCCCTTGGTCGTCCTCGTAGAGCTTGCGGGCGCCGAAGCCGATGGTGTCCCCCGCGATGTCCCTGATGGGCCAGATGAGCCGGCCGCGGAAACGGTCGTAAATCCCCCGGTTGCCTTCCGAGAACATCCCGGTGAGTTTGAGTTCCTGGTCCGTGAACCCGCGGCCGCGGAGGTGCTTCAGCAGGGCGTCCCAGCCCTGCGGGGCATAGCCGCAGCCGAAGTGTTCCGCTGCCGCCCGGTCAAAGCCGCGGCCGTGCAGGAAGTTGCGTGCCTCGGCGGCCCCGGGCGTCAGCAGCTGGGCCCGGAAGAATTCGTCCGCGATCTTGTGGGCGTCCAGCAGCCGCTGCCGGCGCCCCACTTCCTCCCGGTTTGGGCCGCTGCCGCCGTCCTCATACCGCAGCTCATAGCCGATGCGGGCTGCGAGCTTCTCCACGGCTTCCTGGAAGGAGGTGTGGTCCTGCTTCTGGACGAAGGCGATGACGTCGCCGTCCTCGCCGCAGCCGAAGCAGTGGTAGCGGCCCACCTGGGGACGGACAGTGAACGACGGCGAGCGCTCGTCGTGGAAGGGGCACAGGCCCTTGAAGGTTCCCAGGCCGGCGCCCTTGAGCGTGACGTAGCCGTCCACCACTTCCTTGATGTCCGTGCGCTGGCGTACTTCGTCGATATCTTCCCGTTTTATCAGCCCAGCCACAGAGCAATCCTAGCCTTGGGGCCCAACCTCATCACCACAGTGACGGCAGGCTCCCCACCAGGCGCTCGTACATGGCCAGCGCCGAGCCGTCCGTCAGGGAGGCCACCTGGTCGATCACCACGCGCAGCCGGGCGCCGTCGTCGGCAGCGTCCCGCCAGTCGGCGGCGAACATCGGTTCCAGGTGCCGGTCCCCGGTGGCGCTCAGCGCGGTGACCAGGGCATGCAGGACCTCCCGTTGGCGCTCATAGATGGGCTGCCGGTGTTCGGTGGTCATCACGAAAGTCGTGGCCAGGCCCTTCATGACCGCGATTTCCATCACGGTCTCATCCGGAACCATGAGTTCTGCGCCGTAGCGGGTGAGCCTGCCCGGGCCGTACACGGCGCGGGTGGTTTCAAGCGCGCTCTGGCAGAACCGGCCGATCAGCTGGCTGGTCATGTTCTTCAGGGCGGCCATGGACTTGCGGCTGCCATCCGCCTCCCGGACCCACACATCGGTGGCCTCGAGCCGGGCCAGGGCGGCGTCGATCGCTGCGGGTTCGTTATGCGGCAGGTACCACTGCTTGGCGTAGCCCACCACGCGGGCGCGGTGGTCCGGGTTGTCCATCCACCGCAGCTGGAAGTGGCCGGCCACGATGGCGTCCTCCACGTCGTGGACAGAATAGGAGATGTCGTCCGCCAGGTCCATCACCTGGGCTTCCAGGCAGGAGCGGCGTTCCGGCGCGCCCTGCCGGATCCAGCTGAAGATCGGCAGGTCGTCCTCGTAGGCGCCGAACTTGCTGGTCCGCTGGCCGTGGATAACCGGTGCCTCCAGCGCGGACCACGGATACTTCGCGGCGGCGTCCAGGCTGGCCCGGGTGAGGTTCAGCCCGGCCGGCCGTCCGTCCGCCGTCAGCACCTTGGGCTCCAGACGGGTCAGGAGCCGGAGGGTCTGGGCGTTGCCTTCGAAGCCGCCGATGGCGTGCGCCACCTCGTTGAGCGCCGATTCCCCGTTGTGCCCGAACGGCGGGTGGCCCAGGTCATGGCTCAGGCAGGCAGTGTCCACCACGTCCGGATCGCAACCCAGGGCGCGTCCCAGTTCGCGGCCCACCTGGGCCACTTCCAGGCTGTGCGTCAGGCGGGTCCGGACAAAGTCGTCAGTGTCCGGTGCCACCACCTGCGTCTTGGCCCCCAGCCGGCGCAGGGCCGAGGAATGCAGGACACGGGCACGGTCGCGCTCAAAGTCGGAACGGTAGGTGCTCTTCGGCGGTTCCTCCACCCAGCGGGCGGAATCATCGGCGCCGTAGCCGGAGCGCGCAGGGGCGGCGAAGGTTTCGGCCACGCGTGTCTCAGCCACCGGAGACGTCCAGTTCCGCGGCGGCGATGTCCCGTGACTGTGCGTCATTGAGCGCCCGCGAGTCCAGCCAGTCCTTGGGCAACGCCGGCTTCTTCGGCGTTCCGGCCCGGCCGCGCGGCCCCTCGGAATCAACGCCAGGGTAAGGCACGTCCCGGTCAAGTTCGTCCAGGAGGGACCGCAGGACCTCAAGGGTTGGAACCGTTGCAAGCTTGGCGCGCAGGTCCCCGCCCACGGGGTATCCCTTGAAGTACCAGGCCATATGCTTGCGGATCTCGCGGAGGGCCTTGTACTCGTCGCCGCCAAAGGTTTCGATCATGAGCTCCGCGTGGCGGTACACGCCGACCGCCACCTGGCCCAGGTTGGGCCTGTGGCGCTGGTCGCTGCCCTCGAATGCGGCCTGCAGGTCGCCGAACAGCCAGGGCCTGCCCTGGCAGCCACGGCCAACCACCACGCCGTCCACGCCGGTTTCGCGGACCATCCGGACCGCGTCCTCGGCAGACCAGATGTCACCGTTGCCCAGCACCGGGATGTCCGGCAGCGCCTCGCGGAGACGGGCGATGGCGGACCAGTCCGCCTGCCCCGAGTAGAACTGGGCGGCGGTACGGCCGTGGAGCGCGACGGCGGCCACGCCCGAGTCGCGGGCGATGCGGCCGGCGTCGAGGTAGGTGAGATGGTCGTCGTCGATGCCCTTGCGCATCTTGATGGTCAGCGGGATATTGCCCTTGGCAGCTTCCTTGACGGCCGTCTGCACGATTGCGGTGAAGAGGTCGATCTTCCAGGGCAAGGCGGAGCCACCGCCGCGCCGGGTAACTTTGGGGACCGGACAGCCGAAGTTCAGGTCGATGTGGTCGGCCCGGTTTTCCTCAACCAGCATCCGAACGGCCGCGCCCACAGTAACCGGATCCACGCCGTAGAGCTGGACCGAACGGACCTTCTCATCGTCGTCGTGGGAAATGATGCGGAGGGATTCGGGGGTCCGCTCAACCAGCGCGCGGGAGGTGACCATCTCCGCCACATACATGCCGCCGCCGTACTCCCGGCACAAGCGACGGAAAGCGGAGTTGGTGATCCCGGCCATGGGCGCCAGGATCACCGGCGTGTCCACGGTGATGGGACCCAGCTTCAGGGGCGGGAGTTCCAGCTTGGGAGCGGGAGGGGTTGCTGCAACAGTCACCTTCCCATTGTTGCAAAGGCGGGCAAATCGGCCGGCTTGCGGTGCACCCGCCGGCGTCCGGACTGCCCTCAGCCCCTGTCGGCCCGCCGGCCGCGCCGGGTTTGCGGCGCCCCGTCCAAGCCATCGGCGGACCGCCGGGCGCGTCCTTCCAGGGCTGCCGCCGCAAGCGAACCCGCATCCTCGACGTCGTCCGCAAGCCGGTAGCTGCGGGCAGTCGCGGACCTTCCGGTGGGGGCCCCTGCGGGGGTTTCGACAGCGGGGGTTTCGACAGCGGAGGTTTCGACAGCGGAGGTTTCGACGGCGGGGGCGCCGGCGGCACCGGACCGGATCCCGGTCGCCTTGACCACCAGGACGGCTATGAGGGTGGTGACCGGGATAGCCAGGACCAGCCCGATGGAGCCGACCAGGGTGCGGATCACTTCCTCGGAAAGTTCTGCGCTGGTGAGAGTCTCCCCCAGCGGCCGGTCGTACAGCATCACGATGATGAGGATTGGCAGCGCCGCCCCCGCGTATGCAAACGCAATTGTGTACACCGTGGAGGCAATGTGGTCGCGGCCGATCCTCATGGCCGAGGTGAACAGCTTCCGGGCACTGCTGGCCGGGGCCAGTTCGTAAAGTTCCCACACGGCGGATGACTGCGTGATGGTGACGTCATTGAGCACGCCCAGGCCCGAGATGATGAGCCCGCAAAGGATCACCCCGGTGATGGAGATGTTGGACGACGTGTTCACCAGGGTGGTGGCGTCGTGGTTGCCCACCCCGGCCAGGTTGGCCGCATCCGTGGCCCAGGCCGCCAGCAGCGCGGTGATGCCGAGCCCAAAGATGGTTCCCAGCAGCGCGGTGGAGGTCCGGGCCGAAAAGCCGTGGGCAAAGTAGAGGACGCCGATCATGATCACCGTGGATCCCACCAGCGCCAGCAGCAGCGGCGGCTTCCCTTCCACCAGGCCTGGAAGCATGAAACTGGCCAGCACGAAGTACGCGCCCACCAGCCCGATCAGTGCCCGCAGGCCACGCCACCGGGCGACAGCGATAACCACCACCGCGTACAGCAGGGCCAGCAGGACGATGGGCAGGGTGCGGACAAAGTCCACGAAGATGTAGGCGGGCGAACCCTGCGAGCCGGATGCGCCCTGGGCGTTCGACAGGTTAAGGTAGCGGATCTGGTTCCCGGGCTTGACGCCGTGCGACTTCGCCACGTCCGGGTTGATGACCACCTTCACCGGACTTCCGCCCTTGTCCGGCTCGGTGAAGGCGAAGGTACAGTCCGATCCCTGCTGCCCTGGGTTCTGCTGTGGCTGGCCCTGTGGCGGCTGGCTTTGCTGTGTTTGGCCCTGCCGGGCCGCCCCCTGCATGCAGTTTTCCGTCACCACGCTCTGGATGGTGCCCGTGTCGAACGTGACGCCCGGGGCTGCCGAGTAAGGGTTGGCCAGCGAGATGCCCTCCTTGCTTCCTGAGGGCCAGAGCATGGCCATGCCCGCAAGTGTCAGCAGGGTGATGGGAATCAGCACCGCCGCAAGGATGCGGTTTGCCTTCCGGCGGGCAGCCATCGCCTCCGGCGTCGGCTCCGAATGGCCTGGCGAAGCATGGGAGTGGCCGGCGCCCATCAGCAGTGAAACCTCATACGTTGAACTCTACGTCCGGCACCGTAGGGTTGATAAATGGATCACCGGGAGGTACCAGAAGTGGCAAACCAAAGCACCGACGACGCCAGCAGGCTGCCATCCGGCAGCGTTCCCCCAGCGTCCGGACACCAGGCCGCGCTGGCCGTTTTGGAAGCAACGGGTCCCACGCGGGGCGTTGCCCTGGTGCTGCACGGCGGTAAATCCCACAGCCGGGAACCGGTGGAAGCCCGGCACCTGAGCCCGGCACGCATGGTGCCCTTCGCCAGGCACCTGCACCGTGCAGGCAGGAAACACGGGCTGGCGGTATGGTCGCTGCGCAACAGCGTCCGCGGCTGGAACGGTCCAGACATGACACCGCTGCAGGACGCGCGCTGGGCGCTGCGGCAGATCGCCGGGCAACACCCCGGTGTGCCAGTCTTCCTGCTGGGCCATTCCATGGGCGGGCTGACAGCTGTCTGTGCAGCGGACCATCCGCAGGTGGAGGCCGTGGTGGCCCTGGCGCCCTGGCTGAGCCCGCAGACCCCGGTGGCTAACGTGGCAGGCAAAAAGGTCTTGATTGTGCACGGCACCAACGACCGGTGGACCAGCCCCTCGCAGTCGCTGGCTTACGCCCGGCGCGCCTCTCCGGAAACCGCAAGCATGCAGTACGTAGCGCTGCAGGGTGCAGGCCATTTCATGCTCCGCAAGATCCGCCTCTGGCAGACCCTCGCCACCGGTTTCGTCATTAAGGCCTTCGCCGAGAGCACGGGGGTGGGCGTCCTGCCGCCCCGCGCCTATAACCAACTCCTGCCGGAATCATCGGTCCACGTCACCTTGTGAACCCCTCTCCCTGAACCGTTTCCCCGCCGGGCTCAGTCCGACACGACAAGCGTTTCCGCACCCGCGAGGCGGGCTTTGCCGCTCTCCAGGAGCGGCTCGACGGCGGCGCGCAGCGCTGTCATGGAGTCGTCCAGTTCCAGCATCACTGGGTGCTGGTACGCGATCAATGCAAGGATGTCGCGCACGGCCTCAGCGGCGTCGCCGGCATCCAGCGCCGGCTCATGGCCGACAAAGACGTCGGTTGCGGCCTCCGGCCGGTCCTGCCGGACTCCATCCGAAGACCCAGCGCCCTCGGCGGGGTCCGCGGGAGCGGCGTAGCTGACGGCGAATGCACGGATCCGGCCCTTGCGGCCCGGAGCCACCCCGGCGCCGAAAGCCGACTCGGGCAGTGCCCGCAGCACGATGGCGCCGTGCGCACCGGTGAGCTCGTCCAGGAACAGCTTCTGCACCTGCCCCACGGACAGCACCCCTGGCGGGTCCCAGCCGTGGATGGAGGTGTAGTACCGGCCCACAACGTCGGTCAGCTCCACGGATCCGGTGGCCAGGTCCATCACCACGTCCGAGCCTGCGTTTTCGCCACTGACGGGTCGCCCGCCGTAATCCTTCTCCGGGAACACGGGAAGCCGGAGGGCGCCCGGGTCAACAATGACCAGCCGGGAACGCTGGATGGGCGAAAGCCCGGCAGCCTCGGCGAAGGCGGCGCCCGGGGTCCCGGGCTCCACCTTGGCGCGCAGCTTCGTTACGCCCGAGGGCGCGTGTTCGGCTTCCCGCCGCAGCATGGCCAGCAGGCTGGCACCGATGCCGGCGCGCCGGTGGTCCCGTGCCACCTCGACGTAGGTCCACAGCCGCTCGGGATGCAGCGAGGCTTCATAGACGACGCCGGCGGCGACGGGGATCCCGACGCCGTCAATGACGTCCTCGGCCACGATGCAGCGGCGCCACGGGGCGCCGCTGCCCCCGTTGGACGAAAGCGCGAGGGCGCCGCGGAACTGGCGGGCCTGCGCGGTTTCCGGGTCACCCCAGATCTCCAGGAGGGCGAGGTCGTCGCCCTCCTGCCATTCGCGGTATTCGATGGCCATGCCTAGGCGCCGATCAGGCGTGCGGCCAGGTAGCCCTCCACCTTGTCCAGGGAGACGCGTTCCTGGCTCATGGTGTCCCGCTCGCGGATGGTGACGGCCTGGTCCTCGAGGGTGTCGAAGTCGACGGTGATGCAGAACGGGGTGCCGATCTCGTCCTGGCGGCGGTAGCGGCGGCCGATGGCGCCGGCGTCGTCGAAGTCGATGTTCCAGTTCCTGCGCAGCTGGGCGCCAAGGTCCTTGGCCTTCGGGGAAAGGTCCTCGTTGCGGCTCAGGGGCAGCACCGCGGCCTTGACCGGGGCCAGGCGCGGGTCCAGCTTCAGGACCGTGCGGACGTCCACCCCGCCCTTGGCGTTGGGGGCTTCGTCCTCGGTGTAGGCGTCGATCAGGAAGGCCATGAAGGAACGGGTCAGGCCGGCGGCGGGCTCGATCACGTACGGCGTGTAGCGCTCGTTGGTGGCCTGGTTGAAGTAGCTCAAGTCCGTGCCGGAGGCCTTGGCGTGGGTTGAGAGGTCGAAGTCGGTACGGTTGGCAATGCCTTCCAGCTCGCCCCACTCGGAACCCTGGAAACCGAAGCGGTACTCGATGTCCGTCGTGCCCTTTGAGTAGTGGCTGAGCTTTTCCAGCGGGTGCTCGAAGAAGCGGAGGTTCTCTTCGCGGATGCCCAGGCCGGTGTACCAGGCCATGCGCTCCTTCATCCAGTACTGGTGCCATTCCTCGTCGGTGCCGGGCTCAACGAAGAACTCCATCTCCATCTGCTCGAACTCACGGGTGCGGAAGATGAAGTTGCCCGGGGTGATCTCGTTGCGGAAGGACTTGCCAATCTGGCCGATGCCAAACGGCGGCTTCTTGCGGGAGGTGGTGAGCACGTTGTTGAAGTTCACGAAGATGCCCTGGGCGGTTTCAGGGCGGAGGTAGTGCAGCCCTTCATCGCTGGCCACGGGCCCCAGGAAGGTCTTGAGCAGGCCGGAGAATTCCTGCGGTTCGGTCCATTCCCCACGGGTGCCGCAGTTGGCGCAGGCAATGTCCTTGAGGCCATTCTCGGCCGGGCGGCCCTTCTTTTCCTCGTACTCTTCCTCGAGGTGGTCCGCGCGGTAGCGCTTGTGGCAGGACAGGCATTCCACCAGCGGGTCGGAGAAGACCTCCACGTGGCCGGACGCTTCCCATACCTGCCGGGGCAGGATGACGGAGGAGTCCAGGCCCACCACGTCCTCACGGCCGCGGACCATTGACTGCCACCACTGGCGCTTGATGTTTTCCTTCAGCTCGGCACCCAGGGGCCCATAGTCCCAGGCAGAACGCGAACCTCCGTAGATCTCACCGGCCTGGAACACGAAGCCCCTCCGCTTGGAGAGGGAGATGACCTGGTCGAGAACGGATTTTGCTGCCATGGGTAACTCCAATTTCTACAGGGCCGCTGGGTGCGGTCCGCGTTTTTTCAGGCCCCGGGCAACACCAGAGGTATGGCACTTCCGGCGGCCGGGCGGGGCGGGTGAAGGGATGCGAAAAAGCTGCGTGTCCTAGCCTACCGGCCGCCGCCCGCGGAGCGCGCCCCGGGGCCACGGCAGGGTGGCCAGGATGATGGCGGCCAGCGTCAGGACGGTGCCCAGGACGGTTGCGGGCGCCACCACGGAGCCCGGGGCCGGCAGCACCACGTCCAGGGCCAGGGACCCCAGCAACTGGCCCGCGATCATGCCCAGTCCAGTTACCAGCACGCCCAGGCTCCGGACCAGCAGCGCGCCCAGGCCGATGAAGACGCAACCCATGGGCCCGCCCAGGTAATACCACCACTCGCCCGGCAGCGGATTGCCCGGGCCTGCTGCCGCGACCTTGACGGCGAGCGCGGCCCACAGCACCAGGCTGCCCGCCACGAAGTTGACCAGCGTGGCGGCGATGGGCGTCCCGTAATGCACCGTGGCGGTACCGTTCATGGCCTGCTGGAAACTCATCAGGAACCCTGCCGCAACGGGAAGCAGGAGGGGAAGAAGCAGCGCTGCAGGACCGGCGTCGTGACCTGTACCGGCCCCGGTGAAGCGCGGCGAGACAGCCCAGGCGACCGCGGCGATGGTAAGCACGCAACCGATGATCCGGATGCCGGTGACCGGCTTCCTGCCTGCCGGGCCAAGGCCCAGCCGGTCCACCAGAAGGCCGCTGACTGTCTGCCCTGTGACGGTGGCCACCGTGAACAGCGCAACACCCAGGATGCCCACCGTGAAGGACTGGGCAAAGACGAAGAGTGCGCCGATGCCACCGGCCAGGACGTAGACACGGGGGAACGCGCGGGCCCGGACGGCAGGGAGGATCCGGGCCAGTCCGGCGCGGCCGCGGGGCAGGACCAGCGAGATAAGGATCATGACCAGCAGGCCCGTGGTGAAACTCACCACTGCGGCGGCGATGCCGTCCTCCAGCCGGGCTCCGAGCGCTCCGTTGATGCGTCCCTGGACAGGGATGGCAAGGCCGGCGCCCACCGCCAGCGGAAGGCCTGCGAGTACAGGCAGGCGGGAGGTGGAGGTCACTGGATCCACCTTACGTCAGGCATCATTGCTGTATGAGCAACCCGGTTGACGACGTTCCCATCCGCGACAGCATGATCCGCCTCGGCCAGCTGCTGAAGCTTGCCAACCTTGTGGAGGACGGCGTGGAGGCGACTGAGCTGATCAGGAACGGGCTTGTGAAGGTCAACGGGGAGATCGACGACAGGCGTGGCCGCCAGCTGCGCAACGGCGACACCGTCACCGTCAACAACCAGACCGTCCGCGTGGTTGCTCGCGGGTCCGACTGACTTCTATTTTTTCAGGACCTCGTGGGTGAGGAACTCGCCCACATGCCCGATTTCCTGCTGGTTGATGCCGTGCCACATGCCCGTGTAGAGCACCTTGGTGAGCTTGACGTGCTTGCGGACCCAGCCCATGGTGAACTCGATCTTGTCCGGGGTGATCACCGGGTCCTGCTGGTCGCGGCCCCAGAACATGGGGACGGTTCCGTCCAGTTCGGCGTCGCGGAAGGTGGGGTCGTCCCCGGCGTCCACCACGAAGCCTGAGAGGCCGACGACGGCAGCGAAGTCCGTGGGCCGCTGACGCAGCAGCGTGGTGGCCATGGCCATGCCCATCGAGAAGCCAAGGAGGGTGACCGACGGGTGACCGGCTTTGATGGTGTCGATCCAGTCGAGAACATAAAGTGACGCCTCCTTGACCCGTTCCAACGAGTAGTCGATGGACGCCGTGAGCGGAAACCACGTGAAGCCGGGGCCCATGGCGATGGGCGCCCGTACGGAGGCCACAGCAAAGTCCCGCGGCAGCAGGTCGGCCAGGCTCAGCAAGTCCTGCTCATTGGCGCCGTAGCCGTGAAGCAGCACCAGCAACGGCTTCCCGTCACGCTGGTCCTCCGGATGGGACCACAGGACGACAGGGGCAGGAAATACCTCGGCTTCAGTCATGGTTTCCATTCTTACAGGAAGCCGCACGCAGCAACCTACGTTCGCGTAGCCAGCAAGCCGGAAGGCAGGATAGGGACCGTGACTGACGCAAGTGCCATCCAAACCACGCCGGCGCACCCGGGTTCCCACCCGTGGACCCGGTACGTGGCCATGGGAGATTCCTTCACCGAGGGCATCGGCGACCCCGAACCCTCAAGCCCCGGCGGCTACCGCGGCTGGGCCGACCGGGTTGCCGAGGAGCTGGGCCGCACGCAGCCCGACTTCGCCTACGCCAACCTGGCCGTGCGGGGCAGGCTGCTGCAGCAGATTGTGGACCAGCAGCTGGCCCCCTGCCTGGCGCTGAAGCCGGACCTGGTCACCCTGTCCGCAGGAGGAAATGACCTCATCCGGCCAGGCGGTGATCCCGACGCGCTGGCCGAGAAGCTGGATTCCGTGGTCCAGATCCTGGCCATGGGCGGCGCCACCGTTGTCCTCTTTAACGGGCCGGACACCGGCTCATCCGTGCTCGGACGGATCCGCAGCAAGGTGGCCATCTACAACGAGAACCTGCGCACCGTCGCAGCCAGGCACGACGCCGTCATCGCGGACATGTGGTCCCTCCGGCAGCTCAGTGACCCCCAGATGTGGGACCAGGACCGGCTGCATTTCTCCCCGCTGGGACACCACACCATCGCGGCCATGGTCCTGGATGCACTGAACGTGGAGCATACCCTGGAGCCGCTCCAGCCCAAGCCGCTTCCGGCCCGCTCATGGCGCGAGGCACGGTCCGGAGACCTGGTGTGGGCGCGCGAATACTTCGTCCCGTGGGTTGTGCGCCGCCTGCGGCACCAGTCATCTGGCGATGGCGTCACCGCGAAACGGCCGACGCCGGGTCCCGTCTTCGGCCCGGGAGTCCCCCTGGGTTCGGGCGAAGGTCCGCTGGGCAGCACCGAGGCAGTTCGGCGGTAGCGCCGGACTGCGGCTGGTCTGCTCATGGAACCGGATACGGTGGTACGGCTGCGGCTGCAGGCCCAGATGCTTCGGGAACCGGGCGCCGAATCTCCCGGGGCGGCTCTGCGGAAGCTCCTGGCGGTGCAGGCACAGGAGTTTGCCTACGCGCGCTGGAGCCTTGCCCAGCGGGTTTCGGCCCACGGGCGTCCGGCCGCGACGGCCGCCGATATTGAGCAGGCTGTGGCGGAAGGCACGATCCTGCGCACGCACATCCTCCGGCCAACCTGGCATTTCGTCCACCGGGACGATCTCCGCTGGCTTACCGCGCTGTCCGCACCGCGGCTCCAGCAGTTGAATGCGTTGACATACCGCCGCACCGGGATCGATTCCGCCACGGCCGGGCAGGCCGGAGAGGTGCTTGCCGGGGCGGTCGCGGGCGGCAACCACCTCACCCGCGACCAACTCGCCGCCAAGCTGCGGCCAGCCGGGCTTGAAGCCAAGGGACTGCGGCTTGCATACATCATCATGCATGCGGAGATCAGCGGTGTCCTGGCAAGTGGCAGGCCTGTCCGCAGCCCCGGGGGCGCACTCAAACAGACCTATGCACTTTTTGACGAACGGGTCCCGGCAGGCCCGCAGCCAGCACCTGCCCGTGGGGAAGCACTGGCGGAACTTGCCTTCCGCTACTTCACCAGCCGCGGGCCTGCCACCGTCCGGGATTGCGCCGGCTGGTCGGGACTGACCGTGACCGACGTCCGGAAGGGGGTGCAGCTCACCATGGAGGCACGGCCCGGAGCCCTCGCCGCAACGGCGATTGACGGCGTCGTGCATTACTACGCTGCCGGCGCCGGGCCTGGCCATGGAATGGAATCGGGCAGCCCGGCACCGCGGCCCCGGATTGACCTGATCCAGTGCTATGACGAATACGTCATGGGGTACTTCGCCACGAGGCACTACATGGGCGGCGGTGCCCCCTCGTTTCCGTTTGCCGGCGAGCCGATCCACGTGGTGCTGCTGGACGGGCGGATGGCAGGGTCCTGGCGGCACAGGCTGCTTCCCGGCCGGTGCGAACTGGACATCCGCCTGCCCCGTTCCGCTGACACTCCGCCGCTGGCGGCCGCGGTCCAGGAGGCCATAGACCGGTACGCCGCCTTCACCGGAGTCCCGGCCATCCGCGTGCCGTCCGGGACTAAGCTTGAAGGACACACATGAGAGGCGCAGCACCGTGAGCAACCTGTTTTTCTGGATCATCATCCTGTCACTCCTGATCCCGGTGGCCATGCGGATGTACCGGAAATCCGTGGCCCGCCGGAACTATGACCAGAGCTTCCCCGGCCGGTACCCCGAACAGTTCCCCGGGCAGTTTCCTGGCTCCGCGGGTCCGCAGAGCAAGCAGCCACGCGACGGCTACACGCAGCAGGACTACTTTGCCGGCGGATTCCGCCACCTCGAGCGTCCGCAGCCCATGGACAATCCGCTGCCTCTGCCCAACCAGTACGGGCCGCCCCCGGTGCCGCCTGCGGGAAACGGGGACCGGGCATCCCAGGAACCGCCGTTCCAGCAGCCGGTCCCGGAACAGCCTGCCGCCCCCGCCACTCCCCCGGCTCCGTCGGCTCCGCAGGGCTACCGGGCCCGGAAGCTCGCCGAACTGGACCAGCAATACAGCAACGGTGAGCTCTCTGTGGAGGAGTACATGACCCGGCGCGGCGAGATCATGAACGGCTGACCGGCCCGGGTTCAGCCAGGAAACCTGGGCCAGGGCTCAGACCAGGAAGCCTGTCCGCAGCTGGTGACCCAGCTGTCCGATCTCGGTCAGGAATCCGTCGTGCCCGATAGGCGCCTCGATGAGGTGGACGTCCACGTCCCCTGGAAGCGCCCGGGCAAGTTCGCGTGACTGCGAGGGAAAGTAGAGCCGGTCCGAGTCAACTGCCGCAATGAAGAAACGGGCGTCGGAGCGGGCAAGTGTTTCGGCCAGCGTGCCACGACCCCGGCACACGTCGTGGCTCATGAGCGCCTCGGTGATGGCGATGTAGCTGTTGGCATCAAAACGCTTGACCAGTTTGTTGCCCTGGTGGTCCAGGTAGCTCTCTACCTGGTACCGCCCGCGGCCTGCAAGGCACTCGCCCTGCAGTGGTGATTCGGGAGCCTGGGGCGCCCGCCCGAACCTGCCTTCCAGCTCGGCGGCGGAGCGGTACGTGATATGGGCGATGCGGCGTGCGAGGGCCAGGCCGTCCTCCGGGAAGGGTCCGCCGTAATAGTCGCCGCCGTTGAAGTTGGGGTCCTGGCGGATGGCGAGGGTCTGGGCCTGCGCGAACGCGATCTGTTCCGCCGTGCTGGCGGCGCCGATGGAAATGACGGCGCAGCGCTGCACCCGTTCCGGGTAGGTGACAGCCCATTCCAGTGCGCGGGCGCCCCCCAACGAGCCGCCGAGGACCGCGTACCAGCTGCCGATTCCGAGCTGGTTTGCCAGCCGGGCCTCTGCCACGGTGCTGTCCCGCAGCGTCACCAGGGGGAAACGGGAACCCCACGGCGTTCCGTCCGGGGCGGTCGACGACGGCCCCGTGGACCCGTAGCAACCGCCCACGATGTTGATGGAGACCACGAAGAAGCGGTCCGTATCAACGGGGGCGCCGGGACCGGCCAGTTGTTCCCACCAGCCGGGCTCGTCGCTGTCGCCGCGCGTGACGTGGGTGCTGCCGGTCAGGGCGTGCTCAACCAGGATTGCGTTGCTGCCGTCCGCATTGAGCGTGCCCCAGGTTTCATAGGCGAGGGTGACGTCCGGCAGGTAACCGCCGGCTTCCAGTTCCAGTCCTCCGATGGAGGCGTAGCGGACGATTCCGTGTTCGGGAACGGTGGTACGGGTGACGGTAACCGTCATGGCAAGACCTCTTCTACGCGCTTGCCCACCGGCGGTATGACCGGCAGGCCAGGTCTTCACCCGGGGCACCCCACCGCGGAAGGAGGGTTGCCGGCCAGCAAGCCGGGGCTGTCACTGGCACTCATGACCTGGTTCGAGTGTACGAAACACCACCCGCCCCGGGCCAAGAGTGTGACTGGTTATGACTTCCCCGGCTTGCCGGCACCGGCCCGCCACCCGCCGTCGGATGGTGCTCCCGGGAGCATCCGGCTCAGGCGCCCGGCGCCTCCTTGGCGGCACGGAAGCCGGCCTCAAGGTCAGCGAGGATATCGTCGATGTGTTCCAGGCCCACTGAGAGTCGGACAAGTCCCGGGGTCACACCGGCGACCGCCTGCTGTTCCTGGGAGAGCTGGCTGTGCGTGGTGGATGCCGGGTGGATGACCAGGGAGCGGACGTCCCCGATGTTGGCCACGTGCGAGTGCAGTTCCAGGGCGTCCACGAACCGCTTACCGGCCTCAGCCCCGCCACCCAGGTTGAAGGCGACGATGGCGCCGGTCCCCCGGGGCCCGTACTTGCGGCCGCGCTCGTACCAGGGGCTGGAGGGCAGCCCTGCGTAGGCGACGGATTCGACGTCGTCACGTCCTTCCAGCCAGCGGGCAACTTCGACGGCGTTGGCCACGTGACGTTCCACGCGCAGGCTCAGGGTCTCAAGGCCCTGCGCAATCAGGAAGGCGTTGAACGGCGACACCGCCGAACCAAGGTCCCTCAGGAGCTGGACGCGGGCCTTGAGGATGTAGGACAGGTTGGCGCCCAGGGCCCCGCCCTCGCCGAGGTCGCGGCCATACACGAGGCCGTTGTAGGTGGGGTCGGGGGTGTTGAAGCCGGGGAAACGTTCCGGGTCCTTGCTGAAGTCGAACTTGCCCGAGTCGACGATGACACCTGCAATGGCTGCACCGTGGCCGCCCAGGTACTTGGTGGCCGAGTGGACCACGATGTCCGCTCCCCATTCCAGCGGCCGGATCAGGTACGGCGTGGACAGCGTGTTGTCCACGATCAGGGGCACTCCCGCCTCGTGGGCGGTGCGGGAAACGCCCTCAATGTCCAGCACGTCCTGCCGCGGGTTGGATACCACCTCGGCGAAGAAAAGCTTGGTGTTCGGCTGCACTGCCTCGCGCCAGTGGTCCAGGTTGTCCGGGTCCGCCACGAAGGTGACCGAGATGCCGAACTTCTTCAGGGTGTGGGCGAACAGGTTGTAGGTCCCGCCGTACAGGCTGGGGCTGGCAACGATGTGGTCACCGGCCTCCGCAATGTTCAGGACAGCGAACGTCTCCGCCGCCTGCCCGGAGCTGAGGAGAAGCGCGGCGAGGCCACCTTCAAGGCTGGCGATCCTCTGCTCCACGGCGTCCTGCGTGGGGTTGCCGATGCGGGTGTAGATCGGGGCAAGTTCCGCGAGGGCGAAACGGTTCGCGGCACTCTCGGCGCTTGGAAAGACGAAGGACGTGGACTGGTAGATGGGCAGTGCCCGGGCACCCGTGGCGGCATCCGGCTCCTGGCCTACGTGGATCTGGCGGGTTTCGAAGGACCATCCGTTGGACATTCAAGGCTCCTTTGACATGGGCCCGGCATGCTGGAAGCACCACGGGCCGCGCTTGCCATCCGGCCGATTGCCGGACAGCCAGGTCCTCACCCGGGGCACCCCACCGCGGATGGAGGGTTGCCGGCCAGCGAGCCGGGGCTGGTTGCTGGCACTCATGACCTGAGCCCAGTGTAGGAAGCTGTCCCGCCGTGCGGACAGGATTGTGACGAACATGGTCCCGCGGGTCCTGCCAGGTCCGGAGCTGGTATTGATGGGCTGAAATCGGAAAATCCCAGTAAGGCTACCCTTAGCTGAGAGCCCGATCACAAAGTGCCAAGATGATGGCATGCGCATGGATCACGTCTCTTACGCCTGTGAACACGATGGCCTGGCGGCCACAACCGAACGTATTTCTTCTGCCCTCGGCGTTGAGGCAGTCAAGGGCGGGGTACACCCCCGGTTCGGAACCCGGAATATGATCATCCCGCTCGCGGGCCACAAGTACCTTGAGGTCGTGGAGGTCCTGGACCACCCCGCGTCGGACAAGGCTCCGTTCGGACAGGCCGTGCGTGCCCGCTCCGCGGCGGGCGGCGGTTGGATGGGCTGGTGCGTCGAAGTGGACGACCTTGCCCCGTTCGAGGAACGCCTGGGCCGGGCTGCGGTCAACGGCAACCGCAAGTTCCCGGACGGCCGTGAACTGGTCTGGAAGCAGATCGGAATCCTGGGCCTCATTGCCGATCCCCAGGTGCCCTACATGCTGAAGTGGGAAGGCGATCCCTCGCTGCACCCGTCCAACGCCTACGAGAGCAACATCAAGATGAGCTGCCTGACCATCGCCGGCTCAGCCTCCCGGGTTACCGAGTGGCTGGGTGAGCCGGTGGAGAAGCCGCTGGAGGATGTTGCTGTCGAGTGGGTTGCCCCGCATGGTACGCCCGGCATTCTGTCGGTGACCTTTGAAACCGCCAACGGAGCTGTCACCATCTGACCGCTTCCAGACCGGGCGCAAAGGCCCTCGGAGCTTCGGCCGCCATCAGTGCGTGACAACGGCGTCACCCGCTGACGGCGGCCGAATCTGTTTGAGGGCAGTTGTCTTTCCAGGGGCAGATGCCTTCGGGGCAGTACCCGCGCGGACCTAAGCAAAGCCTTTCGTGTTTCCTCCCGGCCCGGACGCGGACCGGGCGCTTACCGATTGGGCACTGCTCCGTAGCTGGGCCGCTATCCCAGTCCCACGGCCTTGCCGAAGAGACTGAAACCGACGAAGGCCACAATGTCCAGCAGCGCGTGCGCAATCACCAGCGGCATGACGCGCTTGGTCCGGGTGTACAGCCACGCGAACACCACACCCATGACCACGTTGCCGATGAAGGGACCAAAGCCCTGGTACAGGTGGTACGTGCCGCGGAGCAGTGAACTGGCGGCAATGGACAGCGGGACGCTCCAGCCGAACTTTCCGAAGCGGTTCATCAGGTAGCCCACCACTATGACTTCCTCCACCACGGCATGCCGAAGGGCGGACAGGATCAGGACCGGCACCGTCCACCAGTAGGCGTCCAACGCGCTGGGGATGATGGCGGTGGTGATGCCCAGTGCCCTGCCCGCGGCATAGAGGCCCAGGGAGGGAACCCCGATCAGGGCCGCCAGTCCGAGTCCCTGCAAAAGATCCTTTCCCGGCCGCGCAAAATTGAAACCGAGTTTCCGGAACGCCGAGCCAGGATTCCCGCCATCGCCCGGGCCGGCCTGCCGCTGGTCGGTCAGGAAGTAGATCACCAGCAGGACCGGTACCAGGGCAAAGATGATGTCCAGCAACTGGTAGGTCAGGTCGAAGTACTCACGCGTGCTCTGCGAGCGGTTCAGTGTCGAGGTTCCCTCGGCCAGGGGCGCGCGGGTCATTTTGTCCAGGAGCTGCACCACGGAGTACACGGCAGACTGGCCAAGGGAAAGGCCCAGGACGACCCAGACTTCGAGCTTCAAACGGCGGCGGGAGGGAACCAGCATGTACCCATCTTGCCTGCAGTTTCTGGAACGCGGCTGACCGGCCCCCGCCACGCAGTCCGTTAAGCGGGTGCGACGATCACTTCCGTGCCGTTGGCTTCAAACGCGGCTTTGTCCGTCGGCGAGATACCGGCGTCGGTGATCAGCCGGGTGAAGTTGTAGCCGTCCATAGTGGCGAACGCACGCACGCCCACCTTGGAGGAGTCCGCAATAACGTAGGACACGCGTGCCCTGCTGGCGAGCAGGGCGTTGACCGAGGCCTCCCCCTCCCCGGTGTTGGTGGGCCCCACTTCCGGGTCAATGCCGTTGACACCGATGAAGGCGATGTCCAGCACCACCTTTTGCATGATGATGTCCGTGTAAGGCCCCACCAGTTCATATGAGCGCGGGTTGAGGATGCCGCCGGTGACCATCACCTTGATGTTGGGCCGGACGGCCAGCTGCCCGGCAATGTTGATGGCGTTCGTGACCACCGTCAGCGTGGGCTGGTTTGACGGTGCGTTGAGGTCTTCGCGGGTGGCGAGGATCTGGGCGAGCGCGGTGCTGGTGGTTCCGCCGCACAGCCCAATCACTGCACCCGGCCTGATCAGGGCGGAGGCTGCCTGGGCGATCTGTTCCTTGGCCTCGGCGTGGTCGTCCCGGTTGTAGCGGCCGGGAAGGTCGTAGGCCAGGGCGCCGGTGGTGGCTCCGCCGCGGGTGCGGGTCAGGAGCCGGCGCTTGGCCAGGCTGTCCAGGTCCCGCCGTGCCGTTGCCGGCGATACACCGAGGGTGCTGACGATTTCGTCGACTTCCACCTGGCCCGTCCTGGCCAGGAGGTCAAGAATTGCGGTCAGTCGGTCGGTGCGGGTCATGCAGGGCCTTTCAGTACAGCAGCCACCGCCTCGGATGACGTTTTCTGATCATAACAGAATCAAAACGATCAAGAACCGTCATTTGGGGTGGAGCGGATTACCGTTGCCTGACACCCGCCCGCCACACAGCGTACGTCAACGGCATGCCCGGCCGGTAAGCCAGGTGTGTGGCCGACGGCGCGTTAAGCATATGGAGGTCCGCCCGGTGTCCGACGGCGACGGAACCCACTGCCCGTTCGCCGTCGGCATCCCTGCCCGTTTCCTTGTGCAACGCCAGGGCGCCGCCGTACGTCGCCGCACGTACCGCCTCGTGCACGCTGAGGTGCATCTGCAACACGGCCGTGGAAACGCAGAACGCCATCGAACTCGTGTAGGACGTGCCCGGGTTGCAGTTGGAGGCGAGGGCCACCTGGACACCGGCGTCCAGGAGTGTGCGGGCCGGGGCCAGCGGCTGGCGGGTGGAGAGGTCGCAGGCGGGCAGGCAGGTGGCAACGGTGCCCCGTTCCCCGGTACCCCGGGCGGCGTCCCAGCCCGACCAGGTTCCCGCCAGGGCTTCGACGTCCCCGTCCGCAAGGTAGTTCACATGGTCCACGCTGGCCGCACGGACTTCCACGGCAAGCTGCACGCCCGGGCCCTCGCCGAGCTGGTTGCCGTGCACGCGCAACCCAAGGCCGGCGTCGCGGCAGGCCAGCAGAACCCGCCGGGACTGTTCCTCGGAAAAGGCTCCCTCCTCGCAAAACACGTCAGCCCACTGCGCGTAGGGACGGACCGCGGCCAGCATGGGCCCGCAGACCAGGTCCGTGTAGGCGTCCGGATCCTGGCCGGCGGGTACCAGGTGGGCGCCGAGGTAGGTCACCTGGTCGGCGGCGGTGGAGGCGATGCGGGCACTGCGCGCCTCGTGCTCCACGTCCAGCCCGTAGCCGGTTTTTGTTTCCAGGTAGGTTGTTCCCTGCGAGACCGCTTCCGCAACCCGGCCGAGCGCCAGGCGGGTGAGATCGTAGTCGGAGGTGCTGCGGGTGGCATCCATAGTCACCGCGATGCCGCCGGCGGCGTACTGCTCACCCGCCATGCGCGCCTCGAACTCGGCCGTCCGGTCGCCGGCGAACAGCAGGTGGGTATGGGAATCGACCCAGCCTGGAAGTACGGCCCGACCGCCTGCGTCAACGGCGTCGTCCGCTGCCGGCGCATCGGCAGCGGCCCCGATCCAGGCGATCCGCTCACCCTCGACCACCACCGCGGCGTCTTTCAGGACCCGGTGTTCCAGGTCCTGGGTCATCAGCTCGGCGATGTTGGTGATCAGGGTGCTCATGCAACCATTCTTCAGCGCCGGATGGACCAGCGCGTTGCCGCCAGCGCCTGTGCTGTCCGGGATTCCGGACTGTACCCGCCTGTCGCGCGCTGGCCGGCCAGGATCTGCCCGGCAGCCAGCTCCGCCATGGCGGAGGACGTCTGGAAACCGTAGCCGCCTTGTCCTGCGAGCCAGTAGAAGCCTGGTGCCTCGGCGTCGAATCCCGCCACCGGGACACCGTCGGCAGCTTCGGTGCGAAGACCAGTCCATGCCTTGCGCACCTCCGTGATGCCGAGCGTGGTGACGGTATTCAGCCGCTCCACAAGGCGCTCGACGTCGCCTGCCCGCGGCCTGGCATCTTCGGGCCCGCTGGGCACGGCCTCCGACGGCGAGATCAGGACGTCATTGCCTTCGCGACGAAAGTAGAACGTGTGGTCCGCGGCAGCCACCATAGGGCTGTGTTCCGGCAGGGGATGCTCGACGGCGGCAATCGCCGCGGTGCGCCTGTACGGCTGCAATCCCAGCTTTTCCACCCCGCTGATGACGGCGAGTTCATCGGCCCAGGCACCGGCCGCGTTAACCAGGACGGCTGCCTGGAAGGCTTCCGTGCCCGCGCCGACCTCCCAGCCGGACCCGAGCCGCTGCGCGGAATGGACCTTGGCCCCGGTAAAGATGTCCGCTCCGCCGGCCACTGCCCGCTGCCGGTGGTCCTCCAGCAGCAAGGGGGCATTGGAACCGAACGACCCTGTGTCCAGGCCCGCCGCGGAGAACGAATCCGGGACCAGTGCAGGGCAAAGTTCCAGCGCCTCGGCGTGGGTTATGGGACGCATGGAACCGCTTGCTTCCGCCGCCACCCCGGCCTCGCTGCCGATCAGCATGAAGCTCCGGGGCGTCAGGACCGGTTCGGGCAGTTCGGCGTCCCGGGCGGCGATCAGCTCAAGTGTCCTGGCTGTCAGCTCCTGGACCACGGGCGGGCCAAAGCTGGGGATCAGCTGGCGGGCGGAGCGGGAGGACGTGTGGTAGGCAAGCTCCTGCTCGGCCTCCACCAGCGCAACTCTGCATTTGCCCGCCAGCGCGGACGCCAGGGACAATCCGGCAATGCCGCCGCCGACAATCAGGACATCGTAATGTGCTGCCATGCGTCCATCCTTGCAGAGTTGCCGCCCCAGCCGCGCAGGGTCAGGCTCCCGCCCCGGCACGGCTGGCGACGAAGGCACGGACGCACGCTTCGACGTCGTCGGCGGAATGCGCAGCCGAAAGTTGCACCCTGATGCGCGCTGCTCCCCGCGGGACCACCGGAAAACTGAAGGCAGTAACGAAGACGCCGTGCTGCAGCATGCGGTCTGCCACCTTGGCGGCCATCACCGCGTCGCCGAACATAACCGGGACAATGGCGTGTTCGCCCGGAAGGAGGTCAAAGCCTTCCTCCGTCATCCGGCGGCGGAACAGTGCCGCATTGTCGAAAAGCTGCCGCCGCAGGTCCGCTGAATTCTCCACCAGGTCCAAGGCCTTGAGGGTGGCGGCCACGATGGCCGGGGCCAGCGAGTTGGAAAAGAGGTACGGCCGGGCCTTCTGCCGGAGCATCGCGACAATTTCGGCACGGCCGGAGACATAGCCGCCGGACGCGCCGCCCAGGGCCTTGCCGAAAGTCCCGGTGTAGATATCCACCCGGTCCGACACCCCGGCGTGTTCCGGGGTGCCGGCTCCAGTGCTGCCCATGAAGCCGACGGCATGGGAGTCGTCCACCATCACCAGCGCGCCGTACTGTTCGGCGAGGTCGCAGATGGCCTGGAGCGGGGCCAGGTAGCCGTCCATGGAGAACACGCCGTCGGTGACGATGATCTTCCGGCGGGCGGGCTTGTCCTGCGTCGATGCCGCTACGAGTTTGGCCTCCAGGTCCGCCATGTCCTGGTTCGCGTACCTGTACCGCTGCGCCTTGCACAGGCGGATGCCGTCGATGATGGAGGCGTGGTTGAGGGCGTCGGAGATGATGGCGTCCTCCGGGCCGAAGAGGGACTCGAACACCCCGCCATTGGCGTCGAAGCAGCTGGAGAAGAGGATGGTGTCCTCCGTGCCGAGGAAGCGGGAGACCCTGGCTTCAAGTTCCAGGTGCAGGTCCTGGGTGCCGCAGATGAACCGGACGCTGGCCATGCCGAAGCCCCGCTCATCCATCGCGGCCTTCGCTGCGCTGATAATCTCCGGGTGGTCTGCCAGGCCAAGGTAGTTGTTGGCGCAGAAGTTCAGGACCCCGGCACCGGGTGAGCCGATCCGGCCGGCGGTGATGTGGCTTGATTGGGGCGATGTGATGCTGCGTTCGGTCTTGTAGAGCCCGGCGGTGCGGATGTCCTCCAGCTCGGCCTGCAACTGGTCCTTGATTGCGGTGTACATGGGGTTCCTTAGAGTCGGGTCCAGTCGAGGACAACTTTGCCGCCGGTGCCGCTGCGGGCGAGGTCGAAGGCCTTTTCCCACTCCGTGGCGGGCAGCGTGTCCGTGACCACTGCGGAGATGCCCGCGTGGAGCACCGGGTTGGATGAGAGCATGGCGCTCATGGCGTACCATGTTTCGTACATCTCGCGCCCGTAGATCCCCTTGAGAGTGAGCATGTGGGTGACCACCTTCCCCCAGTCGATGGTGATGTCCTGGCTGGGCAGGCCCAGCATGGCAATCCGGCCGCCGTGGTTCATGTTGTCGATCATTTCGGGCAGCGCCGAGGGGTGGCCGGACATCTCCATCCCGATGTCGAACCCT
Source organism: Arthrobacter sp. K4-10C (assembly GCF_059090085.1). Taxonomy (NCBI): domain Bacteria; kingdom Bacillati; phylum Actinomycetota; class Actinomycetes; order Micrococcales; family Micrococcaceae; genus Arthrobacter; species Arthrobacter sp. K4-10C. Next base: position 231,150 of record NZ_JBNHFI010000002.1, on the reverse strand, counting down.
TCACGCATGCCCAGTTCCCGCTGGGCGTCGCGGACGCGGGTGGTGGAGACGTCGATGGCCAGGTCCGCGCCAAGCTGGCCGGCCAAGTCCAGCCGGGGACGGGACACGTCTGTGATGGCGATCTTGCGGGCCCCGGCGTGGCGGGCGACGGCGATCGCCATCAGCCCGATGGGACCGGCCCCGGTAATCAGCACGTCCTCGCCCACCAGCGGAAAGCTCAGGGCGGTGTGCACCGCGTTGCCAAAGGGATCGAAGATGGCACCGAGTTCGGGCGTGACCGACGGATCGTGGTGGACCCAGACGTTGGTTTCCGGGATCACAACGTACTCGGCGAAGGCCCCGTCCCGCTGCACGCCCACGCTGACAGTGTGGATGCACATCTGGCGGCGGCCTGCACGGCAGTTACGGCAGATGCCGCAGACCACGTGCCCCTCGCCGGACACCCGGTCGCCCACTTTCACGTCGCGGACGTGCCCGCCGGCCTCCACCACTTCGCCATAGAACTCGTGGCCGGCTATCAGGGGAGCCTCGATGATCCCCTGCGCCCAGGAGTCCCAGGACTGGATGTGAAGGTCGGTGCCGCAGATCCCGGTGGTCATGACGCGGATCTTGACGTCGGCCGGGCCCACCGCGGGCTCCGGACGGTCCACCAGTTCGAATCCGGCCTGCGGCCCGGCCTTATAGAGAGCCTTCATCGGCTTCCTTACTCTTGGTTGTCACGTCTTTGGCAGTCTTGCCCTCCCCATTACAACGCGGGTAACGGTTTAGCACAACAGTGATTCCCTCAATCCACGATGTAGCAGTTACTAATGCATAGACTGGGTAGATGGAGATCCACCAGCTCGAAATCCTCCGCGAACTCGGGGCACTGGGCAGCGTCAAGGCGGTGGCGGACACCCTCATGGTCACCCCGTCCGCCGTCTCCCAGCAACTGGCCCTGCTGCAGCGCACGGTGGAGGTACCCCTGACACGCAAGGAGGGCCGGAACCTGGTGCTCACCGAGGCAGGTCAGGTTCTCGCGGACGCAGGCGCCGCCGTCGTCAGCGCCCTGGCCGATGCCAAAAGCGCGATCGGCAGCTACCACGGTTCGGCCGCAGGGCGGGTGACCCTGAGCGGTTTCCACAGCGCCGGGCAGGCTGTTTTCGCTCCGCTGGCCAGGATGCTGGACGCACCGGACCAGCCGCGGGTTGAACTGTCCGACGAGGACGTGGCCCAGCAGGACTTCCCCGGCCTGACCGCGCGGTACGACCTGGTGCTGGCGCACCGCATGGACCACAGCCCGGGATGGCCGGCGGAGCGGGTCACCGTGATACCGCTCGCGCATGAGCCGCTGGATGTGGCGCTGCCGGCAACACACCTGCTGGCGCGGAAGCGGGCACTGGCCGTGGCCGACGTCGCCGGTGAAGCCTGGGTGACCAGCCACGCGGGATACTCCCCCGCGGACGTGCTGTCCGCCGTCGCCGCCGTGTCCAGCCGTGAACTGAACATCGTCCACCGCATCAATGACTACTCCACCGTGGCGGCCCTGGTGGCTGCCGGCGGCGTGGTTGGGCTACTGCCCAGGTACACGGCCGGACCGGTCCTGAATCCGGACATCGTGCTGCGGCCGCTCGAAGGCATCAGTACCCGGCGGCGGATCGACCTGCTGGCCAGGCCCGAGAACTTGAAGCGCCGTTCGGTGATGATCGTCTGTGAGGCTTTGCAGGAGATCATGGCGGGCCTGGTTGACCGGCGCTGAGTTTTGCCTACTTGTCCCTGCCGTGGCCCTTGCCGTGTCCGTTTCCGCGGCCCAGCCCGAGCCCGGGCACGTCCCCGGCGCCCTCGGCGATCCGCTCGGCGGTGGCCTGGCCGCCGTTCTTCACCCCGGAGATCCGGACAACTTCACCGGCGGTGATGTCCGCAATGGTTCCATCTGCGGGCCGCAGCCGCTTGCCGCCGTCGCCCGTTGGCGGGGCCCCGTCCGCCGCCGGACCCGGGATCCTGGTGATCTTCGTTTCGGCGTTGACCGTGTACGCCTGGGTGTGGCCGTCCTCGCTCCTCAAGGTGATTGAGCTGGGGCTGACGGCCTCCACGGTGCCGCGCTGTTCAAGGACCGTCTGGAACGTGCCGTCCGCTTTCTTGACCACGCTTTCACTGTGCAGCAGCTGGGGACGCTGGGCCTTGTCTGGTTTGGCCGGCTTGTCTGGTTTGGCCGGCTTGTCCAGTTTGGCCTGCTTGGCTGATTTGGCGGGCTTGTCCTGTTGGCCTGGGGCCGACTGCGAGGGCGACGGCGGGTCCGCGGACCACGCGAGGGCCGTCCCCGTCCCTGTCATTGCGAGGGCTATAGCCCCCGCGAGGAAGGCCTTGCGGATCCCTGGCTGGTGCTGCAGTGGCATCGCGGTCCCTTTCGCGTGGCTCACGGGGGAGCCTGCGGCGGCGGCCTCCGTGCGCTCCAGTGTAAGCGGACGATGCACCGGTGCACACGGGTACTTTTGGAGCACCACCACCTGAGTACTTAAAGCCCAACTGGGTCGCAGCAGATGTCGTTATGGGCGTTCAAAACGACATTAGCTGCGACCCAGTTGGGTGCCAGGGACCAGACGGCGGGCTAGACGGTGACGCCCAGCTTCTCAAGGATCAGTTCACGGACGCGGCCCGCGTCGGCCTGCCCGCGGGTGGCCTTCATGACGCCGCCCACGATGGCGCCGATAGCCTGGACCTTGCCACCGCGGATCTTGTCGGCGACGTCGGGCTGCGCAGCGAGGGCGGCGTCGATGGCTTCCAGCAGGGGGCCGTCGTCGGACACGACGGCGAGGCCGCGCTTTTCGACGATTTCCGCCGGGGTGCCCTCACCGGCGAGCACGCCGTCCAGCACCTGCGACGCCATCTTGTTGTTGATCTTGCCGTCCTCCACCATCCGGGCAAGCTCCACGATGGTGGCCGGCTGGACACCCAGCTGGCCGGGGTCCACGTCGGCAGCCTTGGCACGGCCCACGATCTCACCCATCCACCACTTGCGTGCCACGGAAGCGCTGGCGCCGGCGGCTATGGTCTCCTCGATCTCATCCAGGACGCCGGCGTTCACCACGTCGCGGAATTCGAGGTCGGAATAGCCCCAGCTGGCCTTGAGCCGCTTGCGGCGCTCGGCCGGCGGCTCGGGCAGGGTGGCGCGGAGCTCCTCCACCCATTCGCGGGAGGCGACCACGGGAACCAGGTCCGGCTCCGGGAAGTAGCGGTAGTCGTCGGCATCGGACTTGGCACGGCCGGACGTGGTGGTGCGGGTGTCCTCATGCCAGTGCCGGGTTTCCTGGATGACCGGTTCACCGGAGTCCAGGACGGCGGCGTGGCGCTGGATCTCGTAGCGGACGGCGTGTTCGACGGCGCGCAGCGAGTTCACGTTCTTCGTTTCGGAGCGGATGCCAAAACGTTCGCGGCCGTGCGGGCGGAGCGAGACGTTGGCGTCGCAGCGCACGTTGCCGCGTTCCATCCGCGCGTCGGAGACGCCGAGGTTCTTCACGATCTCCCGGACCGCCGCGACATAGGCCTTGGCGAGCTCGGGAGCGCGGGAACCGGCACCCTGGATCGGCTTGGTGACGATCTCCACCAGCGGCACTCCCGCACGGTTGTAGTCCACCAGCGAGAAGTCGGCGCCCTGGATGCGGCCGGTCGCCCCGCCCATGTGGGTCAGCTTGCCGGCGTCCTCTTCCATGTGCGCGCGCTCGATCTCCACGCGGAACACGGTTCCGTCCTCCAGTTCGACGTCCAGGTAGCCGTCGTAGGCGATGGGTTCGTCGTACTGCGAGGTCTGGAAGTTCTTGGGAGTGTCCGGGTAGAAGTAGTTCTTCCGGGCGAAGCGGCAGCTCTCGGCAATCTTGCAGTTGAGGGCCAGGCCGATCTTGATGGAGGACTCCACGGCCGTCTTGTTCACTACCGGCAGGACGCCCGGCATGCCGAGGTCCACCTCGTTGACGTTGGTGTTGGGCTCGTCACCGAAGACGTTGGGCGCGGAGGAGAACATCTTGGTCTTGGTGTTGAGCTCCACGTGGACCTCGAACCCCAGGACGGGATCGTACTTCTCCATGGCCTCGTCGAAGCTGAGGATTGCGTCAGTGGTCATTATTTTGCCTCCTGGGTTTCGAGGGCCGCGCTACCGGCAAGGTCGGGGGCGTGGGCAAGCAGCGGACCGCCCCACTTGGCCTCGAGCAGGGATTCCAGGACGGCGCCCACGCGGTACAGGCGGGCATCCTCCCGGGCGGGTGCGAGCAGCTGGATGCCTACGGGCAGTCCGTCCTCGTCCGCCAGTCCCCCGGGCAGGGACAGCCCGGGAACGCCGGCCAGGTTGGCCGGGATGGTGGCGACGTCGTTCAGGTACATGGCCAGCGGGTCGTCCAGCTTCTCTCCAAGGCGGAAGGCAGTGGTGGGTGCCGTGGGGGAAATCAGGACGTCCGCCACGGTGAACGCGGCGTCGAAGTCCCGCTGCACCAGGGTGCGGACCTTCTGCGCCGAGCCGTAGTAGGCGTCGTAGTAGCCGGCGCTCAAGGCGTAGGTGCCCAGGATGATGCGGCGCTTGACCTCGTCGCCGAAGCCTGCAGCGCGGGTGGCACCCATGACGCGTTCGATGGTCATGGGACCGTCCTCGGGCAGGACGCGCAGGCCGTAGCGGACGCCGTCGAACTTTGCGAGGTTGGAGGACGCCTCGGAGGGCATGATGAGGTAGTAGGCACCCAGGGCGTACTGGAAGTTGGGGCAGGAAACCTCGACGATTTCCGCTCCCGCTTCACGCAGCAGCGCCAGGGAATCGTTGAAGCGGTTCTCAACACCGGCCTGGTAGCCCTCGCCGTGGAGTTCCTTGATGATGCCGATCCGCAGCCCTTCGACGTTGCCGGTCTTCGCGGCGGCAACAAGGTCGGCCAGCGGGTCGGGCAACGAGGTGGAATCGCGGGAGTCGTGCCCACCGATGACCTGGTGCAGGAGAGCCGAGTCCAGGACGGTCCGGGAGACCGGGCCGATCTGGTCCAGCGAGGAGGCCATGGCGATGGCACCGTAGCGGGAGACGCTGCCGTAGGTGGGCTTGACGCCCACCGTCCCGGTGACGGCGCCGGGCTGGCGGATGGATCCACCGGTGTCCGTGCCGAGGGCCAGCGGTGCCTCGAAGGCGGCGACGGCGGCAGCGGAGCCACCGCCGGAGCCGCCGGGGATGCGGTCCAGGTCCCAAGGGTTGCGGGTGGGGCCGTAGGCCGAGTGCTCCGTGGAGGAGCCCATGGCGAATTCGTCCAGGTTGGTCTTGCCCAGGATGGGCATCTTCGCAGCGCGCAGGCGCTCCACGACGGTGGCGTCGTACGGGCTGTGCCAGCCCTGGAGGATCTTGGAGCCCGCCGTGGTGGGCTGGCCGATGGTGACGATGAGGTCCTTGACCGCGATGGGCACGCCGGCCAGGTAATGAAGGGCCTCGGCCTCCGGGCCGCCGCCGGCACGGATGGCATCCACTTCGGCCGCGACGGCGAGCGCTTCCTCGGCGTTGATGTGCAGGTACGCGTTGACGCCGCGTTCGCCGCCGTCCACTTCGGCGATCCGGTCCAGGTACGCCTGGACGACCTCGACGGCGGTAACTTCGCGGGCGCGCAGCTTGTCGGCGAGCTGTGCGGCGGAGAGCCGGATCAGGACGGCGGCGCTGGTGTTCTGTTCAGTCATTGTTTAGTCCTCATCCAGGATTGCCGGAACCTTGAAACGGTTGTCGTCGGAATCCGGGGCACCGGAGAGTGCCTGTTCCGCCGTGAAGGTGTGGCCCACAACGTCCTCGCGGAAAACGTTGCTCAGCGGGATGGGGTGGGACGTGGCCGGCACGTCGTCTCCGGCGGCTTCACTGACCGACTTGATCGCATCAACGATGACGGCGAGTTCTCCGGCCATCCTGTCCAGCTCATGAGCACTCATCTCGATGTGAGCGAGCCGCGCGAGATGCGCAACGTCGTCACGGTTGATCGCAGCCATGGATCTCCCCTGCAAAGTTCGGATTGGTTTCCGATCCATTCTAGTGGGGAAACGATGATGCCCGTCTGACGACCCCCAGCGGGCGTCAGACGGGCACCTTCATGCCGGGGTACCGCCCACAAGGAACAGCACCGCGGCAGCTACAGACTAACCGATACCGATGGCTCCGGTCAGCATGCCGATTCCCAGCATGACCAGGGACACCACGGCGCTGCGCCACAGCACCTTCTTGTGGTGGTCGCCCAGGTCCACCTTGGCCAGGGACACCAGCAGCAGGATGGCCGGAACCAGCGGGCTCTGCATGTGGAACGGCTGGCCGGTGATGGAGGCGCGGGCCATTTCGGCGGCGCTGATGCCATAGTGTGCGGCGGTCTCACTCAGGACCGGCAGCACGCCGAAGTAGAAGGCGTCATTGCTCATGAAGAACGTCATGGGGATGCTGAGGACGCCGGTGATGACGGCCATGAACGGGCCCATGCTGGACGGGATGATTTGCACCAGCCAGGCGGACATGGCTTCCACCATGCCGGTGCCGGTCAGCACGCCGGTGAGGACGGAGGCCGCCATGACCATGCTGACTACGGCGACGATGGACGGAGCGTGGGCCACCAGCTGGGTGCCCTGGTCCTTGACCTTGGGGAAGTTCACCAGCAGCGCGACGGCGGAGCCCACCATGAAGACGTACGGCAGCGGGACGAGGTCGGCGATGAGCATGCCCATGACGGCCACCGTGAGGGCCAGGTTGAACCAGAACAGCTTGGGGCGCAGGGTGCTGCGGTTGGGGTCCAGGGCGGTGTCGGCCATGGCCGTGTCGCTGTCGTCCACCAGGCCTTCGGGACGGTCCAGCACTGCAACGGACGAACCCTCGGGGGAGAGACCGCCGGCGGCGGGGGCTGCTCCGCCGGAGTTGCCCCCCGTGCGTCCGCGGCCGGTTCCGAAACCGCCGCCCGCAGAGCCGGCGGAAGCGCCGCCGTCGAAGTTCTCGGCAGTATCCGGGACACCCCAGATTTCAGGCTGGGTGGCGCGGAGCCGGTTGCGCTCCTGCAGGCCGAGGAGCCAAGCGAAGGCGAGGACCACGGCAATGCCGGCGATCAGTGACGGAAGCATGGGGACGAAGACGTCGTTGACGTCGATTTCCAGCGCGGTGGCGGCGCGGGCGGTGGGGCCGCCCCACGGAACGATGTTCATGGTGCCGTTGGCAAGGCCGGCCACGCAGGTGAGGACCACCGGGCTCATCTTGAGCCGCAGGTAGATGGGCAGCATGGCTGCCGTGGTGAGGATGAATGTGGTGGAGCCGTCGCCGTCGAGGGACACGGCGGCTGCCAGCAGGGCGGTGCCCAGGACGACCTTGGCGGGATCATTGCCCAGCTTGCGGAGGATGAACTTCACCAGCGGGTCAAACAGCCCGACGTCGATCATCAGCCCGAAGTAGATGATGGCGAACATCAGCAGCGCGGCGGTGGAGGTCATGGACTTCATGGAATCCAGGACCATGTCCCCGATGCCCAGGCCGGCACCGGCGAAAAGTCCGAAAACGGTGGGGACGATGATCAGCGCCAGCACTGGCGTCAACTTCTTCGTCATGATCAGCACCATGAATACCGCGATCATGGCGAATCCAAGTATTACCAGCACAGCCGGCTCCTTCTTGTGAACGGCACCACAGCGTTGTGATGCGTGCTACAGACTGTAGGGTGGCGGCCGTCACGGCAGTGCCTTTGGCTCAATTGATTGGCATACTGCTTATTGGGAGCATTTTGCTCATTCTGCTCACAGGATTCTGCCGCAGTTCCGACCGCTCCCCGGCAGCAGGCAGGACACGTATCAAGGAGGACCATGCAGCGTTCCGCCTCCCGGCCGCCGCTGCGGTTCTCCACGCAGACCCTGCTGCTGCAGCTGGCCGTGGTGCTGCTGGTGGTCCTGCTGAGCGCTGCCGTCCATGCCTGGCTTACTTATGGCAGGGTGGGCAGTGAGGCCGAGAACCAGGCACTGACCCTCGCCCGGACCGTCGCCTCGGACCCCTCCGTGCGGGCGGACGTGCTCGCCATCAGCGAAAGGGAGGGCACTCCCCCGCCGTCCGAACTCGCAGCCGGTCCCCTGATGCAGGCAGCCGAGGCCGCACGGACCCGGACCGGTGCGCTCTTCGTTGTGATCACCGACGAAACCGGCCTCCGGCTGGCGCATCCGGATCCCGGGCGGCTCGGCGAAAAGGTGAGCACTGACCCCACGGAGGCCCTGGCCGGGCAGGAGGTCACCACCCGGAACACCGGGACGCTGGGCCCCTCCGCGGGTGCCAAGGTGCCGGTGTACGCCCCCGGCAGCAACACCGTGGTGGGCGAGGTGAGCGTGGGGTATTCGATGGAGACGGTGGGCCAGAGCGTGGCCCGCGACATCGGGCCCGTTGCAGGAACGGCAGCAGGAGCCCTGCTGGCCGGCGTGCTGGGCTCCTTCCTGCTGCGCCGCCGGCTGCAGCGGCTGACGCTCGGCCTGGAGCCGGAGGAGATCAGCACGCTGGTCCATGACCAGGTGGCGGTACTGCAGGGCGTGGACGACGGCGTCATCGGCGTGAGTGCCGACGGCCGGATCAGCGTGTTCAACGCAGCCGCGCAACGCCTGCTCAACCTCCCTGACCTGACCGGCGAGCGCTGGGAGGACGCCCCGGTGCCGGACCAGTTGAAGTCGCTGACCAGGCCCGGTACCGGAGGCGACGCCCTGGAACTCGTTGCGGGCGGCCGGGTGCTGGTTGCCAACGCCCGCAAGGCCCTGCACCGGCGGGAGGACCTGGGCTGGGTGGTGATGCTCCGCGACCGCACGGAGCTGCAGGAGCTCACCCGCCAGCTGGATGCCGTGGGCACCATGTCAACAGCATTGCGTGCCCAGCGCCACGAGTTCGCCAACCAGTTGCACACACTGGCGGGGTTCATGAGCATCGGCCAGCACCGGCAGGCCCGCGAGTACCTGGCGCAGCTGGCTGCCACCGGCCCCCTGAAGTTCCCGGTTGAGCAGGCGGAACTGCTCCAGGACCCGTACCTGCAGGCGTTCGTGGGTGCCAAGGGCGTGGAGGCCGACGAACGCGGCGTCACCCTCCGCATTGGGCCCGAGACTTTGGTCCGCGGGCAGGTCACCGACGCGCAGGACGTCACCACGGTGCTGGGCAACCTGATCGACAACGCGGTCAACGCCGCGGTGGCGGGTTCAGCCGCAGAACGCTGGGTCGAGCTGGAGGTACTGGATGAGCCGGACGACGACGGCGGCACCCTCCACGTAGTGGTGGCGGACTCGGGCGACGGGCTGGCTGAGGGGACGGACGCCGAGCAGGTCTTCGCCGAAGGTTTCACTACCGCCACCGGTCCCGTGCGTGCCGGTGGCGGCCAGGGCTTCGGGCTGGCGCTTGCCCGGCAGCTGGCCCGGCGCCGCGGCGGGGACGTGACAGTGCTGGACCAGGGCAGGCCGGGTGGACCGGGAGCGGTTTTCATGGCCACGCTGCCGCGTACCACTGCGGGAAGGACCGTTGCCCGCGGTGCGATGACGCCACAATTGAACCCACGGGGAAAGGACAACGATGGCTGAGGATTTCCGGGTCCTGATCGTGGACGACGACTTCCACGTGGCCAAGCTCCATGCCGCCTACGTTGACTCGGTGGCGGGCTTCCTGGCATTGGCGCCGGTGGGCACGGCCTCGCTGGCGCTGCAGGCGATCCACAGCCTGCGGCCCGACCTGGTGCTGCTGGACGTTTACCTGCCGGACGCTTCAGGCCTTGACCTGCTCCAGCAGCTGGACGTCGATACCGTCATGCTCAGCGCAGCCTCGGACGCCCCGTCAGTCCGGACGGCCTTCCGCCGCGGGGCACTGGGATACCTGCTGAAGCCATTCACGGCGGACGCCCTGTCGCAGCAGCTGCGGAGCTATGCCCGGTACCGGCGCCTGCTTTCCCAGCCCGGGGCCCTTGACCAGGACTCGGTGGAGCGCGCCAAAAGGTCGCTGATCCCGGGGGACGCCAGCCCGTCGGCGAAGCCCCGCTCAGCGACGGAAGCCGCGGTACTGGAATCGCTGGTTCCCGGCGAGCAGTATTCGGCCGCCGAAGTGGCCAGCCGGGTGGGGGTGTCCCGGGCAACGGCGCAGCGCTACCTTTCTTCCCTGGCGGACGACGGCGCCGTCGACATCCAGCTGCGGTACGGGAGCACGGGCAGGCCGGAGCACCGCTACGGCGTGCCCGCCACGCCCTAAGGCATCACCTCTGCTAGCTGGTGCTCTTCTGCGCAACGAGCTCGATCTCGACGAGCATCTCTGGGTCCAAAAACGGCAGCACGTGCACCAGCGACAGGGTGGGACGGATGTCGCCGAACACCTCACCGTGCGCGCGGCCCGCCTCTTCCCACTTGCTGATGTCCGTCAGGTACAGCTTGGACTGCACAACGTCCTCGAAGCTGAAACCGGCATCGGCCAGGACCTTGCCAAGCTTCTGCAGGATGTACTGGGTCTGGGTGTAGAAGTCACCGCCCACGATGCCCTCATCGCCGCTGGCAGCGGTGGCCGAAATGTACAGGGTGTTGTCCACCTGGACGGCGCGGGAGTAGCCGAGCGACTGTTCCCAGACGGAGCCGGTGCCGAAGGTTTTGCGCATGGTGGGGCCTTTCGAAGCTGGAGTGGGTCGGCACCACTTTAGGGCGGCTACAGGTCCAGCCGGTAAACCAGCAGTTTTATGTCAGTTCCGGGCACGAACCAGTCCCGTTCCGGGACCCGTGCGAAGCCGGTCTTGTCGTACAGTCCACGGGCGCTTTCCCACGTGCTCCCAGTGGTCAGCGATACAGCATTGATCCCGTCCAGGGCCTTGGCATGCTCAAGGATGGCCGCCAGCATGGCCTTGCCTGCCCCGGTGCGCTGCGCGGCCGGGTCCACCACCAGCATGCGGAACTCGAGCTCGTCGGGCAGGGCAATGTCCGCGTAGGGCTCGCCGGCGAGGGCCAGCGTGACCGAACCGAGCACATCCCCGGCCCGTTCTGCCACCCAGACGGTGGCCTGGCCGGCCCGCAGGGCAACGTCCTGGACCTTGCGCATGTAGGGATGGCCGGCGTCGTCAAAGTACCCGGCCGCCAGGTAGGAATCCCTGGTGATGCGGGCAACGGCGTCGAAGTCTGTTTCGTCGGCGGGCCGGACTGTTACTGGCGGTTGCACCGAACAATGGTAGTGCTTCCAGCCGGCAGGAGCGGGCGAAACCGGGGTTTCCGTGACTGAACTATCACCCGGCGCCGGCTCGCTGCTCATGCGGACACCAGGCCGGCGTCAGAGCGGGAATTTACCGGACAGCTCAAGGCTCGCCGCGCAGGTCCACGCGTCCAGCCGTTCCCGGTCGCCTGGGCCACCGTCGAGCGGGCTGGTGAGCCGCGGCCGGCGGACCCAGCAGCCGGCTTCCTCCGCGATCAGCGCCCCGGCCGAGAAATCGTGCTCGTTGAGCCCCCGCTCACCGAAGGCGTCGTGCGTGCCGTCCGCCACCAGGCACAGGTCCAGCGCAGCGGACCCGAGCCTGCGGACATCCGCGAAATCCTTCAGCAGTTCGGCAAACTGCTCGGCCTGCTCGGAACGGACCTGGGGGTCGTAGTTGAACCCGGTGGCCAGGATTTGCCCCTTGCGTCCCGGAACCGGCCCTTCGAGCCGCGTAAGCGTCCCGTTTTCCTCCAGCCAGGCGCCCTGGCCGCGGGACGCGTAATAAACGCGGCCCAGTGCAGGGGCGTGAACCACGCCGGCCAGCCATACGCCATCCGCGTCCGCTACAGCAACCGACGTGCCGTAATAGACGATATTGCGGATGAAGTTGGTGGTGCCATCCAGCGGGTCGATGGACCAGCGGTAGCCGCTGGGTGCCTGGGGCCGGGTGGTTCCGTGTTCTTCTCCCGTGATGGTGTCGTTCGGGCGGGCCGTGGCGATGACCCCGCGGACGGCGTTCTCGGCAGCGACGTCAAAGGCGGTCACCCAGTCACCGGCCTCGCCCTTGTTGCTGGGATCCAAGGCGTCCCGGGTCCTGGTGGCCAGCACCTCCGCCCCGGCCGCCGCCGCTTCCCTGGCAACGGCGAGCAGCGCGTCCAGGATGGTCTTGTCTGCTGTGCCTGGTGCGCCGGTCATACGGTTTCCTCCACGGCATGTTCGTCGGTTTCTGTCTCTGCCGCTTGCCCGGCCAGCGCCTCGGGGCCACCGTCCAGCAGCTGGCGGAAGCGGTCCTCGTCAAGCACTGGAATGCCAAGCTGGACGGCCTTGTCCAGCTTGGTTCCTGCGCTTTCGCCGGCCACCACGAAGCTGGTGTTCTTGGAGACCGAGCCTGCGGCCTTGCCGCCCCTGACCAGGATTGCTTCCTTTGCCTCATCCCGGCTGAAGTTGGGCAGCGACCCGGTAACCACCACCGTGAGTCCCTCGAGGGTCCGTGGCGTGGATTCGTCCCGTTCGTCAGCCATCCGGACGCCTGCCGCCGCCCAGCGGTCGACGATGTCCCGGTGCCAGTCCTCCGCGAACCATTCCTTAAGTGCGGCGGCGATCGTGGGTCCCACGCCGTCCACGTGGGCGAGGTCTTCCTCGGAGGCAGCCCGGATGGCGGCCATGCTGCCGAAGGCCTGCGCGAGTGCCCGTGATGCCCGCGGGCCGACATGCCGGATGGACAGTGCCACCAGGACGCGCCAGAGCGGCTGCGCCTTGGCCTTCTCCAGTTCCTTGAACAGCTTCTCGGTGGTGGCCGTGGGCTTTGACGGCGACTTTGCCGTGCCCTTGCTGTAGAAGTAGGGAACCAGTTCGTAGTCTCCGGTCCCTGCGCCCTTGGACCGTTTCTCGCGCCGGATCCGAACACCGGCCAGGTCCTCTGGGGCCAGGTCGAACAGGCCAGCCTCGGAGGTGAGCGGCGGAACCTCCGGCTCGGCGGGCTGCGTCAGCGCGATGGCGGCCTCCCAGCCCAGTGCCTCGATGTCGAAGGCGCCACGGCCGGCCAGGTGGAACACGCGCTCCCGAAGCTGGGAGGGGCAGGACTTTGCGTTGGGGCAGCGGATATCCACGTCGCCCTCCTTGGCGGGCGCCAGCGGGGTGCCGCAGGAGGGGCATTCGGCAGGCATCACGAAATCCCGCACCGGCGGATCCTGCTGGTCGCGCAGGGCCAGGACCGGGCCCACGATTTCCGGAATGACGTCGCCTGCCTTGCGCAGGATGACGATGTCGCCGATCTTCACGCCTTTGGCCCTGACCACATCCTGGTTGTGCAGCGTGGCCATCTCCACCGTGGAGCCGGCCACCTTGACCGGCTCCATCATGCCGAAGGGCGTCACCCGGCCCGTGCGCCCCACGTTGACCTGGATGTCCAGCAGCTTGGTGTGCACTTCTTCCGGCGGGTACTTGTAGGCGACAGCCCAGCGCGGAACGCGGGTGGTGTAGCCGAGGGCCCGCTGGGTGGCGAAATCGTCCACCTTGATGACGATGCCGTCAATCTCGTGGAGCAGTTTGTGGCGCTGGTCGCCGTACTTTTCGATGAATTCCAGGACGTCCTCCCGGCGCTCCAGCACCTCGAAGTAGGGGCTGACAGGAAGGCCCCACTCCTTCAGCAGGCGGTAGGTTTCGGACTGGCTGCGGGCATCCAGCCCCTCGCGGGCACCGATGCCGTGGACAAACATCTTCAGCGGACGCTTGGCCGTTTCGGCGGGGTCCTTCTGGCGTAGCGAGCCGGCCGCGGCGTTCCGCGGGTTGGCCAGCGGCGCCTTGCCCGCTTCGATGAGCGCCTCGTTGAATTCCGCGAACTCCTTGGACGGGATGAAGACCTCGCCGCGGACTTCCATCTCCGCAGGGAAGCCGTCACCGTCCAGCTGCTGCGGGATCTCCTTGATGGTGAGCACGTTGTGCGTGATGTCCTCGCCGGTTGTTCCGTCGCCGCGGGTGGCGGCACGCACCAGTTTCCCGTCCCGGTACAGCAGGTTGACTGCCAGGCCGTCGATTTTGAGCTCTGTGAGCCAGGCGGCCCTGGCGGCACCGTCACCGAGCTTTTCGATGCTGGCCTCCGCCCTGTTCAGCCAGGCTTCGAGCTCGTCGATGGAGAAGACGTCCTCGAGGCTGTACATGCGCTGCAGGTGTTCAACGGCCGCGAAGGCGGCTGACACTTCGCCGCCCACCTCCTGGGTGGGTGAATCGTTGGACACCAGCTCCGGGTGGAGTGCCTCGATCTCCTCGAGGCGGCGGAAAAGCGTGTCGAATTCGGCGTCCGATACCAGGGGGGCGTCTTCCTGGTAGTACGCGAACCGGTACTTCCGGACGAGGTCTGCCAGGTTCTCATATTCCTCCCGGAGGGAGTCGGAAGGGATGGCGTCCGGGCTGTCGGGGCTGCTGTTCCTGGGGGCTGTCTTTTCTGCGGGGCCTGGTCCTGTGCTCACAGACCTATCTTGCCTTACGGGTGCGACAGGACGCCGGTTAGTGTGCCCGGAGGCGGGTCCTGCCCCACCAGATGAACGCCGCACCGCCCGCGCCCACCAGCAACGTGCCGGTTGCGATAGGAAGCAACTCGGGACCCCCGGTACCGGGGCCAGCTGCAGGGGTTATGCCGGCCACCTGAGTTGCCGTGGCGGACCGGGTGAGGCGAGTATTCCAGTCCGGCGTGCCGGAGGGCCCGGCCGACGTGGCGGAGCCGGTACCCGCAGCTGCGGTTTCTGCTCCGGCCCTTTCCGGTGCCGCCTCTTCGGCTGGATCCCGCACAGAAGGTCCGGGTGCCGGCGCAGTAGCAGCCGGTGATGCGGCCGGTTGTGTGGGCCCGGCGGGTGCTTCTGCGGCAGGGTTCCCTGGCTGCGCCGTGGTTTCGGCCGGAGCATGCGCTGGGTGTTCAACATCTGTGGGTTCCGGCCTGCCGCCGTTAAGGATGGGCAGGCACACAAGGCCGCAGTCTTCGGCCGGAGCGCCCGTTTCCGGCGTGGTGGCAGGCGATGGCTCGGGGGAATCGGCAACTGCGGGCCCTGCCAGGAAAAGGAGGGCGATGGCCAGGACCGCTGCGGTTGCGGTGGTGGACATAACGCGGAGGGCCGGTGAAGTCGGGGTCATTGCTACCTTTCGATGCGCGCAGTCCCCCACCGCGGCTTTTCTGGTCTCCCCGGCAGTCTTATACAGCCGGAACCGGGGCCGCAAATCCGCTCATTGCCCCGGGCTGTGACCTGTGGCCGGCGCGACCGCCCGCCGGGTGTCCGGGCAGGTGTCAGTGCGAGCGGAGGCGGTTCCTGCCCCACCAGGCGAAGGCGCCGCCGCCCGCACCCACCAGGAGGACGCCGGCGGCGACGGCGGGAAGGTTGGCGCCGTCGGCGCCCGCACCCGGACGTGACACGGCCGCCGCCTGGCTCGCCTTGGCGGACCGGGTGACGGGGGTGTTCCGGTTCGATCCCGACGGCGGTGCAGCACTTGGGGTGGCGGTGGCGGACGGACCCGCTGCAGCTTCGGTTTCGGTTGGCTCAGCAGCCGGCTCGGCGGGCATCAGTTCAACGGAAGCAGTGGGAGCTGCAGGAGCTGCGGCAGGCGGGGACGGGGCTGCCGGTTGGGGCGCTGCGGGCTGCGTATCCGACGGCGGCTCCGGTTGCCAGTTGTCGTCCTCGGGTTTCGCCGTCCTGGTGGGCCGCGGCTCGACGGTCCGGGTGGCAGCAGGGTCCGATGTGCAGTCGTCCCCGCAGCCGGGTTCTGTGGTGGCCGTTGCCGAATGTGTGGGCTCGGGGGAATCGGCCTGTGCAGCACCGCCAGCAAGGGTAACTGCGGCGGCCAGCACTGCTGCCGATGCCGTTGCCGAGACAGCGCGGAGGAGCGGAGAGGACGGGCTCATGCATACCTTTCGGTGCGCGCAGTCCCCCGTCTGCGGCTTTCTGGTCTTCCAAGCAGTCTTCTACAACACGCCGGAGGGCCGCAAATCCATCGATTGTGCGGCCCCACGGGTATAAGGCTTCCTAGTCGCGGTTCTCCGGCGGCAGCGCCACCTGGATCTTGCGGGCCTTTCCGCGTCCCACCACATAGCCCCGGCCGGGGATGAACTCTGGGCTGACCCGGCCCAGTGAGGTGTTAAGCAGGCTGTCCCCCTCGATGTCGCCCGGGTTGAGCAGCAGGCCCCGCCGGCCCGATTTGAACGGCTGCGCGAGCTGCCACGCCGAGGACCAGGTGGAAGTTTCCGACTCGCCCACCACCCACTGGTCCGCCTTGACGGAGGCCGTGACCAGCTGTGCCACGCCGGACTCTGCGAGGGTGTCGGTGAATTCGGTCAGCCCCTCGATGAAGATGGCCAGTTTGCCCGGGTTGCCGGAGGAATGCTCCACCAGTTCCTCCGCCACCTCGGCGAGGTCGTCGGGACCCACCACGGAGCGGTTCCACAGAGGCAGAGAGGCGACGGCGGAGCGCCGGGACCCGACGTAGATCAGCTCCGTGTCCGGGTTGGACCGGCGAAGGGCGTAGGCCAGGGTGACCAATGCCACGGTGCGTCCGGCGCCGGGAGGGCCTGCCAGCAGCAGCGGGCCCCGGGACATGATCCCTGCGGGCTCCAGCGTTTCGTCGTCGACGCCGATGACCGGCAGGTCGGGGCCGCCGGCCGGCAGGACGTCCAGGTCCACCTGTTCGGGGAGCCGCTCGATGCCGGGAGCGGTGTCCAGGCCTTGGCGCAGCATCGCCTCGCTGAGCTTGTGCACCTCGCGGGCCTGCAGCGCAAGGTTGGAGTTTCCGCCGAGCACGGCCAGCTGGACCTCCAGCCCGTCCAGCAGCCCACGGCCTGGCGGTGAGCCGGCGCCCAGGACGTCACGGGGCACGTCCATCGAAATGTAGTCGTCCTCCGAGGACAGGCGCAGCACCAGCCGGCGCTGGATGGAGGCGAGCAGTGATGCCGGCACGGCGTTGGGCCGGTCGCCGGTCACCACCAGGTGGATGCCCAGGGTGCGGCCGTCGGTGGCCAGCTGCAGGAAGATGTCCCACAGGCCGGACAGCTTGCTGTGTTCGTAGGCCTCCCGGAATGCGGACATGCCGTCCACAAGGACGAAGATGCGCTTTTCGTCAGGCCGGTTGGCCAGCTTGCGGTACTCCACGATGGTGGACGCACGGACCTCGGCGAAGCGGGCGGAACGCCGCTCGGCGATGTCGCGCAGCAGGCGCAGCAGCCGTCCAACCCGTTCCACGTCGTCGCCGTCGATGACGTCGCCCACGTGCGGGAGCTCTTCGAGCATGCTCAGCCCGGACGAGCCGCAGTCGATACCGTATACATGGACCGGGCCGCCCCGGGGCGTCACCGCCGCCGCGATGGCGATTCCGCGGAGGGCGGCCGACTTTCCTGAACCGCCCGTTCCGTAGATGGCCATGTTGCCGTCCTTGTCCGGCTCGTAGAAGACCGTGGGCTGGTCCTGCCGGGCGGGGTCGTCGCCGACGCCTAGCAGCAACCGTTCATCAGTTCGCGGGTTGGGCAGCTTGGAGAAGTCGTAGGTCGTGGCCAGTTCATCCAGCCATGGCTTCCGCGGCGGCCGGATGCCCAGGGCACCTGCGGCGCGGACGATGTTCGTCGTCATCCGCGCGATGTCATTGGGCCCCGCAGGTTCTGCCACTGCCGGTTTTTCCGGTGCCGGCGGTTCCCAGCTGGGTCCGGATCCGAAGGCCATTTCAACGATGTCGATCTGGGGCCGCTGCGGTTTGTCCGTGGTCCAGCCGCCGGCGTAGCCGGTCTGGAATCCCTGGATCCGGCCCGGTCCGGTCTTCGCGGCGCCGCGTCCGGGAATGCCGGGGTCGAAGTAGGCGGCGTCGGGGACGCCCAGGATGTCGGTGGCGTCGTCCTCGTCGGCCATGCGCAGCGCCACGCGGAGGTTGGTGTTGGCCCGCAGGCTGTCCTTGATGACACCGGCGGGACGCTGGGTTGCCAGGATCAGGTGCAGGCCCAGGGACCGCCCGCGTGCCGCAACGTCCACCACGCCGTCCACGAACTCGGGGACGTCGTTGGCGAGGGCCGCGAATTCGTCCACGATGATGATGAGGTACGGCGGGGCGTCCGGATCTGCTTCGCGTTGCAATGCCAGCAGGTCCTTTGCCTTCTTCCGGTTGAGCAGCTGCTCCCGGTAGTGGAGTTCGGCGCGGAGGGACGTCAGGGCCCGACGCACCAGGTGCGGCGACAGGTCGGTGACCAGCCCCACCGTGTGCGGGAGGTTGATGCAGTCCGCGAAGGCGGCGCCGCCCTTGTAGTCCACGAACAGGAAGCTGACGCGGTCCGGGCTGTAAGCGGCCGCCATGCCCATCACCCAGGACTGCAGGAATTCGGACTTGCCGGCACCGGTGGTACCGCCCACCAGGGCGTGCGGACCTTCGTTCTTCAAGTCCAGGTACAGCGGCTCGATGCCCTTGGATCCCACGAGGGCGCGGAGCGTGCCGTTGTCCTTGCGGTTGGCCACGGCGGTGGCGTGGACGGAGTTGTTTTCGGTCCAACGTTCGGCCACCGCCTGGGGGTTGTCCAGGAAGTCCTTGCCGATGAGCTTGGCGTAGGAGACGGACCGTGGCAGGTCGGAGTCGTCGTTCACGGGCTTGCCCACATCCACCACGGGGGCGAGCATCCTGGCCAGCTGGCCGGCGAGTTCAGCTTCCACGCTTTCGCAGCTGACCGGGTACGTGTGCCGGCCCAGGCGCACCTGGCCGGTGGTAGTGCCGTGGTCGCCATCCACCACCATGAAATCGCGGCAGGCGGCCGGGAGTGCCTGGATGTCCGTGGCCACCCACAGGACGTGGACACCGGAATCCGGGCCGCGTTCGGCGAGCCTGGTGAGGCGTCCCCGGTCCACGGGCGCGTCGTCCTCCACGATCACCAGCACGGACGGCAGCACGGGCTCCTCCAGCTCGTGCTTGGCCGGGTCCACGTCCGGCCGCAGGTCGGGGCCGGAACGCCTGGCGGCGGCCTCCCGCGCGTCGAGCAGGTCCTCGAGGCGGGCCAGGAGCGAGGACCCACCCGCGGATCCCGCGGCGAGGTGGTCGCCGGACAACGGGCTGTGGCCGGACCCGACGTGGGGCAACCACTGCAGCCAGTTCCACCGCTCCCGCGACTGGGCGGACGTGATGGCCGTGAGGACCACTTCCGCCGGGGAGTGGAGCCCCACAAGCTGGAGCACCATGCCGCGTGCAACGTCGTCCACCAGGCCGCGGGCGCCGGCGATCCCCAGCGATCCGGAGGTACGGAGCTGGCAGACCACGGGAACGCCATCGATATCCCGGAACTGTTTCAGGCAGTCCTGGATTTCCCGCGTGTACTGGACTTCGGTGTCGTTGTTGGCAGGTTCTTCGAGCTGGAGGCGGGAGGGCGCCGTTCCCATGCCGAACCGCAGCCCCAGGAAAGACTTGTGTTCGGGGCGGTGGGTCCACAGCAGCGGCCCCAGTTTGTAGATGGCGTCGACGGTGTCGCTGACGGAGGGCGCCTCATGCAGCCGGACGGCGCGTTCCACCTTCTGAAGCCCGGTGATGTCCTCGCGGAACGCGGCCATTGAGGCGCGGAAATGTTTGAGGCCGTCCTTGCGCAGGCGGCGGTTGCGCATTTTCTGGTCAACGTAGTGACCCACGATGAACAGCGGCATCATCAGCATGAACACCATGGACAGCGCGTTGCGCGTGACGGCGAAAATCACGGCGCCCATCATCAGCGGCGCGATCAGCATGATGTACGGGAAGGGCTGGTCCTCGGGTCGCTTCGGCCCGGCCGGAACCACGCGCTTGGGTTCCTCGAACCGGGGCACCACCCGCGGTGACCGGTTGAAGTCCACCATGGGCGACGTCGGTGCTGCCGCATGGTTGTGCCCCAGCGGAACCACTGTCACGGTGGTGTCGCCCAGGGTGACGGTGTCTGAGGAGTTCAAGGTTGCGCGGGTGACGGGAAGGCCGTCCATCAGGAGCCCGTTGGCGGAGTTCGTGTCGACGATCTCCACCCCCTCGCCCACGGTGATGCGGGCGTGGCGTTTGGAGGTGAGGGGGTCCGTGAGCCGGATATCCACGTCCCGGTCCCGGCCGATGTAGCTGGTGCCGGTGGGCAGCGAGAATTCGCGGCCGACGTCGGGCCCTGACAGCACGCGGAGGGTGGCGGCCGCGGGGCCGCGGCTGCTTCCGGGTTCGTGGAACTGTTCGCTCACCTGGGCCAGCGACACCACGGAGCCGGGGCGGAGGCCGGACTCGAGGAGGTTGTCCGTGCGGGTCAGGACATTGCCGCTGATGCCTGCGCCCACGAACGCCTCGTCGATGCGCAGGGAAAGGTTCTCCGGAGCGGGGGTCCCCTTGCGGTCCGGGTCCGCGGCCCACAGCACGGCGGCAATGTCGGCCACGGTGGCCAGGCCGTCCACTGTCACGGCAAGGTCCTTGGCTTCGGCGGGCTCGCGGCGGAGTGTCAGCCGGATCCTCATCCTTCGTCCACGCCCCTCATCTTCTCAAGCAGGTAGAGGTCGTCGGGCGTCACCAGATGCGAGGTCACGGCGTGTTCCACCAGCCTCGCGCGGCGGTTCGTGGCGAGTTTGCCGCCACCTCCGCGCAGTCCCACCACGCCCACGCGGTCGAGTTTGTCGCACACGTTGTCCAGCTTCCGGTTGAACCGGGTCAGTGCCCAGCCAAGGGTTTTGGCGGCGGCGGCCGACGAGGGGATGGCGCTGAACCCGGTGCCTTCCCGGCGGAGCATGGGTTCCGCGAGCGCCACGATGAGGGCCTTCTGGGAGTCCGTGAACACCACCGGGCCAATGGTCGTGTCGCCGCTGACGCCGCCTTCGCGCGCCTCCTGCCGGAAGGACGGGGTCTTCAGGTGCACGGCGAACTCATAGGTGGTGGGGCCGGCCGTGAAGATGATGTTGGTATGGCTGAACACCAGCGGGATCCGGGCGCCGGGAGACAGCCAGGCCTGCATCCCGCCGGAGGCGTCGGCCACCGTGGCGGACAGCATGCTGCCCACGTTGCTGAGCCACCAGATGCCGTCGTAGCGGGCCACCTGCAGGAACTGCCGGTGCAGGTACGGGTTATCGTCCACTTCCAGGTCGCCTTCGCGACCGATGTTGAAGACGTCCTCATCCGACGGTTCGTACCATTCACCACAGAAATCTATTGCTAGATCCCCCATGTTCTGTGTCTCCTTCCGGGCAGTCCCCGCGTGATTGGGTTCGTCGGCCTGCTCTGCCGGGTCATTTGTTGATGCAGCCAATGGAGTCATCCTCCATCGGCGAGAAAGCTCCGTCGCTGCGGACGATCATCACCTGGATGCAGGTGGGCACGGCCGGGTTCAACGCCACCTGGACGCTCGTCCCCGTGGTGGCCTGGTACTCGCTGCTCTCCCCCACGGCGTACACGCGCCACTTATAGGTGTCGCCGTCCTTGGGCTGCGGATTCTCCCAGGTGAACGTCGCCTTGCCCTCCGCGTCCAGCACTCCAGTGAGGGCCGCGACGTCCGGCACAGTGCCGTTGTCCAGTGCGTCGGCCGGCGGCCTACTGGCCTGCCAGGTTTCGGCCGCCCGGGGAGTTTCCGGGGCGGCGTTCGCCACCACCAGGCCCACGACGGCGGCGAGGGCCAGCAGGGTGCCGCCGGAGATGGCCAGCCAGACATTGCGCCTGCCGTGGTCCTTTGCCGGCAGGGCGGCGCGTTCGTCCACCGGCGCCGGCCTATGGACGGTGGCATCTGCGGCACCGGTATAGCCCGCTTCCGCGGCGTAGCCGGTAGGGCCGCCCGGGCTGGCACTGGTTCCCGCATTGCCGCTTCCAGCATTGCCGCGCAGGACCGTAGCCTGTGCCCATTCCTGCCGGCCGCCGTCGTCCTTTGGTTCGGTGACTTTGCCTGGTTCGGTGACTCTGGCGGCAGGCAAGTGCGGCCGGCCCGAGGTTGCGGCGGAGTCCAGGGCTGCCCCCGCTGGTGTGTCCCGGGGGCGGGTGCGTGCCGGGAAGGTGGGCGCGCTGCCGGTCCGCTCCGGGTCGATGGCGGCGATGCTCCGGACGCGCGTCTCCTCCACGCCTTCGTCCGGGTGGTTGTCCTCCTGGTGCGGTTCCTCAAGCACCTCGAAGGGCGTCACTGACAGGTTGAGCTCGGCCTGGATCCGCTGCAGGGCAAGGGCGAACGCGTGCGCCGACGAGTAACGGGACTGCGGGGACTTCGCCATGGCCGTGGCGAGGGCCAGTTCCAGCGATTCGGGAACGTCGGCGCGGCCAAGGCGGGGCAGCGGCGTATTGCTGATGCGGTTGATCAGCTCCCGCTGCGAGTTGTCCGCACCCGGCATCACGAACGGCGACCGGCCGGCAAGGAGCGTGTAGAGCGTTGCCCCCAGGGCCCAGACGTCCACCATGACGCCGTCCACGCTGCCGTCCCTGAACTGCTCCGGCGGCGACCACGGGATGGACATGCCCGAATCGTCGTCGCCGTCGCCGGCGAGGGTGCCGGAAATGCCGAAGTCGGTGAGCGCCGGGCGGTTATAGTCCGTCACGAGGATGTTGGCGGGCTTGATGTCGCGGTGGGCGATGCCTGCGCGGTGTGCCGTCTCGACGGCGGATGCCACCTGGATGCCGACGGCCAGGACCTCGTCCACGCTGAACCGCTGCCGCCGGTAGCGGACGTCCAGGCTCGGCCGGGAGCAGTACTCCATAGCCAGGTAGGAGTGGCCGTCGTCGGTCACCTCCGCCTCGAAGATGGTCACGATGTAGGGGTGCGAGGACAGCTGGGCCATCAGGTTGGCCTCGGACTCGAACCGGCGGCGGGCGCCTTCGGTCTTCAGGTCCGAGAGCAGCACCTTGACGGCAACCTTCCGGCGGGGCCGGTCCTGCTCATACAGGTAGACGTCCGAGAACCCGCCGGAGCCGAGCAGGCTGATGTACGTGAACCCCGGGATGCGGGGCGGCGGCGCTACAGGCCGTTTGGAACTCAAGGAATCTCCTCAAAACGCAGCGAGATGTTGTCACCGAGCTCCGCGATGTCGCCGTCCAGGAGGATTGCCATCTCATTCTGGGCGAGGCGCCGCGGGGGCTGGCCTTCCCGGACCAGGACGGTGCCGTTGGTGGCTTTCAGGTCGCAGAGCATGACGTGCCAGCCCTCCAGCCGGACCTCGACATGCGACCGTGAGATGTCACCGCCCGGGCTTGCCACCTGGACCAGGCGCGGCATGACGCCGCCCTGAACACGGGACACCGACGGCTGGCGGCCGATGACCAGGGACTGGTCGAGGTCCAGCAGTTCGCCCGTGGACAGGCGGACCCGGCCCAACCGGGGACGTGCCACCTGCACGGCATCCGGCAGCAGCGGTGCACCGCAGGCCGCACACTGGGCGCGGGTGGGCGGGTTCGGATGGCCCTGGCCGCAGACCCGGGCCAGCACGAGGGGTCCGTCCGCATGCTCCATGGAGGCGGCCGGAGCGGGGCCGGTAGCCATACCGGTGAGGCTGCTCCTCATGACTGTCTGGCCGTCGTGGTCGCCGTCGAAGCAGCCGGCACCGGCTTCCGCAGGAAGTCCGGCGGGTGCGGCCGGCGTTGTCGCGGGTGCCGGGTGGGGTACGTTCGGTGGCGGCGCTGCCCTCGTCCCAGCGGCTCCCGGCGCTCCTGGGATATGGGACTGGGAGGCATGGGACGGGGAGGCTGGTGCCGGACCGGAGCCTGCTCCCGCGGTCCGCCATGGCACGGAGTCGATGAGGACGGTGCCCGGAGCGGGATGCGCCGGCGCAGACGGCAGCGGCACTGCCTGCCCGTATTCGGGCACGGGGCGATCGTCCGGTTCCGGTTGGAGGCTGCCGGCCGGGGCGCTTTCGGGCACGACGGCGGCGGGCGTGGCTGGCGTTGCAGGCCCCTTTGGGCCGGCGGTTTCGAGGACGGGATGTTGGACCGCCGGTTCCAGGGCGGGGGTTCGGGACGGAGCGTGCCCGGCGTGGTCCTCCTCCTCTTCCTCCCGCACGGCGGCATCCTCGATGTTCCGCATCACCGTGCGCTCCCACAGGTGGTCATAGGAACCGGTGAGGTCGGTGGCAGGTACAAAACCGGGCCCAACCACTGGACCGGCCAGTGGGGAATCCGCGGCATCGGAACCAGCCAGCGCAGCCGCACCCTGTTCCTCCACCTGCTCTTCAAGCTGCTCTTCAAGCTGCTCTTCCAGCAGCTGGTCTTCATCCTCATCAATCACCGCCAGAACCGTCTCCCCGGACACTCCTTGTTCCGGGAAAATGGTTACGTCGGAATCGATGGGTTCAGGCTCAGCGGCGGGTTCCGGGGCCGGGGCGTTATTGTCCGCGGCGTGCCGCACGCCGGCGTTGCCTTCGGAGTCCACCACTACCGCCGCAGCGGCGGGGCCGGCGCCGACTGCCGCCTGCCCCCGTTCCCTCCCAAAGGTCAGGGACTGAAGCAGGATGACCCCCTCACCCAGTGGAAGTTCTGGCAGGCCCGCGGAGCCGGCACCAGGAATAACCAGGGTGCATGGAGCTGGCAGGGCGAAACGGCGCTCGTTCCAGGTGGTGACATCACGCCCGTCAAGTTCCACCGGCCCGTCCGGTTGTTCCACGGTGAGGTCCAGCCCGCCGCGGAGGAACACCCGCAGCGAACCATCGAAGGCAAGGATCCCGAACGACGGGATGCTGGCCAGCGAGCTGCCCGGGCTGCTGCTGGTGACGGCATGGAGTACGTCGTGGACTCCAGGCTTGTCACCCAGCAGGTTCCACACCGCACCGGCCAGGGCCGGCGGGGTGTCCGGGCCGAGGAGGACCGCGGTACCGGAACGCACAACGCCCAGCCAGGAACCGGGAATGTAACTAGTGCCGGCCATCGTGGGGCTCCCCGTTTTCGTCCGTGTCTTCCCCTGCACCCTTGTCGTGCCCTGTGCCCTTGTCTTGCCCTGTGCCCCGGTCGTGCCCTGTACCTTGGTCAGCGCGCGGTTCTGCGGCGTGGGAACGCGGAAGTGTCACTTCGTCCTCCGCCGAAGCGTCGTGCCGCGGCGCGGTGGTGGCGGCGCCGGCGTCGTTCAAAACGTTCCGGGCGTCCACCACGATAACCGTGACGTTGTCCCTTCCACCGTTGCGCAGTGCCGCCTGGATGAGGGCATCCACGGCATCCTGCGGCTGGCCCACCGTGCTGAGGATCCGGAGGATGTGTTCGTCGGCCAGCTCCGAGGTGAGCCCGTCGGAGCAGACCAGGACACGGTCCCCCTCCTCCACCGGAAGGAGCCAGTAGTCGGCCTCGGTCTCGTCCCCGGTGCCCAGGGCCCGGGTGACCACGTGGCGGCGCGGATGGACGGTGGCCTGCTGGGGTGTGATCTCTCCGGCGTCCACGAGTTCCTGGACCTCGGAGTGGTCAACGCTGATCTGCTCGAACCTGCCTTGGCTGAGCCGGTAGGTCCGTGAGTCCCCGATGTTCATCACCAGCCAGTACGGCACGCCCATCTGCTCAACGATGACGGCGCCGGTGAGGGTGGTGCCGGCGCGGGCTCCGGTGGCTTCGCGGATGGAGAGGTCCGCTCGCACCAGGTACTGCTGGAGCACCGCGGCCGTGGCCGTCCGCTCGCCGGTGGTGAGCTGGGGCATGGCGGCCAGGGCCCGAACGCACATTCCGCTGGCGATTTCGCCTGCCTCGTGGCCGCCCATCCCGTCCGCCACGGCGAACACGGGATCGGAGGCGATGTAGGAATCTTCGTTCAGCTCCCGGCGCAGTCCACGGTCCGTTCCGTAACCGATGGTCAGGTTGAGCCCCTGTCCCGGTTGCAAGGTGGAGGGCTCGCTGGCGGGCTGTTGGTTCATGCCTGTCCTAGGTAAAAGGTTCGGTCTCCAAAGTGCACGCTGGATCCCGGGGTAACAAAGCTGGGGACCCCCGGCACGAGCGGCGTGCGGTGGCCGTCCGGGGTGGTCACGGCGCTGCCGTTGGTTGAGTTCCGGTCCGTCACCCAGATCCCCGCACCGTCGGTGAGCAGGTGCAGGTGCGTCTTTGAAATGGAACGGCCGGGATCATCGACGGCGAGCAGCTGGGCGTGCTGTTCACCCGCCTGCCCCACGGGATTGCGGCCTACCAGGACGCTCCGGTCCAGCTGGAAGTCGCGGCCGTCATCGAGCCGGATCCGAAGGACCGCAACCGGCGCGGGACCGGCAACACCCGGGCGCACCTGGGTGCGTTCGACGTCGTCGTCCGCGTGCGGCTGCACCTGCCCGGCTGCGGGCGGAGCGAACGACGCCGGCGTTGTATAGGGCATTGCCTGGGAAGGCATTGTCTGCGAAGGCAGCGCCTGGGAGGGCATCGCTTGCAGTCTGGCCGGTGCATGCAGGCCGGCCGGCGCCTGCACAGATTCCTGCCCTGGGCTTTGGACCGGGCCGGCGGGAGCCTGCGCATTGATGACCCTGGGTGTGGCAGCGGCAACCGGGGAGAGCACCTGCTGCACGGGCGGCAGGTCGAGCGGGGCGAAACTGTAGGGCCCCTGGATACCTCCGCTGGTGATCGGATCCCGGCCTGCCTTCACATCGAAGGCGAGCGTTTTGGCCGCGGCGTCATGCCAGCCCCGCAGCCGGCCGTTTTTGTCCCAGCTGTTCGAGACGACCACCAGCACCGCCCATGCTGTGCCCGCAAGCATCAGCGGACCGAGGATGAACAGGGCAGCCCCGAACCACTGGAAGACCACCACCAGGATGGCTGCAAGCAGCGCCAGCAGGATGCCTGCCCCGGTGATCAGGCCGCGCAGGAAGACCGCTCCCGCGCCGGGTGCGTACCCGTCATTGTCGGCACTGCGGATGCCCATCAGCAGGTTTCCAGGCGTTTTGCCGGTCCGTGCCTCCACGCCCATGACCACGAACAGGTACACCAGGGTGAGCCCCAGCCCGATGCTGCCGAACAGCACCAGCGATGCTGTGTCGTAGATGATGAATCCGCCGCTCCGGGTGCGGGTGATGCCGGCAAAGCCGATAGTGAACGTCACCACCAGCACCGCCAGCGGGGGGAGCCAGTCGATGACCGCAGCGCCGAGCCGCCTGCCCGCCGCGGCCGGAACAAGCTGAAGGTTAGTTGCCATTCCCGTTCCTCCCCCTGGAGCGGCACCCACCTGGGCGGTGGAACCGCTGGCGCTGCCCAGCCCTGTGCCCGGATCCGCGATGCCCGCGGCGTGCTGGGCCGGGCGCGTTTGTACTACCGGGATAGTACCGGGAATCGCCGGCGCATGCGTGGCGGGCTGCCTGCCGCCGGGGCGGGTGCGCCCGGTGGTGCCGGGATCCAGTGCGTGGTCCTGGTTGCGAATGCTGCGCGCCGCCCGGTTGGGAAGGGGTGCACCGCAGGCCGTGCAGAACGCCGCCCCGGTGCGGACAGGTTGCTGGCAGCGCGGGCAACGCTCTGCGTCGAAGGTCACTGCGTCCTGGGTCCTTGCGTCGGAGGAGCATCTGTCGAAGGCGAGCCGGTTTCAGATGCCCTTGTTTGAGGCGCATCCGTGGCCGGGTGGCGTGGTCCGCTTTCTGCACCGGAACCCCGGCGCCCCGGCACCTTGATGGAGGGCAGGGCGGGCAGCGCCAGCCGTGTGCCGCGCAGGTTTAGGACATTGCGGGCGTCGGCGAGGAGCGAACGCGGCGAGAACCTTGCCTGCTGCCGGCGCCAGAATCCCACCGTGGCAGTCATCTCCTTCAGCGAGCCGTCCACGATGGTCCAGTATTCCTGGACCTCTTCCTCCGTGGGCTGGCCCGCGCCGAAGATCGAGGCGTCCGCGCGCCGGGCGAGCATGGTGGTGGTTCCCTTGCTGGCGGGGAACGCGTCGGCCAGGACCGCTGCGCTTTCGCGGCGCGTCGAACGGGTATCGACGGCGGCGCCCATGTCCGTGGCCAGGCTCACCACCTCGCTCCAGCCTCCGCCCACCCGCTGCGCGGG
Organism: Arthrobacter sp. K4-10C; assembly: GCF_059090085.1. Lineage (NCBI taxonomy): Bacteria > Bacillati > Actinomycetota > Actinomycetes > Micrococcales > Micrococcaceae > Arthrobacter > Arthrobacter sp. K4-10C. The sequence continues at coordinate 203,372 of NZ_JBNHFI010000002.1, read as the reverse complement.
GTGGCCGTCGCGGAAACGTGCCTTCCGCCGTCGTGATTTCAGCAAAGCAATCAGCAGCAGCGGCAGCGCAAGGATGGACAGCGGGATCAATGCGACACCCAGCGCGCCCAGCAGGGCGCCCCAGAACAGCCAGGGGTTGTTCTTCTTCTGGTCGGCGTCCAGCGCGTCTGGCGAGGAGTCCGGCGGAAGGTCGGCCGGCTCCTGCGGCGGGGGCGGCGGCTGCAGCACCTGGGGCTTGGGCTTGGACTTGTTTTCCGGGTCCGGCGGGATGGGAACGTTGTCCTTCGGAGGAGTGGGATCGAAGCTGACCCAGCCCACGCGTTCAAAGGCGACTTCCACCCAGGCATGGACGTTCTTGCCGGTGATCTTGACTTCGCCAGCACCGTTTTCGGGGCTGGTGGGATCCGGGTAGAAGCCCATGACCACGCGGGACGGGATGCCCAGGTGGCGGAGCATCAGGGACATGGCGACGGCGTACTGCTCGTCGTCGCCCAGCATCTGCTTGGCGGTCAGCAGGTTCCGGATCCGGGCGGAACCGTGGCCGGAGACGCTGGGCAGCTGGCCCTCGCTGACCAGGCCGTTGCTGAAGGCGCCGGTCTTCTGGAAGTGGGCTTCGATCTGGCGGACCCGGTCGATGGCCGTGGGGGCATCGGAGGACAGGTCATTGGCCTGGGACGCCACCACCGGCGGGACCTCGAGGGCGTCGGGCATGGAGATCCTGGCAAAGTCGTACTGCGTGAGCTGCCCGTGTTCCAGCTTGACGGGGTCGGACACCTGGACGCTGTACGAGTCGCCGCGGGACAGGCCGTTGGTGGTGACGGCGGTGTCCGTGCCGGAGTTGAAGTACAGGCCGGACGCCGCTGCTGAGGCGCCCTGGTCGAAGCTCAGGCCGGTGGTCTTGCGCCCGCCGGGAACAAAGAAGCCCTGGTAGTCCTCGATGCTGATGTTGATTGAGTAGTCGTTGGTGGGCACGGTGCCGGACGTGTCGGCAAGGGTGTTGATGGACGTCGTGTCGCCCACCTTGCTGAAGTTGCCGGACCCGTTGGGGTCCATGTTGTAGTTCGTGCCGTTGAAGGCGTCCAGCGCACCCAGCCGCACGCGCCCGTCGCGCGGGAGCCCCTTGACCACGAAAAGGGTGTCGTCCTTCTTATCCTTGACGTAGGTGCGGAAGCTGGCCAGCGGGGTGATGTAATCCTTGGGATCGAAGGGCGGCACCACGACGTTCCGGAGCACTTTCCGCTCGTTGCCGGCGGTTACCAGCGGCGCGGACAGCGCGGTGACGGCCACGCTGACGGCGATGACGCCCGCGGCCATCCCCAGCCGGCGGATCCTGGCGCGCCGGGCAGTGGAGGAATCGGTTTGCGGGCTGTTCACCGCAACCTTCCGGGTGCTGTTCCGGCGGAGGGCGTCCCGGCGGAAGGTGGCCCACGCAATGCCCAGGACCGTGAGGCCGATGCCGCGCTCGAGGGTGAGGAACGCGGCGTTGGTGCTGAAGGCGATACCCGTGACGAACAGGACCAGGACGGGAAGGAGCGGCAAATAGGGGCTCCGCACGCGCCAGGTCAGGACCGCCGCAACCAGGGCGGTGACCAGCGAGCTGAGGAAGGGAACAATGAGCACGCCGCCGGCCGTTCCCACCGGAACGCCGACGGTGAGCATGTCCTTCCAGGCAAAGACGATCCCAAGCAGCAGGATCCGCAGCGAGTCCAGGGTGGGGATGAAGCCGGCGATGGCTGAATCGGGGACAGCCAGGAGTGTGCCGGACACCAGGTACGCGCCCAGGGCAAGTGCCGTTGTGATCAGCAGGCCGAGCCGCAAGTGTGCGTTGGCGACCCCGATGGCCAGGCCCAGGACAATCCCGCCGAAGCCGGACAACAGGTAGTAGGGGTCGCCGCCGAAGCTCAGTCCGAACCCGAGCAGGCCCAGCCCCAGCAGGACCGTGAGGGCGCCGGCATCGAGCACGAAATGCCAGCGGGGCTGGCCGTCGGCGAAGGCCGACTCCTGCTGGTCCGTGGTGGCCGCCCGGCGGGATGCCCTGCGGGGCCCCTGGCCCGGTGCGGAGCTCATGCTGCCGCCTTTCTGAGCACGATGGCAAGGTCGGCCAGGTCGCCAAGCGTCAGCACTGTCAGGTCGGCGATGTTGGCCCTGGTGGGAGCGGCGCCGGCTTCGATCCGGACGGCGAGGCTTCGAACTCCGGGTGGGACGGACACGGCGGCGGAGCGGAGTTGCGTGGCCGTCACGTTGCTCCCCACCACGAAGAACGTCACGGAGGCGTTCGGGACGGTGTCGGCGAGGGTCCTGGCGAGGTCGACGGCGGTGCGGCGCATGGGTGCGCCGACGATCCGGGTCATGTCGTCCAGCATGTTGCGGCCCGTTTCGCAGCGCATGGGGCCTTTCTGGGTGATGATGTCCAGTTCCCGCTGTTCACGGATGGCCTGGCGGCCGATGGAGGCCGCCGCGGAAATCGCCATCTCGAATTCGGTCTCCGACGCGTATTCGTCGGTGTTGATGGACAGGGAGATGGCCAGGTGGGCCCGGCGGGTCTCCTCGAACTGGCGGACCATGAGTTTGTTGGTGCGGGCCGTGGTCTTCCAGTGGATGTGCCGCCGGTCATCCCCCGGCACGTAGTCACGCAGGGCGTGAAAGGACACGTCGGCGCTCGACAGGTCAGTGGTGGGCATGCCCTCCAGGTCGCGGATGAAGCCGGCCGCCGAGCCGGCCAGCGCCATCGTGCGGGGATGGACAAAAAGGTCCTCCGGTTCGGTCCACAGGACCTGCCGGCGCAGCAGGTGCAGCGGGTCTGCCCGGACCGACCGCACGGGGCCGACGACGATGACGGCCCGGCGGGCCGTGGGGATGGTGAACAGGTCCTCATGGACCTGGCCGGGCTTCATCCGGGGCAGGTGGAAGACGGCGGTCGCATTGCCCACCGGCAGTTCCAGCGCGGCAGGCAGCAGGGGGCGGGCAGATGTGTTGGACACGGCGATGCTGCCCACGGCACTGTCCCCCACCGCCACCCGGGTGCGGGCGAGGTCCAGCACCACGCCGTAGGACGAGCGGCCCAGGATGAAGCCGACTGCGACCAGGAACATCACGAAAGCTGCGATGGCTGCGGCCTTCGCTTCCTGCCAGCCGAAAGCCTGCCCAGTTGCCCAGAGCAGGATGGCGGCCGCGAGCACGGACCAGCCCAGGATGCTGACCACGGAGAGGACCGGCCAGGCGTATTTCAGCCAGGCGCCGCGTACCGTCCGCCAGGCCGGAGCCAGGGCCAGGGCCGCCGTGCTGCTCGCCTCGGCCCAGACTGCTGACGGGTGGAGGCGGGTGGGGCGGCCGTTCCTGGCGAAGGGTTGCTTCAGACGCTCCGCGAGCCGGATCAACGGGGTGCCGCTGGACATATTTGTGCCTTCGTTGTGTTGCGCTGGTGGATGGTGGTGCCGGGCGTCCTGCCGGCGGTCAGGCGCTGGTGCGCTGCTGCGGCGCGGCGACGTCCGCGAGGATCCGGGTGAGCACTGCCTCGGCTGTGGCCCCGGAGAACTCGGCTTCGGGATCCATGACGAAGCGGTGTGTCCACACCACGGAGGCCAGTTCCTTGATGTCGTCCGGAAGGACAAAGTTCCTGCCCTGCGAGGCGGCCCAGACCTTGGCGGCCCGCACCATGGCCAGCGCCCCGCGGACCGAGACGCCCAGCCGGGTTTCAGGTGCGTTGCGGGTCTCTTCGCAGAGGCGGGAAATGTATTCCAGGACGGCGGTGTCCACGTGGGTGGTGGCGGCAAGGTCGGCCATGTCAGCCACTGCCTGCGTGGTGATCACGGCCGAGAGTTCCTTTGAACGGTCCTTGAGGTTGGATCCGCCCAGGAGGCGCACGGTGGAGGCGTGGTCCGGGTAGCCGATGGAGGTTTTGACCAGGAACCGGTCCAGCTGGGCTTCGGGCAGGCGGTAGGTACCGGCCTGCTCGATGGGGTTCTGCGTGGCCATCACCATGAACGGCCGGCCGGCCTCGTAGGTGATGCCATCCACGGTGACCCGGGATTCCTCCATGACCTCGAGGAGGGCTGACTGGGTCTTGGGCGAGGCACGGTTGATTTCGTCGGCGAGGACGATGTTGTTGAAGATCGGGCCCTTGTGGAACTCGAATTTCTGCGTCTTCTGGTCGTAGATGGTCACGCCGGTGACGTCGGAGGGCAGCAGGTCCGGGGTGAACTGGATGCGGTTGTTCGAGCCCTGCACCGTTGCGGCAAGGGCGCGGGCCAGGGAGGTCTTGCCCGTGCCTGGTGCGTCTTCGAACAGGACGTGTCCCTCGGCGAGCATCGCCGTGAAGGTCAGCCTGATGACGTGTTCCTTGCCCAGGACGGCCTGTCCCACATTGGCTACGAGCTTTTCGAACGTGTCGGCAAACCAGGCGGCCTGCTCGGTGGTCATGGTCATGGGTGGCTCTTCCTCTTCCTGAATTCAAAGTCCTGGCGGGGACCGGTGCACCCGGCCCCCGCTGTTAAGTTGGTGGTACGGGCCTAGCGGTTTGGCATGCCAGGCGGCGGGTTGCACCCGATGTTCGTGGTGTCGCAGCGGATCCAGTTTCCGGCCGCCATGCCCGAAGTCAGGTGGTACCAGATGCCACTGGGGTTGTTCGATGTCTTGTACCAGACCTGGTAGCGATCCGTTTGCGCGGCGGCACCGGCATCGAGCCACTTGCCTTCGCCGTTGCACTGTGATGGGTTGCCGGCAACAAAGCTGTCCGTTCCTTTACGGGGTTCGGTGCAACTGCGGACAGGGCTGGCCGTGATGTTCCACGACGTCGGCGGGGGCGGAGTGGGGTCTGCACCGGACCTGGACGTTACAGGTCCGCCGATGGCACCGTTCACCGCCGTCACGGCACGCACGCGAAGCTGGCGCGCTTGGTCCCAGCCGCCAGCGGGTCTGTCGTAGCGGTTGGCCTTGCCCACGTTGATCCAGCCGCCACCTTCGTAGCTCACCTCGTAATGGCTGAGCGGCCGTCCGTTGGTGCTGGGGTCGTTCCAGGTCCAGTGGACATCACCGTCACCCTTGGCGGACGTGCGGCCGTCGATGCTGGGTGCGTTCGCCGGCCCGTAGGGGTTGCCGGTCCCGATGGCCTTGGCGTCGCCGGCGGTGTTGTTCTTCGTTGACGTGGCGATGATGGTGACCGTGATGTCCCTGCCATTGGTCATGCCGCCGATGGTGCCGCCCCCTGCCGCAATGGCACCGCTCTTGCCGTCGGCGTTGTAGGAGTAGGCGATTTCAGCGGCGGTGGACCCGTTGCGCTGCGCTTCGGTCAGGGGCGTGAACGTCACCTCGAGCTGGCCGCTGGTTCCGGTGTCCCTGACGGTGCCACTATTGACCTGGCCTGGTTTTCCGGCTGCCCGGACTGCCGCCGATTGGGCACTTGCCGCACTGGTTCCCGCCTTGTTGGTGGCCGAGACCGTGAAGGTGTAGTTGGTCTCCGAGTTGTCCACCGTAACGTTCTGGGTGGTGCCCGTCACCTGCTGGCTGGACACCACCGCGCCGCCGCGGAGCGTCGTCAGGGTATAGGCCGAGATGGCGTCGCCGTTGTTGCTGGGCGCCGTCCAGGAAACCCTCATCTGGCTTTGGCTGCCCACCGGCTGGACCTGTACGGCCGTGGGCGCCGCCGGGGTGGCGGGCGCGCCTGCGGGAACTTCTGCCGCCGAATAGGGGCTCCATTCTGATGGTTCCTTGGCGTCGTTGCGGGCCAGGACCCGGACCTTGTAGGAAACACCGTTCTGCAGGCCCTTCCAGACGTAGCTCACGGCGGTCAGGTTCTGGACCTGGGCGTTCTGGCCGGCGGGCGGCGGTGAGATCTCCAGGTCGTAGGTCTTCACGGGCGACCCCTTGCTGGCGGGCGCCGTCCAGTTGATGGACAGCTCCTTGTCGCCGAACTTCAGCTGCGGCGCGAGCGGGGTATCGGGCTTAACGTCCGGGCGGACCTCCGCGGAGGCCGGGGACCTGTCGGACTCACCGAACTCGTTCGTGGCCGTGACCTGGAAGTGGTACTTGGTGTTGTTGACCAGCCCGTTGAGCGTGCACGTGTTGGCCGGGCAGTCCTGCTGGAACCCGCCCTCGCCGTACACCGTGTATTTGGTGATGGCCGAGCCACGGTCCGCCGGGGCCGTCCATGCCAGCAGTGCAGTCCGGTCACCCACACTTTGTGCCTGCGGCGTCGCGGGGGCCTGCGGCTTGTCCTTGACTGTGAGGCGGATGCGGGCAGTTGCCTGCCGTGAGGCGTCGCCGGTCTTGTCTGCCACCGTGTAGGAAACCACCATTGTTCCGGTGAAGCCAGGGGCGGGGGTCACCACCACGGATTCGCCGTTGACCTCCACGTTGCCGCTGCCCGTTTCCGATCCGGCGGCGATGATCTTCAGCGGGGCCTCCGGGAACGGGTTGGCGTCATTGGCCAGCACGTTGACGGTGACCGGCTTGCCGGCGGCGGCGTTGGGTTCGAGGTCGTCGTTTGCCACCGGCTTGGGCCGGTTGGACGCCGTGACAGCCAGCTGGTAGGTTGCGGTGGCTTCGAGTCCGCGGGAGTCCCTGGCCTTGACCTGAAGGGCTCCCGTGGTTCCGGTGCCGGTGGCGTCCGTCGCGGAAACCTTCAGGGTCTTGCCGTCGACGCTGGCGTTGAAACCTGCCGGCGATCCGCCCACCAGCTCGTACTTCATCTTCTCGACGTCGTCCCGGTCCGGGTCCGAGGTCAGCTTGCCCAGGTCGGTGGTGGCGGAGTCGCCCTTGGGCACGTCCACGGTGGCGCCAAGGAGCTCAGGCGGGTTGTTCCTGTTGGGATCGGGCAGCACCCGGGTGCGGATGCTGAGCGTGGACTTCAAACCTGCCGGATCGTCCGGTCCGGTTCCATCCGTCACTTCGAAGGTCAGCGAGCCAGGGCCCACGTAGTCCGTGCCGGCGGTGTATTTCAGGGCCGTGCCATCGCTGGTGACGGGATCGCTGCCGTTTGAGCCGATCAGCTTGATGCGGTCCGCCTGGGTCAGCCGCGGCGAGCGGCCCTCCCGGACCTTCACCCATTCGTCCAGGTCCACGTCGATGGACTGGCCGGCTACGACTTCCACCACCTCGTCCTTTGCCAGCGTGGGCACCTGCTGCCCCAGCCCCGGAACCCAGATGACCGCCGTCGACTGCTGTCCGTCCACGTCCTCGACGGTGTACGGGATGAGCTGCGGCTGGTCAGTGAGGTCCACGATCATGTTGCCCTCGGCGCCGGGCCGGGCAGTGGGAGCCTCGGTGGTGATCAACAGGTTCTCCCCCACGCCGTCGGGGTCCTCGTCATTCTTCAGGACCGGCACGTCGACGGCGGTCTTGCCCAGGGTCTGCGCGGACGTCACCCGGTCGTCGCGGGCGATGGGTGCCTTGAGCGGCACTTCGTTGTCCACCACCAGGCGGATGGCGGCCTGGCCGGTTGCGTCCCTGTCGTCGGCGATGGTGTAGCGGACGTTGACGGTTCCGGCCTCGCCGGGGGCAAGCAGGATGATGCGCCCGCTGGTCTTGCTGACGGTGGCCTGCAGGGCGGGATCTGCCTCGATGCCGTCGGCGAGGATGCGGATGAGGTCGCCGTCGGGATCGGTGTCATTGCCGGTGGCGTCGACGGCGATCTGCCGGCCCGGGCGGACCCGGACCTCATCGTCCACGGGGGTGGGTTTCTGGTTGACCTCGCCACGGGGTGCGATGCCCACGGTTACCGTTCCCGTGTTGACGGCGCCCTGGCGGTCCAGCACCTTGTAGCGGAAGGTGTCGGTTCCGGCGCCGTCCCCGGCCGCGGTGAAGTCGATGAAATTGCTGCCCACGGCCGCCGTACCCATGGCAGGCGTGCTGTCGATTCCGGTGAGCTGGACGGAGTCGCCGTCGGGATCGATGCCGTCCAGGGGGACGGGGATCCGGACCGTGCCGCCGGCCACCACGCGGGCCGTGAGGTTGCGCGGCTGGGGCCGCGAGTTTTCGGCGCCTTCCAGCGGAAGGATGTGGATGGTCACGGCGGCGGCGCTCTTCTGGCCCTGCGGGTCCACCGCGTTGTAGATGGCCCGCACTGTCTTGGGCTGGCTGCCTGCGATGAAGCGCAGCGTGTTCTCGGACACGAAGCTCTTGCCGTCCGCGGGGTCCACGCCCTGCGGCAGGACGGGGTCAACGGTGAGTTCCTGGCCTTGCGGGTGGGTGTCGTTCTCCAGCACCGGGATAGTCACCACGTCGTTGACGCGGACATTCACTTCGTCCGGCTTGGGCTGGGGCGCTTCGACTACAGCGGGAGCGGGCACGGGGACCACAGAAACGCTGCCCGTCGCTGATTTCTTGCCATTGGACATCGTGTACTCGAAAAGGATGGGATCCTTGGTCCCACGGATGTCCGTGATGCGCAGGACACTGTGGTTGATCACGCTGACAGAAGCCGTGGAATTTTCCGGGAGCTTGACCGACTGCAGGACCAGGACTCCGCCGGAGGGGTCGGAGTCGTTGGCGAGCGGGTCCAGCAGGACGCTGCCGCCGGTGGGCATCAGCGCGACGTCGTGGACGGCCACCGGGTTGCCGGCCTCGTTTCCGGACTCGACGTCAACGCGGATCAGTCCCTGGCTGCTCTGCGGGCCGTTGCTGGCGATATAGGTCAGGTAGACGGGCCCCGGGGTGGTACTGCGGAAGGTGAATGTTCCGCCGTCGGTGACGGGTCCCAGTTCTGCCGGTCCGTTGGCTTCGACCTGGGCGAGCCGGAGGGCTCCGCCGTTGGGATCGACGTCGTTCTTCAGCGGCGCAATCACCAGGTCCTGGCCCACCACTGCCGTGACGTGGTCGGCGTTGACCACCGGGGCCAGGGCTCCGGGCGGCTGGACGTTGACAGTGACCTTGCCCGTCACCGTCGCGCGGCCGTCCCAGATGGTGACCTCGACGGTCTTCTTGCCGGCCGTGGCGCCGGAGTCCTGGAAGGTCAGCAGGCCGTCGCGGCGGACCTTCACCTGGTCCTGGTCGTTGTCCGCCCTGGCGTCCAGGAGGACCAGGTCGTCGCCGTCGGGGTCGATCCAGTCCGTAAGGATGTTCTGGCTGACCGTCTTGCCCTGCTCCACGAGCATCGTGGTGTCGTCACCGCGCTTGAACTGCGGCGGCTTGTTCTCGTCGGGGCCCACCACGCTCAGGGTAACCTGGCCGCCTGCGGAAAGGCCGCGTCCGTCAGAGGCGTTGTAATTGAACGTCTCCGTGCCAGTCTTTGCGTCGGCGGGCACGGAAATCTGGAAGGCGGTACCGCCGTAGATGTTTTCGAGGGTGCCGGCCTGCGGGCCGGAGTCGGTCACCGCTGCGGTGAGCACGTCGCCGTCGGGGTCGGAATCGTTGTCCAGGACGCTGAGGATGGTGGTGCGTCCCGGGCGGACGCCGACGGCGTCGGGTTTGGTTTCCGGCGGCCGGTTGGGTTTGGTGCGGTCGGGCAGGACGTTGATGGTGTTGTTGTCCGCCGATTCCTGGTCCTGCTCATCGGATTCGTTCTTCGGCGGAATGACGTCGTCCCAGTTGTTGACCAGCTGCATGTTCTGGTTGACCAGCCACACATTGCCCGAGTTCACATCGTTCAGGACCACCAGATCCCGGTTCACCCGGAACACATACGACGGCGACGCACTCGCCTTGGGCACGTCCACGTTCTTATCATCACCATCGTTGACACAATCACGGACATACTTGTTCGCCCCCGACCACGCCGCATGCACACACCCGCCCAACTGCACCGGGGCAGCAGGGACACCCTCACCATCGAACGTCACCGTCTTGGCCGTACCGCCATCCAACGGCTGCTTCAACAACGCCTTCTGCGTGGAGATGGCAACAAAATCGCTGGCCGGGCCGCCCTGCTGCAACTTCGCATCCCGCGCGTTCTCCAACTGCAGCCGCTTCCCACCCGGCAGAAACAACCTCCCCGCCGCCGCATCCAGGAGCACGGGCTTGTCCCCCACCACGCTGATCTGCAGGTCCCCCGAACCCTTCAACCCACCCCAGGTTTCAGACTCCGAAGACACCACAGCACCATTGGCGTCCACGCCGGTAACGGTGACCACGCCCAACTCCGGATCCGCCGAATAAATCCGGTCATCCTCCCCCACGGCGGAAACAGTGCCTTCCGAACCCACCAACACCGGCTCCGAGGCTTCCTCATCAAAACCATTCACCGTGGACGGCGACACCGCCCACACCTTGCCCGACGCCGCATCCGTCACCGAAATCACCTCGGACCCGAAACTCACATCCGCCGCCCCCGGCAACTGCTTGTCCCCACCCAAACGCATATTCGCCGGCGACACCTGATTCAACGTCGAACCCGAATCATCATCAACAAACACATCCCCGGCATCCTGAAGAATGTCAAACGTCGTCGAAGCAGGCGTCACCGCACCGTCCAGGACCCGCGACGGATAATTCAACCGCCCCACCGCGTTCTTGGACTTCGACACCACCCACACGCCGCCGTCATTCAACTCCACCTCAGCGGTCTTAAACCCCGGATACAGCACGGCGCCAGTCACCACGACAGCCACGGCGGCACTGAACGCCGTCCCCGAGACAATCTTTTTGTGGCGCCGTTTGAGCACAAGTTTCCCCAGCAGACTTGTCACAGCGTTATTTCCCTCGAATTTTCACGGTGGCCCCAGGCCAGCACATGGGAAAACCCGGTATTGGGCTCTCCGTTCCCCGCGCAAGCCTACCCAAGGGTTTGTTCACCCGCGATGGGGAGCCCTCCCCCAGCGCGTGGCCTGCGGTTTCTGCTGCCCAGCGCGTCAGCATGGCGGAACACCTGCAGAGCCCGGTTGGCCCAGCGTGGTGGCACCGGCCACTACGTAGCGGCCCACGTTGCTTGCGGACCCCGGTTCGATCCGGTACCACGCCTGGATCGGGTTGGGCGTCCAATGGTCGCTCTGGATGATGTAGCAGCGGACAATCAGGGTGTGCTGGTCGGCAACGTACAGCCAGGGCGGCCGGTGCGCGTTGATGCCGTCACAGTCGTAATAGGGGGCCGGCCGGTAGTTCGCTCCGCCCAGCGTGTAGGTGCAGGACCTCACAAACTCCGGGTCTGCCGAGCTCAGCCGGGTGGTCCATTCACCCCTCTTGCCGGAGGTGGCGGTGGCACTGACCTGTGCGCTGCCGGTGCCCAGGGAATTGAAGGTCTGCACGGTGATGGTGCGGGACTGTTCCCATCCCCCGGTGTTGATGGTGCGACTGCCGGAGGGTGCGACAGTCTCCCACCCGCCGCCGCTGATCATGATCCTGGTTTCCGCGACGTCGTTAGTGGACGTGGACGGCGACGACCAGCTAAGGGTTACTGTCTGGTCGTTGAGTTTTCCGTTGGTGCCGCTCGCTGATGGCGTGCCCGGCGAACCGTACGGCGTGGCTCGTGCCGGCGCGCTGGCGTCGGAGCTCGGCGCCACGGTGGAGACTGCAGTCACGGTGACGGAAAGGGCCTGTCCGTTGGTGAAGCCGCCCACGGTCTGGCCCGGGCTGATGGGTCCGCTCTGTCCGCCCGCGGAGTACCGGTAACTGACTTCCTCGGCCCGGGAGCCGTTACGCTGTGCGTCGGTGAGCTGGTTGAACTGGATGGTGATTTGGCGGCCGGCCCCGTCCGTGTTTGCGGGCGTGGCGCTGACACCGGTCACCTGGGCGAGTTTTCCCGTCGCCCGTCGGGGTGCGGAGGACGGGCTGACAGCTCCCTTGCCGGCCTTGTTTTCGGCCTGGACCGTGAACGTGTAGGCCGTTTCCGAGTTCTGGGCCCGGAACACGGCGGTGCGCACGGTTCCAGCCACCACCTGCGTCTGCGGGCCGGAGCCGCCGCCGCTCATGGTGACGTAGTAGTTGCGGATGGGGTCGCCGTTGGTGTCAGGTTCCGCCCAGTCCACCCGGATCTGGTTTTCGCTGCCGACCGCGCCCGCCACTGCCGTGCCGGGGGCAGCCGGCGCGGCGGGGACCCCGGCGGGGTTGTCTTCCACCGAGTAGATGCCCCAGTCGGAGGGACCGAGTTCATTGACCGCCTGGGCCCGGACCCGGTACTTCACGCCGTTGGTCAGGCCGCTCCAGGTGTAGTTGAGGCCGCCCACTTCGTTCTTGACAGCCACGCCGTTGGCCGGCGGCGGGGAGATCTCCAGGTTGTAGTGCTTTACCGCCGAGCCCTCGGTTTTGGCGGCGGGCCAGGTAATGACCATGTTCTTGTCGCCGGCCTTTACCGAGGGCGCCTCCGGGGGCGACGGCTTTTCGTCCGGCCGGATCTCGTTGGAGGCCGCCGAGGGCTGGGACTTGCCCACCTCGTTCTCGGCGATGACCGTAAAGACGTATTTGACGTCGTTGGTCAGTCCGGACAGGGTGCAGGTGGTGGTGGGGCATGACTGGGTGAAGCCGCTGTTTGATTCCACCCGGTAGCCGGTGATGGCAGCGCCATTGTCCGACGGCGGCGCCCACTTGAGCACGGCGGTCCGGCTGCGGACGTCCGTGGCGGTAGGCGGGGACGGCGCGTCGGGCACGTCGCGGACGGTCAGGCGCAGGCGGCCGGTGGCCTGCCGGGACACGTCACCGGTCTTGTCCACCACTGTGTAGCGGACCACGAGCACGCCCTTGAAGCCCTGGGCGGGCGTCACGGTGACAGAGTCGCCCTCGAACGTAGGCTGTCCGGCAGCGGACCCGGTTTCAACCCCCGCGGAGACGAGTTTCAGCGGTGCGTCGTCGAACGGGTTTCCGTCGTTCCCGAGGACGTTCACGGTTTCGGTCTTGCCCGCGTTGGCTTTCCCGACGACGTCGTCGTTGGCGACCGGCATCGGCCGGGTGGAGGCAACGTGGCGCGCCGAAATGTTCGCTTTGACCGCCGGGGACCTGCCGTCGGTGACCCGGACAGGGATATTGCCGGTGAATCCGGCAGCCACTGAGGTTTCGGCGCGGACTTCCAGGACGCTGCCCTTCACCGTAGCCGAGAACCCTGCCGGGAGGCCGCCGTCGAGTTCGAATCTGAGGTTGCCCTTGTCTTGCTCATCAACGTCCGTTGCGAGCGGCCCAAGGTCCAGCGTTCCCGTTTCCGCCTTGGGCACGTCCAGGGCGGCCCCGCTGAACGTGGGTGGGTGGTTGGCATGGGGGTCCGGTATCACCTTGGTCATGATCACCAGCGTGGATTTCAGGCCGTTGGGATCGTCGGGTCCGTTGCCGTCGGTGACTTCGAAGGTCAGCGAGCCGGGGCCCACATAGTCCGGCTTTGCGGCGTAACGGAGCGCTGTTCCGTCCCCGGCGATGACGTTCTCCGGTGCGGCGCCCTGGACCTGGACCGAATCCGCAACAGTAATACGCGGACGTTTTCCTTCCTGCACCCGGACGTACTCGTTGAGCTGGAGGGTGACTTCCTTGCCGGCCATCACTTCCACGGTGTCGGACCGCGCCAGGCTGGGGTACTGGGCTCCCTGCCCGGGGATCCACAGGACGGCGGTTGAGCTGAGGCCGTCAACGTCCGTGACTGTGTAGGGAATCAGCTGGTCTTGCGGAGCCAGGGTCACCACTACGTTGCCGGAGCCGCCGGCCCGGGCGTTGGGATTGCCGTCCGGAAGGCCAATTTTAAGGTCGGCGGCAACGCCGTCGGCGTCGGAGTCGTTCTTCAGCACCGGGACATCCACGGCGGTCTTGCCCAGGGTTTCTGCCGGCGTCACCCTGTCGTCCTTCGCGGCAGGGCGCTTGAGTTCGGCATCAGGACTGACGCGGATCCGGACGGCGGCACGGGCCTCTGCCTTCTTGTCGTCCTGGACGCCGTAACCGATGCTGGCGTTGCCCGCCACCGGCGGGGCCGTGAGCAGTACCTTGGAGTCCTCCGTGGCTTCCACCTGCAGGTCAGTCGGTGCCTCGAAAGCGTTGGAGCGCAGCGCGATCGGGTCGCCGTCGGGGTCTGAGTCGTTGGCCAGCGCGTCCACCGCCACTTTGCGGCCCGGGCGGATGTCGATGGAGTCATCCACCGCGATGGGGTTCTGGTTGTTGGCTTCGGGCGGGGCGATGCCTACAATCACCGTTCCCGTGTTCTCGGCACCGATGCGGTCACGCACCCGGTACGTGAAGGTATCGGTTCCGGCGGCATCTCCTGCGGCCGTGAATTCAAGGTAGCCGTCCCTGACGGTGGCGGTGCCCATGGCCGCGGCGTTGTCGATGCCGATGAGCTGGACGGAGTCACCGTTGACGTCTATCCCGTCCAGCGGTACCGGGATCTTCACTGTCATCCCGGAAACAACGCGTGCCGTCAGGTTCTTCGGTTCGGGGCGGGAATTGCGTTCGTCGTCCCGCGCCTGGATCCGGATGGTGACCTGTTGCGAGTCCACCTGCCCGGTATCGTTGCGGACCTTGTAGATGGCATAGACCGTCCTGGCCGTCTCTCCGGCAATGAACCGCAGCGCGTCGCCGGACACGAACATCCGTCCGTCCGCCGCATCGGGCTGCTGGGCCAGTTCCGGGACAAGTGCCAGCTTTCCGCCGTTGGGGTCGGTGTCGTTCTCAAGGACCGGGATAGTCACTACGTCCCCCGCGCGCACCGTGGCTTCGTCCGGCTTGGCCTGTGGAGGCTGGAGTTTGGCCGGCGCCGGGACCAGCAGCACGGCGATCTCGCCGACGGCGGAAGAGCGCCCGTTGGAGATGGTGTACTTCATGGTCAGCTGGCCTTCGGCGCGGATGTCGGTCACACGCACCACCGAATGGTCCAGGACGGAGACGCTGACGGGCAGGCTGGAGTCCGCGGTCACGGACTGGACCACCAGCACGCCGCCGGACGGGTCGGAATCATTGCCCAGCACGTCCACCAGCACGCTGCCGCCGGTGGGAAGCAGGGCAATGTCGCGCACCGCGACCGGGGCGCCCTCGTCATCACCGGGAACGACGTCGACGCGGACCAGTTGCTGGGCGCTGGCCGGGCCGTTGGTTACCAGGTAGGAGACGTAGTGGGCGCCAAGGACGTCGGATGTGAAGGTGAACGTTTGCTGGTCCGCCCCGAGCGTTGCGGTTGACTGTTCATCGGTGCTGGCCTGGGCAAGGCGCAGGGACCCGCCCTGGGGATCGATATCGTTCTTCAGCGGGGCGATCACTGTATCCGTACCGGCCACGGCGATGACGTGGTCGGCGTTGGCCACCGGCGGCAGGGATCCCGGTGCGCGGACGTCGACGGTGATCCGTCCCTCCGCCGCGGCTGTACCGTCGGAAATCCGGACGGTGAGGATTTTGCGGCCGGGTGCTGTTCCGGAGTCCTGGAAGGTGAGCTGGCCGTCCGGCCTGATCCTGACCTGGTCCAGCGGGTCGGGGCTGCTGACGGATTCCGCGAAGAGGTCGTCGCCGTCGGGGTCGATCCAGTTGGCCAGGATGTTCTGGCTGAGTGCCTTGCCTTGCTGGATCACGAGCGCCGTTTCGCGGTTCGGTTTCTGCTGCGGTGCCGTATTCTCTCCGGCGGGCACGACGCGCAAGGCAACGTCGGCAGTTGCGGACAGCCCGCGGCCGTCGTCAACCGTGTACTGGAACGAATCGGTTCCCGCTTTGTCGGCGGGCACGGCGATCTGGAAACCGGTGCTGCCGTAGATGCTGGACAGGGTTCCCGTTTTCACCCCGGCGGGCGGGCGGAGGGTAAGGATGTCGCCGTCGGGGTCTGAATCGTTGTCCAGGATCGGCAGGACGGTGGTTTTTCCGGCCCTGACTCCGAAGGAGTCCGGTTTTGCCGCCGGCGGGCTGTTGGGTTTGGTGCGGTCGGGAAGGACTGTTTGCTGTACCTCGTCGGCGGAGTCCTTGTCGGCGTCGTCGGACGTCTCCTTCGGCGGAATGACGTCGTCCCAGTTGTTGACCAGCTGCATGTTCTGGTTGACCAGCCACACATTGCCCGAGTTCACATCGTTCAGGACCACCAGATCCCGGTTCACCCGGAACACATACGACGGCGACGCACTCGCCTTGGGCACGTCCACGTTCTTATCATCACCATCGTTGACACAATCACGGACATACTTGTTCGCCCCCGACCACGCCGCATGCACACACCCGCCCAACTGCACCGGGGCAGCAGGGACACCCTCACCATCGAACGTCACCATCTTGGCCGTACCGCCATCCAACGGCTGCTTCAACAACGCCTTCTGCGTGGAGATGGCAACAAAATCGCTGGCCGGGCCGCCCTGCTGCAACTTCGCATCCCGCGCGTTCTCCAACTGCAGCCGCTTCCCACCCGGCAGGAACAACCTCCCCGCCGCCGCATCCAGGAGCACGGGCTTGTCCCCCACCACGCTGATCTGCAGGTCCCCCGAACCCTTCAACCCACCCCAGGTTTCAGACTCCGAAGACACCACAGCACCATTGGCGTCCACGCCGGTAACGGTGACCACGCCCAACTCCGGATCCGCCGAATAAATCCGGTCATCCTCCCCCACGGCGGAAACAGTGCCTTCCGAACCCACCAACACCGGCTCTGAAGCTTCCTCATCAAAACCATTCACCGTGGACGGCGACACCGCCCACACCTTGCCCGAGGCCGCATCCGTCACCGAAATCACCTCGGACCCGAGACTCACATCCGCCGCCCCCGGCAACTGCTTGTCCCCACCCAAACGCAAATTCGCCGGCGACACCTGATTCAACGTCGAACCCGAATCATCATCAACAAACACATCCCCGGCATCCTGAAGAATGTCAAACGTCGTCGAAGCAGGCGTCACCGCACCGTCCAGGACCCGCGACGGATAATTCAACCGCCCCACCGCGTTCTTGGACTTCGACACCACCCACACGCCGCCGTCATTCAACTCCACCTCAGCGGTCTTAAACCCCGGATAGACGACCGCTGCCACCACCAGCAGGGCGAGGGCAAGGCCAATAACGGTGCCCCCAAAAGCGCGGGAACGGGGAAGGCGGCTGCGGAACGGCATTGCTGAGCGGCCGCTTTTTGCGCGAACGGGTCCGCGAAAATTCATCGAAAGACTTCCCCCAGATAGAGTCCGGCGCCCGCCGGCCTCCGGCCGTGCGGCAGCAGGGCACAACTAATATAGCCCGTAAGGCCAACAAATGGATAAACCCTGGATAAGCCGGCGGCTAGTCCAGCACCAGCCCCTTGCCCAGCCCGCGGGTCAGCCGGACAGGCCGGATTTCACCAAAGCCGCGCACGTTCTCCGGAGGCTGCGGAACCATGACAAACCGCTCATCCTGCTCGAGGGCGGAGGCGGTCATTGAATCGATCAGCACTGTTCCGGGATCGGCGAGGGTGGTCAGGCGGGCGGCAAGGTTCACGGTGGGCCCGTAGATGTCCCCAAGCCGCGAAAGGATCCGGCCCCACACCATTGCAACGCGGGCCTCGGGCAGGATTTCGTCTTCGGTAAAGGCCTGCGCAAGTGCCAGCGAAATCTCCGCGCCGGCAGCCGGCGTTTCGGCGATATAAAGGACTTCGTCACCGACGGTCTTCACAAGCCGGCCACCGCCAACGGAGATAATCTCGGCGCACTTGTTTTCGAACCGCTGGACCAGCCGGGCCAGCGTTTTCTCATTCATGCGGCGGGACAGGCTGGTATAGGACACCAGGTCGGCGAACCCCACGGCACGGGCCAACGGCAGCGGGGCATCATCCTCGTCGCCTTCCCTGCCCTCTTCACTGGCCTGCAGGCCAGCTTGCGCGCGGACGGCGAGCCGCTGGACTCCGGCGTTGAGCTGGCGCCGCCACGAGTAGACCAGCACTTCCTCGAGCGCGTCCACCAGGGCGGGAAGTTCGTTGACCAGGCGTTTGCGGGCCACGGCATCCGTGACGCCCTGCTCGTGGACCATGTCCTCCACTAGTGCCTCGATCTGCCACACCACCATCCGGTCCGTCATCTGGCCGATGGAACGGGTGACCGAGATGGCGGCTTCCTCGGTGAGCTTGCCGGTCCGGACGAGGTCCACCACGGTGGAGAGGGCTGCCTGGTCGCGTTCGGTGAAGGCGACGTCGTCATCGCCGAAGTTGGGAAAGCCCAGGGCGCGCCAAAGCTTGCGCGCGGACAGCAGGGACAGTCCCGCACCGGCGGCGACCTCACGACGGCGGAGCTTGCGTTCCCCGCCCAGCAGCCTGGCTTCCAGCGCCTTCATTGCCAGCCGTTCCGCGGACATGGTGCCGGTAGGCGGGTTCGGGTCCGTGGCGGGTGGGGGCGCGATGGGGTCGAGGCGTTCCTGCTGGTCCTCATCGGTCATCCCGTCCACCTTCTCTCATATCCCACGGCAAAGCTTCGGCGGGGTAGTGCGTTGCGCCGCCCGGCTGGGCATCACGATCGTCCGGCAATTCCCCGATGGCGTCGAGGATGAATTCCCGGAACCGGGCCACCTCGGGCACGTCCTGAAAAGTCACCACGCCCTGGTACCCGGTTTCCAAGGATATATTCCCGGAGCGCAGGAGGCGTTGCAGCACCGACTCGTGGACAGTCAGGTTCCGCACCCACGCAAGGTTGACCTGCTGGTCCCGCCGCTTGAGCCTGCCGTACCTGGCCAGCATCCGGCGGCTGGTCAGCGTGTAACGGGTGCCATGCCAGCGCAGCAGGCGTGGCAGGCAGTACCCCAGCCATACCCATGCTGCGGCCCCGGCGCAGGCGGCAACCAGCCAGGGGGTCCACTGTGGAGTGAGGAAGGGAACATACCGCCGGGCCTCACCCCGGATAATCCAGGCCGTAGCGAACGCCGCAAGGGCGGGCGACATGATGAAGGCGAGCGCGGCTCCTGCCAGCTTCCTCGGCTGCGGGCGTGTGGTCACAATCACCTGCTCGCCCGGCACGAGGTCTTTACGCATAACCGCCTTGGCCGGCGTCGTCGGGGGAAGTCCACGGCCGCAGGTGCACCACGTCCCCGGCCGTGACAACGTGCTCCCTGGACTCCCTGTCCACAACCAGCAGCGACCCGTACTCGTCCAGCCGTGAGGCGTGCCCGATGATTTCGTGGTCCCCGGGCAGCTGCGCCCGCACCTGCTTGCCCAGGGTGGCCATGACGGCTTCCACCCGCTTGTGCAGGGACGGTCCGCCGGCCAACCCCGCTGCCGGGTCGCCGTCGGCGTTGCAGAAGCTGCGGTAGAGCACGGCGAAATGCGACAGGTAGCTTTTCAGGAGCAATGTCCGGTCCGTGGTGCGGGCACCCTCCAGTGCCACGGACGTGGCGGTGGGAACGGGGAGCTCGCCCTCGCGCAGGGTGACGTTCAAGCCGGTTCCCAGGATGACCGGGGGCGGCGTTCCGTCCACCATGGAGCCAAGCTGCGCCAGGATGCCGGCGATTTTCCTGCCGCGGACCAAGACATCGTTGGGCCATTTGAGTTCGGCGGGAAGGCCGGCTGTTTCCAGGAGGGTTTCCCGCAGCGCCAGCGCGGCGATCAGCGAGAGCCAGGAATAGCTGTGGGTGGGCAGCGGCCTGCCGTCGGCGTTGACGGGCCGCAGCACCACCGACACGGAAATGGAACTCAGCGGGGGTGCTTCCCAGTGCCTGTCCAGGCGACCCCTGGCGGCGGTCTGGTACTCGGCCGTGAGGACCGACATGTCAGGCCAGGCGCCCGGTTCGACAGCGACGGCATGGAGGAGGTCGGCGTTGGTGGATCCGGTGGAGTCGACCACGTCCATCCGGGTGATTCCGGCGGCGGACAGGAAACGCCGGTCATCCAGGTCCCAGCGCTTCAGAGGGGTGCCTGGGTTATGTGCGTCATCCATGCCTAAATCCTAGCGAGCTAAACCAGCACGGGAGGAGCGGGCAAGCCAAAACTGGACAGGGCGCAGCCCGGCACAGCGCAGCCCAGCACAGCGCGGCTAGAGGAAGATGTCCGGAACCAGCTGGTCCTCCGGCGCGCCGAGGCTGTACGGGCTGAAATCACTGACTCCCGCGGCCGCGAGGACCTGTTCGTCCGTATAGAAGTTGCCGCTCGGCACCCCGCCCGCGGCCAGATGGCTGCCGGTGAGGATGGCATGGGCGGCGTCGGCCATGATTGCCGGGCCCCGGGCGGCCTGGACCATCACCTCGCCGTGGGGCATATTCCGGATGGCGGCAGTGTCGATCAGCGTGCAGGGCCAAAGCGAATTGACCCTGACCCCGTCGGCCTTCAGCTCCTCCGCGAGTCCCAGCGTGGTGAGGCTCATCCCGTACTTCGCCATGGTGTAGGCCAGGTGTTTTCCAGCCCAGACCGGGTCAAGGTTCAGGGGCGGCGAAAGCGTGAGGATGTGCCCCTGCCCTGAGGCGCGCAGGGCAGGCAGCGCGAGCTTGGAGAGCAGGAACGTGCCACGGACGTTGATGTCCTGCATCAGGTCGTACTTTTTCATGTCCACGTCATCGGTCCTGGAAAGGTCAATTGCGGACGCGTTGTTTATGACGACGTCGATGCCGCCGAAGCGCTCGACGGCGGCCGCCACTGCGCGGGCCACGTCCTCGTCCCGGCGCACATCACCAACCAGGGGCAGGGCCTGCCCGCCGGCTTCCTCCAGTTCGCGGGCCGCGGTGTGGACGGTGCCGGCGAGCTTGGGGTGCGGCTCTCCCGTCTTTGCCATCAGGACGATGTTGGCGCCGTCCCGGGCAGCGCGGACGGCGATGGCCAGGCCAATGCCGCGGCTCCCGCCGGAGATGAGGATGGTCTGTCCCTGAAGCGAACCTGAGGCACGGTAGGGGCCGGCACTGGCGTGTGCAGCGTCATTGCTCGAAGTCATCTGCATACTGTAACCCAAGAAAGTTACCCGCGAGTAACATGACGGTGCAGCTGGAGGCGCGGCAGAAAATTGTAGGTTCCCTACAGCTGCGGCCGCCCAAAGCGTCACTAGACTTGCCTGCAGGGTTCGTCCTTTGTGTGGAAGCTACTTAAGCTCCGGCATGACTTAGCCCGCCAGAAACCAGAGCGCCACGAAACAAATCTGCAACAGAGCCGGAGATACCTGATGAGCCACGATCTGACCACGACAGCGGGAAAGATTGCCGATTTCCGCGACCGCCAGGCCCGTGCCGAACAGCCCTCCGGCCCAGAAGCCATTGAAAAGCAGCACGCCCGCGGCAAGAACACAGCCCGCGAACGCATCGGCCTCCTGCTGGACGAGGACTCGTTCGTGGAGTTCGACGCCCTGGCAGTACACCGTTCCACCGCATTCGGCATGGAAAAGAAGAAGCCCCTGGGCGACGGCCTGGTATCGGGCTACGGCACGGTGGACGGGCGCCTGGTAGCCGTCTACAGCCAGGACTTCTCCGTGTACGGCGGTTCCCTGAGCCAGGTCAACGGCGAAAAGATCGTTAAGGTGCAGGAGTTCGCCCTGCGGAACGGCTGCCCCGTGGTCGGCATCCTGGACGGCGGCGGCGCACGCATCCAGGAAGGTGTTGCCTCGCTGGCAATGTTCGCGGACATCTTCCGCAACAACGTCCACGCCAGCGGCGTCGTCCCCCAGATTTCCATGATCATGGGCCCCTCCGCCGGCGGCGCGGCCTACTCCCCCGCGCTCACGGACTACGTGGTGATGGTGGACAAGACCTCACACATGTTCATCACCGGCCCCGATGTCATCAAGACCGTCACCGGCGAGGACGTGGACATGGAAACGCTGGGCGGCGCCCGCCAGCACAACTCCACCACAGGCACCTCCACCTACCTGGCTTCCGATGAAGGCGACGCCATCGAGTTCGTGCGCGAACTGCTGGACTTCCTGCCCTCCAACAATCTGTCGGAGGCGCCCGTGGCGGAGCACCAGCAGGAGCTGGAAATCGACGACGACGACCTCGCCCTGGACACGCTGGTGCCGGATTCCGCCAACCAGCCCTACGACATGCGCACGGTCATCGAGCAGATCGTGGACGACGCCCATTTCCTGGAGATGCAGGCCCTGTACGCGCCCAACGTCATCATCGGCTACGGCCGCGTGGAAGGCCACACGGTGGGCATCGTGGCAAACCAGCCGCTGCAGTTCGCCGGGACGCTGGACATCGCAGCCTCTGAAAAAGCGGCCCGGTTCGTCCGCCACTGCGACGCCTTCAACATCCCCATCATCACGCTCGTGGACGTGCCGGGCTTCCTGCCCGGAAAGGACCAGGAGTTCCAGGGCATCATACGCCGCGGCGCGAAACTGCTGTACGCCTACGCCGAGGCCACCGTTCCAAAGCTGACGGTGATCACCCGCAAGGCTTACGGTGGCGCCTACATCGTCATGGGTTCGAAGAAGCTTGGCGCCGACCTGAACCTGGCCTGGCCTACCGCGCAGATCGGCGTGATGGGTGCCCAGGGTGCCGTCAACATCCTTTACCGCCGCGACCTCGCCGCAGTTGCCGAAGCAGGCGGCGACGTCGAGGCGCGGCGGGCCGAGGTCATCCGGCAGTACGAGGAGGAACTCCTCAACCCGTACCAGGCAGCCGAACTCGGATATGTTGACGCCGTCATCGCCCCTTCGGACACGCGGGTCCATATCATCAAGGGCCTCCGCGCGCTGCGCGACAAACGTGCCAGCCTCCCCGCCAAGAAGCACGGAAACATCCCGCTGTGAACGCCGCGAAGCAGCCGCCGGCTGAGGCTCTCGAAACCTCCGGGGCAGCCGAAGCACCGCGGGCACCCCAGGCGCCGCTCTTTTCTGTGGTCAAGGGCCAGCCGGACGCCGAGGAACTTGCGGCGCTGACCGCCGTCGTCCTGTCCCTGGTTGGTTCGTCACCTGCTCCGGCGCGCACCCCCACCGTCCGCCACTGGGTGCGCAGGCAACAGCTGCGGCTCGCGCCCACGCCGGGACCCGGCGCCTGGAAGCGCAGCCGGGGCTGAGCGCGCGCGCGGGGTCCGGGTGCTTTCCCATCCTCCGGAGCCCCGTTAGTCTCGGGAGGTGACTACTGAAAACGCCCCTGCCGCACGCCCGCATACCCGCATTGACGCCGTCGCGGACGCGTACACGGACACGCTCATCAGCCTGAACCCGTCGCTCGCCACCACCCTGGGCGTACCGGGGCACGAAACAGAATTCCAGGACTTCTCCCCCGCCGGCATCGCGGGGTTCGCCGAGGCGGCGCGCCAGGCACTGACCGGTCTCGAAGGGCTTGAACCCCAGGATGATGTGGACACCGTCACTGTGGACGCGATGCAGGAGCGCCTCGGCCTGCAGCTGCTGATCCACGCCTCCGGCTGGGACTATGCAGATCTGAACAACATTGCTTCGCCCGCCCAGGACATCCGCTCCATCTTCGACCTGATGCCCAGGGAAAGCGAACAGGACTGGTCAAACATTGCCGGGCGGGCGCACAACGTACCCGGGGCTATCGCCGGCTACATCGAATCCCTGCGGCAGGCCCGCGACGCCGGCCGGGTTGCCGCGGCGCGCCAGGTGAAAATCGTCATCGACCAGGCAGGCAAATACGCCGCAGCTGACGGCTTCTTCGCCAAACTTGCTTCGGGCGCCGCCGCAACGACAGGGCCCCTGGGCGCAAAGGTGCAGCAAAAGCTCGACGCCGGTTCAGTCGCCGCCCGCAGCGCCTACACAAGGCTTGCCGAGTTCCTCCGCACCGAACTGCTTCCCGCCGCCCCGGAAAAGGATGCCGTGGGCCGGGCCCGCTACGCCCTCGCCTCCCGGTCCTTCCTAGGCGCCACCGTGGACCTGGAAGAAACGTATGCGTGGGGCGTGGAAGAGTTGGACCGCATCATCGCCGAGCAGGAGGAAGTGGCCGACACCATCAAGCCCGGCGCCGGCATTGCCGAAGCGAAGAAAATCCTTGACAACGATCCCGCCCGCGGGCTGAAAGGCACGGAGGCGTTGCGGGAATGGATGCAGGAACTGTCGGACAAGGCCGTGGCGGAACTCGCCGGCGTGCACTTCGACATCCCTGACGTCATGAAGAGGCTGGAGTGCCTGATTGCGCCCACGGACGAGGGCGGCATCTATTACACAGGCCCGTCCGATGACTTCAGCAGGCCCGGCCGCATGTGGTGGTCCGTTCCGGCCGGCGAGGACACCTTCACCACCTGGGCCGAAACCACCACCGTCTATCACGAAGGCGTCCCGGGCCACCACCTCCAGGTGGCCACCGCCACCTACCGGCGGGAACTGCTCAACAAATGGCGGCGCAACGTCTGCTGGACGTCCGGCCACGGCGAAGGCTGGGCACTGTACGCCGAGAAACTGATGCAGGAACTGGGCTACCTCAACGACCCCGGGGACCACATGGGCATGCTTGACATGCAGCGGATGCGTGCGGCCCGCGTGGTGTTCGACATCGGCGTCCACCTGGAACTGACGGTTCCGCCCCGCTGGGGTTCCGGCCTCTGGACGCCGGACAAGGGCTACGGATTCCTGAAGCAGAACCTGGCCATCAGCGAGGGCCAGCTCGACTTTGAGTTCGCCCGCTACCTCGGCTGGCCGGGCCAGGCCCCCTCCTACAAAGTCGGGCAGCGGCTCTGGGAACAGATCCGGGCCGAACTCCAGGCCCGCCCGGGTTTTGAGCTCCGGGATTTCCATACCAGGGCACTCAACGTCGGTTCCGTAGGGCTGGACACCCTGAGGCGGGCACTGCTG
The DNA here is from genome assembly GCF_059090085.1 of Arthrobacter sp. K4-10C. Lineage (NCBI taxonomy): Bacteria > Bacillati > Actinomycetota > Actinomycetes > Micrococcales > Micrococcaceae > Arthrobacter > Arthrobacter sp. K4-10C. The sequence continues at coordinate 178,890 of NZ_JBNHFI010000002.1, read as the reverse complement.
GTGTAATCCCGACTCTTGCGCGAGATGTTTGCCACAAAGCTGCTGGGAATAAGTTAACAAAAGCCCGGAATGCCGCTGGATTTTCGGGCTTTTCGTATTACCCGCGTCCGAGGACCGCGTCATATTTCTCAATGTTCATTCGCCGTGGTATTGGCTGGCACCCTAGCGTGTTCGGGTGAGCACTTCGACCCGCCCCTCAGATCCCGCAGGAAAGACCGGCTTCCAGTTCCCCAAGTGGGCTGGTTCGTTCGGCTTCCAAATCATCGCCGCCCTCGTCGTCGGCCTCGGACTCGGCCTGCTGGCCAAATACACCGGCAGCACCAAGGCTGCCCCCAACGGCCTCGGCGCAACGCTGCAGACCATCGGATCCAGCTATGTTTCGCTGCTGCAGACCGCAGTCGTTCCCCTGATCTTCACCGCCGTTGTCAGCTCCATCTCCAACCTGCGCCAGGTGTCCAACGCTGCGAAGCTGGCGTGGAACACGCTGCTGTGGTTTGCCATCACCTCGCTGATTGCCGTGCTGATCGGCATTGGCTTGGGCGTCCTCCTGCAGCCCGGCGCCAACACGGGCATCACGGGCGAAGGCGAAGCGCCGAGCAAGGTGGGCGACTGGTGGGCGTTCCTGATCGGGCTGTTCCCCAAGAACTTCCTCGGCCTGGGTGCCAGCTCCACCGTGGCCGAATCCGGTGCCGTCACCACCTCGGTGAGCTTCAACGTCCTGCAGATCCTGGTCATCGCCATCGCCGTCGGCGTTGCCGCCCTCAAGGTGGGCAAGGCAGCGGAACCGTTCCTGAACCTCAACGCCTCTGCCCTGGCCGTCATCCAGAAGGTGTTGTGGTGGATCATCCGCATCGCACCCCTCGGCACCGTCGGCCTGATCGGCAACGCCGTAGCCGTCTACGGCTGGGACACCATTGGTTCCCTGGGCAAGTTCACTTTCGCCATCTACGCAGGCCTCGCCCTGGTGCTCTTCGCGGTATACCCCCTCCTGGTCCGCACCCACGGGCTCTCGGTCAAGCAGTACTTCTCGGGCGTCTGGCCGGCAGTCCAGCTTGCCTTCGTGTCCCGCTCCTCGGTGGGCACCCTGCCGCTGACCCAGCGGGTCACCGAGCGCAGCCTGGGCGTACCACGCGGCTATGCCTCCTTCGCGGTGCCGCTGGGCGCCACCACCAAAATGGACGGCTGCGCGGCCATCTACCCGGCCGTCTCCGCCATCTTCGTGGCCCAGTTCTTCGGCATCCAGCTCGACTTCAGCCAGTACCTGCTGATCGCCCTGGTTTCCGTCCTGGGCTCGGCGGCAACTGCCGGAACCACCGGCGCCGTCGTAATGCTCACGCTGACGCTCTCCACACTGGGACTGCCGCTGGCCGGCGTCGGCCTCCTGCTGGCGATCGACCCGATCCTGGACATGGGCCGCACCGCGGTGAACGTTGCAGGGCAGGCACTGGTCCCCACCATCGTGGCAAAGCGCCAGGGCATCCTGGACGAGTCGCTGTACAACGCACCGCGCAACGGCACCCCCTTTGTTGACGACGACAAGGCCAGCGAAGCTGACGTTGCACCGTCGGACGGCATCGCCACGGACACCACGCCCCGCGAACTGCAGGACGCGAAAGCCTAAGCGCCGCGAAGTGTGACCGAAGGAAGTCCCCGGGAGGATCCCGGGGACTTCCTTTCGTTTATGCCCTTACAGGGCCGGCACCATCAGCGTCCGCCGCCGCCGATCACGCCGTTTTCCACCGCCTTGGTGGCGGCATCACCTTCCGCCCGCGTCAGCTTGCCGTCCGTGCGGAGGCCATGCCGGCGACTCCGATGCGGGCCGCAAGGGCCAGCGCCGTGGCTGACAGGCCGAGGGTCATTTTCTTTTGTGCGTGACATTTCTTTGTCTCCTGGATCCGCCGTCAGTGACAGCTGCTGCTGGTTCGCCTCTTCAAGGCACTCCCAGCATCGGAAACAAGGTTCTGGACAGGCTGTTGGAAACTTTCAGTCGGCTGTGAATTGAAGTTGCGCAGAGTGCAAATTTGCACGTAGTGTAAGAAGCGTGGCGACTTCTCCTCCCCCGGCCGCGGAACCGGCTGCCGCTCCCTCCCGGCGCGAGCTCAACAAAGCGGCAACGCGCCAGGCGATCACCGACGCCGCCCTCGGCCTTCTGCGCGCCAAGGGCCCCGGGAACTTCACGGCCGAGGACATTGCAGAGGCGGCCGGAATCTCCCGGCGCACATTCTTCAACTACTTCAGCAGCACCGACGCCGCCCTGGCCTCGATCACCCACGCTTTCCTGGACAACGCCATCCAGCAGCTGCGGCTCCGCCCGGCTGAGGAACCCGTGCTGGAATCAGCCCAGGCAGCCCTCATGGCCCTCGCCGATCCAAAGGCCATCGCACCCCTGGCCGAACTGTTCACGCTGACCCAGCAAAGTCCGCTCATGTCCCATACGGAACTTGAGGCCTGGGACCACTGCAGGGCGCAAGTTTTCGCGATTGCCCGTGAACGCGTGGCGGGAATGCGCGGCGGGCAGGATGACCTGTACGTCCACGCACTGGCCGGTTCCGTTATCTCGGGCGGCAAGGCTGCCCTGGAAGTCTGGTTCAGCCGGCGCGGGCCGGACCTCTCGCCCGCGTCCCTGGCCGAGCTGCGGCACCTGCTTATCGATGCCATGGCGCTGCTGGGTGCCGGCTTCAACGCGTCTCCGCGGCCAACAGGCACCCCCCGTCCTGCAGCAGGAAAGGCTGTCCAGCCCTCCCCGTCAGATTCCCGTTCCGCCTGATCAGATCGGTTCCCCCATGGCACTGTTCCTTTACCGCCTCGGCAAATTCTCCTACCGCCGGCGCTGGTTGGTCATCTCGCTGTGGCTGGCCGCGCTGGTGGCGGTTGGCGGCTCGGCCGCAGCCTTCCACGGCACCCTTTCCAACAACTTCCAGATCCCGGGAACCGAAACCCAGCGGATCGCTGACAAACTGAAACAGGACCTGCCCTCGGCGTCCGGCGGCAGCGCCACCATCGTTTTCGAAGCCCCCGAGGGCGGCTTCACGGACGGAAGCCGGGCCGCCGTCACGGATGTACTAAAGAAGCTCGAGACCCTGCCGGACGTCCGCGGCACCGTGGACCCGTTCGCTACCCAGGCCCAGGTGGACCAGGCAGGGCGGGCAATCACCGACGGCGCGCAGCAGCTGGCCGCCGGCCAGGCACAGCTGGATGCCTCCCGCGCCGAGCTCGAGGCCGGCAAAGCCCAGCTCACTGCCGCCGAGCAGCAGCTGGCTGCCGCGGGCGCCCCGGCAGCCCTGGTGGAGGCACAGCTGGGGCAGCAGAAAGCAGCGCTGGCGGAAGGTGAAGCCAGGCTCGAGGCCGGCCGGCAGGAGCTCGAAGCGAACAAGGCCAGGCTCGAACTCGGCAAGCGCCAGGCGGCGGCATCCTCCGCCATCCGGTTCGTCTCCGAAGACGGCCGGGCCGCGGTCGCGCAGGTTCAGTTCAACACCTCCATCAACGGATTGAGCCCCCAAACCCGGCAGCAGGTCCAGGACATCGCCCACGAGGCGTCCTCGGCCGGGGTCACCGCACTGGCCAGCAAGGAAATCACCGAGGACATCTCCGAACTCTTCGGCGCCGCCGAGATCATCGGCATCGCCGTGGCGGCCCTGGTGCTGATCATCATGCTCGGGACCCTGGTAGCGGCGGGCCTGCCCCTGCTGATGGCAATAGTGGGCGTGGGAGTGGGCGTCGGCATCACGTTCGCGCTGTCCGGCCTCTTCGACATGAGCTCCATCTCGCCGATGCTGGCCCTTATGCTCGGCCTCGCCGTGGGCATCGATTACTCGCTGTTCATCGTGAACCGGCACCGCACCCAGCTCCTTGCCGGGATGGAACCCGGGGAGTCCGTCGCTCGGGCTACCGGCACGTCCGGCAACGCGGTGGTCTTTGCCGGCCTCACGGTCATCATCGCCCTCGCCGCACTGGTGGTTCCCGGTTTGCCGTTCCTCTCGGTCATGGGCCTCGCGGCCGCCGGCACGGTTGCCGTGGCGGTCCTGGTGGCCATCACCCTCACCCCGGCCATGTTGTCGCTGATTGGCTGCCGGATCATTTCCCGGCGGGCCTGGGCCAAGGCGGAGGCTCACAACGCCGAGCCTGGGCACGAGGCAGCAGATGAGGCGGCCGACCGTGAACGCAGCACGCACGGGTGGGGCGGCCTGGTCACCCGGCATCCGGTGCTGGCACTGCTCGCCGGCGTGGTCCTGCTGGGAACCCTTGCCCTGCCCGCCGCGCAGCTGCAGCTTGCCCTGCCCGACGGCGGTTCGGAACCCGTGGAGTCCGAGGCCTACCTGGCCTACGACCTGACAGCCCGGAGCTTCGGCGAAGGCGTCACCGGTCCCATCGTGGCCGTGGGCGAGTTCCCCGCCAACCTTGACGAGGCCCAGGCGCAGGCCCTGCAGTACGACGTCGCGGACAAACTGCGCGCGGTCGACAACGTGGTGGCCGCCGTGCCCGTCGCGCTCAGCGGGGACCGCCGGACGGCCGTCTTCCAGGTCATCCCCAAGGAAGGCCCGGCCAGCGCAAGCACCGTCCAGGTGGTCTCCGAACTGCGCGGCCTGAACGATGACATCCAGGCGGAATACAACGTGGCCATGGGCCTGACCGGCCAGACCGCCGGCAATATCGACGTCTCCACCAAACTCGGCGAGGCCCTGCCGCCCTACCTGGCGATCGTCGTCGGCCTGTCCCTGATCCTGCTGCTGCTCGTGTTCCGCTCCATCGTTGTGCCGCTGCTCGCCACCGGCGGGTTCCTGCTCTCCCTCGCCGCGGCGTTCGGCGCCGTGGTGGCCGTGTACCAGTGGGGGTGGCTGGGAAGCGTCTTCGATGTCGCCAACCCCGGCGCGGTGTTGAGCTTCCTGCCCATCATCCTGATCGGTGTCCTGTTCGGACTGGCCATGGACTACCAGGTGTTCATTGCCTCCGGCATGCGCGAGGCCTATATGCACGGCTCGTCCGCGAAGGAGGCAGTCCGGGTGGGCTTCCGGCACGCCGCCGCCGTGGTGACCGCCGCCGCGATCATTATGGTGAGCGTCTTTGCAGGCTTCATCTTCAGCCACCTCACCATGGTCCGGCCCCTCGGCTTTGCGATGGCCTTCGGCGTCCTGCTCGACGCCTTCGTAGTCCGCATGACCATCGTTCCCGCCGTGATGTACCTGCTGGGCGAAAAATCGTGGTGGCTGCCGCGCTGGCTGGACCGGATTTTGCCGGACGTGGATGTGGAGGGAGCCAAGCTCAAGCGGCCGGAGGCTGCGAAGGCATCCGGCGAGCTGGTCCATTGACTCCGGCTCCGGTCCCTGCGGGGACGGGCTAGGCTAAAGGCGTGGTCCGCCTGATACTTGCCTCCCAGTCCCCCGCCCGCACCAAGCTCCTTGCCGAGGCCGGCATCAGGCACTCGGTCCTGGTCTCGGACGTGGACGAAGCCGCGGTGCAGGCCCACTACGGAGTCACCGATCCGCACGACACCGCGCTGCTGCTGGCCCGCGCCAAGGCCGAAGCGGTGGCGGCCCTGCCCCAGGCCGAAGGTGCGCTGGTCCTGGGCTGCGACTCGGTGTTCGAGTTCGACGGCGAGGCGCACGGCAAGCCGTACACGGCAGCCATCGCACGGGAGCGGATGCTGCGGATGAGCGGCAACGCGGGGGTGCTGCACACAGGTCACTGGCTGGTGGACTGCCGGGACACGGAAGCGGACGACGACGGCGGGGACCCCGGCTCAGGTGCCACCTTGGGGGCGGTTGCCTCCGCCGAGGTCTCCTTCATGGACATGGAACCTGACGAAATCGACGCGTATATCGCCACCGGCGAACCGCTGCACTGCGCCGGATCTTTCACCATCGACGGCCTGGGCGGGGCCTTCATCCGCAAGGTGGACGGGGACCCGCACGCCGTCGTCGGACTGTCCGTGTCCACCCTGCGGGGCCTGCTCGCCGCCGCTAACGTGCGGATCACAGACCTGTGGCCTTCGGCGTAAATCGTCACCGTTTCAACGGATCTTGTAGCTTCCCTACAAAGCCTTCCCGGTTTACCCGCGGATTCCGCAAGTAATATCGGCGAAACCTCCAAAAGCGCGCTAGGCTCCCTGAAGGAAAGAAGGAGACGCCTTGTCAGCAAATTTGGAGCAGTCCGCAGGAACCACGCAGTCGACCCTCACAAAGGTGCTGATCGCAAACCGCGGTGAAATCGCCGTCCGCATTATCCGCGCCGCGCGCGACGAGGGCATCGCCTCCGTGGCCGTCTACGCCGACCCGGACCGCGACGCCCTGCACGTCCGCCTCGCTGACGAGGCCTACGCCCTCGGCGGCAATACTGCAGCCGAGTCCTACCTGGTGATGGACAAAATCATCGACGCCGCCCGGCAGTCCGGTGCGGACGCCATCCATCCCGGCTATGGCTTCCTGTCGGAGAACGCGCAGTTCGCAGCCCGCGTGATCGAGGCCGGCCTCACCTGGATCGGTCCGTCCCCGGAGGCCATTTCCGCGCTGGGCGACAAGGTCCGGGCACGGCACATCGCGGAAAAGGTGGGCGCTCCCCTGGTTCCCGGTACCGCCGACCCCGTGGAGTCAGCGGAGGAAGTGCTGGACTTCGTGGACCGGCACGGACTGCCCGTGGCCATCAAGGCCGCCTTCGGCGGCGGCGGCCGCGGCATCAAGGTCGCCCGCACCCGGGAAGAGATTCCCGAGCTCTACGAGTCCGCCGTCCGGGAAGCCACTGCGGCGTTTGGCCGCGGTGAATGCTTCATCGAGCGCTTCCTTGACTCCCCCCGCCACGTCGAGACCCAGTGCCTGGCCGACGCCCACGGCAACGTGGTGGTGGTGTCCACGCGCGACTGCTCGCTGCAGCGCCGCAACCAGAAACTGGTGGAGGAAGCTCCCGCCCCGTTCCTCACCGAGGAGCAGAACCAGCGGCTTTACGAATCCTCCAAAGCCATCCTGAAAGAGGCCCATTACCTTGGCGCCGGCACCTGCGAGTTCCTCGTGGGCCAGGACGGCACCATCTCCTTCCTGGAAGTGAACACCCGGCTCCAGGTGGAGCACTGTGTCTCCGAGGAAGTCACCGGCATCGACCTGGTCCGCGAACAGTTCAGGCTGGCTCGCGGCGAGGAACTCGGTTACGGCGACCCCGAGGTCCGCGGCCATTCCTTCGAGTTCCGGATCACCGGCGAGGACCCGGGCCGGAACTTCATGCCGGCACCGGGAACAGTGCGCGTCCTGAAAAACCCCACCGGACCCGGAGTCCGCATCGATTCCGGCATTGAGCAGGGTGACGTGATCAGCGGCAATTTCGATTCCATGCTGTCCAAGCTCATCGTGACCGGAGCCAGCCGGCCCCAGGCCCTGCAGCGGGCCCGCCGGGCACTGGAAGAGATGGTGGTCGAGGGCATCCCCACCGTTATTCCGTTCGACCTGGCAGTGGTGTCCGATCCTGCCTTTGCTCCCGCAGAGGGTCCCTTCACGGTGCATACCCGCTGGATCGAAACCGAGTTCAGCAACAACCTTCCCGCATGGACCCCCGATGGCGCCGCTGACACGGACGACGCCGAGGACCGCCAGCGCGTGGTGGTGGAGGTGGGCGGCAAGCGCCTGGAAGTGGTGCTGCCGGCGTCCCTTGGCTCGCTGGGAAGCGGATCCGCGGCCGCCGCCAAGCCGGCCAAGTCCAAAAAGCGTGCCCGCTCGGGCGGCCCGGCAGCCGCCTCCGGCAATGCGCTGACCTCCCCCATGCAGGGCACCATCGTCAAGGTGGCCGTTGCAGACGGCGACGTGGTGGCCGAGGGCGACCTCGTGGTGGTCCTTGAGGCGATGAAGATGGAACAGCCCCTGACCGCGCACCGTTCCGGCACCGTCACAGGCCTCAAGGCAGCGGCCGGCGAGACTGTGACCGCCGGCGCCGTGATCGCCACCATCGAAGACTAGCCCCGGAGGCACCCATGCTCGCACCAAGCTTTCAGGAAGAAGTGGACCGCTACCACGCCGCGGTCCCCGAAATCGCCCGGGGCAACCCCGAACCCATCAAAGAGCTGTACTCTCGGCTTGATGACGTCACCCTGGCGAATCCCTTCGGCGGCATCGCCAGGGGCTGGGCGCAGGTGGAGGCCCGGCTCGACCAGGCGGCCCGGCAGTTCCAGGACGGCGAGATGCTTGGCTTTGACACCATCACCTCCTACACTGCCCGGGACACCGCGTACCTGGTGGAGACCGAACACTTCCGTGCCCGGTTGGACGGGGCCGCTGTCGCTGAGGAATTCGCGCTCAGGGTGACCAGTGTCTTCCGCCGGGAGGAAGGCTACTGGAAGGTGGTGCACCGGCACGCCGATCCTGCGGCCCGTCCCCAGTCCCGCCGTTCGCTGAGCCAGCCCGCCAACAGCTGACAGCAGCGGCGCCGCAGGGCACACTTATCAGATGTTGCCTTTCCTGCTGCTCGCGTCCAGGGCCGAGGACGCCGCCGCCGAAGACGAGTACGCCGCCTACCTCCGGTACGGCGGACTGGAGCCGCAGGAACTGCACCGGGTCCGGCTGGAGGCGGCGCCGATGCCTGATCTTGAGCTCTCCGGCTACTCCGGGGTGATCGTGGGCGGCAGTCCCTTCACATCCAGCGATCCGCCGGCGGAAAAAACCGAAGTGCAGCGCCGGGTAGAGCGGGAACTGTCCGGGCTCCTGGACCAGCTGGTGGCGCGGGACTTCCCGTTTTTGGGCGCCTGTTACGGCGTGGGAACACTCGGCACCCATCAGGGCGCGGTCATTGACCGGACCTACGGTGAACCGCTGGGCGGGGTCGAGATCGAATTGACGGAGGCCGGCCTGGCGGACCCGGTCCTCAAAGGTATGCCCCGAACTTTTACGGCCTTCACCGGACACAAGGAGGCCTGCACCACCCTGCCGCCGCACGCGGTGCTCCTGGCGCGGTCAGCGGCCTGCCCGGTGCAGATGTTCCGGATCCGGAACAACCTCTACGCCACCCAGTTCCACCCCGAGCTGGACGTGGACGGCCTGGTCACCCGGATCGACATCTACCGGCACGCCGGCTACTTCCCGCCGGAATCGGCGGAGGAGCTGATGGAAAATGCCCGGCAGTTCACCGTCACCGAACCGATGAACATCCTGCGGAACTTCGTGGCCCGCTACGCCGCGTAATCCTTCGCCCCGTCGACGCGGCCCGCCGTCGAGCCTTCCTAGCCAGTTGCTCCGCATGCGGAACAGAAAAATGCCCGGCATGCTCCCGCAGTTGCAGGATCATGCCGGGCACCTCAGCCAGCAACCGGGCTGAAACGCACGGACTGATCAGGCCACGTTGTTCTCGTAATCCACGTCGCGGGTTTCCTTGCTCACGAACAGTGCGATCAGGGTGAGCACCGCCATCGCGGTCAGGTACACACCTACCAGCACGGGGCTGCCGTCCGCGGCTTCCCACAGGGCGACGGCGATGAACGGGGCCACCGCTGCACCGAGGATGCTGGAGAAGTTGTAGCTGACGGCTGAACCTGTGTAGCGGACGTTGGTGGGGAACAGCTCGGGCAGCAGCGCACCCATGGGGCCGAATGTGAGGCCCATCAGGGAGAAGCCGATGACCAGCAGCGCCATGGTGCCGACAAACCCGCCGCCGAAGAGCGGAACGAACAGCAGGCCGAAGGCAAAGATGCCTGCGGTGACGGTAATGAGCATTTTGCGGCGGCCGTACTTCTCCGCCAGCGGTCCGGAGACCAGGGTGAAGATGCCGAAGAACACGACGCCGGCGATCAGCATCCACAGGAAGTCGTTACGGGTGTAGCCCAGGCCGGGAACGAACGCAGCGGCTGCCGCTTCAGACATCGGTTTACCGGCTTTTTCGGCGGCCGCACGGGCAGCCTCAAGGCTGGACGGCCGGGTGCCGTACGTCAGGGTGAAGGTGGTCATCAGGTAGAAGAGCACGTAGGTGGCAAGCATGATGAACGTGCCCAGGATCAGCTGGCGCCAGCTGGTCTTGAATACGCGGCCCAGGGGCAGCTTGGCTACCTCGTTGGACTCGATCACCTTGGTGAAGGCGGGGGTCTCGATCAGCTTGAGGCGGACGTAAAGGCCGATGATCACCATGACGGCGCTGAGCAGGAACGGTACACGCCAGCCCCACGCCATGAAGTCAGCCGGGGACAGTGCATAGCTGAACACCAGGAAGATGACGTTCGCGATGATGAACCCGATCGGCGCCCCCAGCTGCGGGAAGGTTCCGTAGATGGCGCGCTTGTTGGCCGGTGCGTTCTCGGTGGCCAGCAGGGCGGCACCGCTCCATTCGCCGCCCAGGGCCAGTCCCTGCGCGAACCGCATGACCACCAGCAGGGCCGGAGCCCAGAATTCCCAGCCCGGTACCATCGCCGTGGGCAGGCAGCCGATCAGGAAGGTGGCGATACCCATGGTGAGCAGGGACGCAACCAGGGTGCCCTTGCGGCCGAACTTGTCGCCGAAGTGCCCGAAGACGATTGAACCCAGCGGCCGGGCGATAAACGCGACGCCGAACACCGCGAAGGAGCTCAGGAGCTGCGTGGTCTCGTTGGCGCTGGGGAAGAACAGTTGCGGGAACACGAGCACCGCGGCGGTGGCGTAGACGTAGAAGTCGTAGAACTCAACCGTGGTGCCGATCAGGCTGGCGACGATCACGCGGCCGCGCGAGTTCACCGGCTGGGGCGGACCCGGCACCGTGGACGTATCGGTGGAAGACATAGGAGTAAGCGCTTTCGTGAGAACCGGCCGGAGGCACGGATAGCCCCCGGCTCGAAATAGTTAGAGTTCAATATTAGTTCCATCAGTCCAGTCAATGGACGAAAGGTCCACAGTATGGACCTGTGCCATCCGTCTCATTTTCCGGTGCGCCGCGGCGGCCTAACGACGGCGGCCGCGCGCCGATAGGCAAATGTCACAGCGCGTTAACATCCGGCGTCGGTCCGCGAAACGCGCCGTACCTACCTTGGAGGAACAACATTTCCCCCGAAGGAGGTAACCCGTGACTGTCGACCGCACCGCTGATGCCGGCACCGGCAATACCCTGGACCTTGACGATGCAAAAGAGCCAGCAGCCGTTGCCGCATCCGCCAGCGCACAGCCCGGCACTACCCGCACCGCTGACGCTCCCGCCCTTGAGTTCCGCCCCGGCCGCTGGATTGCCAACTGGGATGCCGAGAACAAGGAGCAGTGGGAATCCGCCGGCCGCTCCATCGCCCGCCGCAACCTGAACTGGTCCATCTTCGCCGAGTTCCTCGGCTTCGTCGTGTGGCAGCTGTGGTCCATCGTGGTGGTCCAGCTCCCCGCCGCAGGCTTCACGTTCTCCACCTCCGAAATCTTCTGGCTCATCTCAATGCCCAGCCTGGTGGGCGCCACGCTCCGCATCCCCTACACGTTCATGGTTCCCCGCTTCGGCGGCCGAAACTGGACTATTGTCTCCGCCCTGCTTCTCCTGATCCCCTCCATCGGCCTGGCGTTGTGCGTCTCCAACCCCGAGACGCCGTTCGGCGTGATGCTGCTAATCGCGGCGCTGGCCGGTTTCGGCGGCGGCAACTTCGCCAGCTCCATGGCAAACATCACCTTCTTCTACCCGGCCCGTGAAAAGGGCTGGGCGCTGGGACTGAACGCCGCGGGCGGAAACGTCGGCGCCGCCGTCGCACAGCTCGCCGTGCCCATCGCCATCACCATCCTGGCCGCCGGCACCGTCAACCTGCCCCTCGCGGGCTGGATGTGGGTCCCGTTCATCCTGCTCGCTGCCTTCGGCGCCTGGAAGTACATGGACAACCTCACCAGCGCCAAGGGCGACGTGGCAGGCTCAATCGCGGCGCTCAAGGAACCGCACCTGTGGATCATGGCGCTGCTGTACATCGGCACCTTCGGCTCCTTCATCGGCTTTGCCGGCGTGTTCCCCAAGCTCATCAAGGACTACTTCCCGGAGTTTTCCTCCATCGGGGTCGGAACCGTCGCCCTGTCGCTGTCCTTCCTCGGCCCCCTGGTGGGCTCCCTGGCCCGCCCCTACGGCGGGCGGATGGCCGACCGCATGGGCGGCGCCCGGATGACCGTCACCGCCTTTGCCTCGATGGCCGTCATCACCCTGACCATGATCTGGACCCTGCCGCTGAAGAACTTCTGGCTCTTCCTGGCCCTGTTCCTGATGCTCTTCACGGCCAGCGGCTTCGGAAACGGCGCCACCTACCGGATGATCCCCGTCATCTTCGCCACCTCCAGCAGGGCAGCAAAATCGGGGGCGAACTCGGTGGCCACCCAACGCCTGGCTTCCGCGGCCCTCGGCCTGATCTCCGCAATCGGCGCCTACGGCGGATTCGTTATCCCGCAGGTGCTGAACGCCTCCAACACGGCCAGCGGTTCCTACACCCCGGCGTTCTACGGCTTCGTGGCTGCTTACGCCCTGATGCTGGCGGTCTGCTGGTTCTGCTACATCCGCAACGCCAACCGAAATGCGATGGGACACGTCTAACATGACCAAAAGCGCCGACACGCACTGCCCCTACTGCGCCCTGCAGTGCGCCATGACGCTCACGTCTCCAGCGGAACTGGCCCCGGCTCCCCAGCCGGGGCCAGTCCCCGTGCCGCTCCTGCCCACCCTGCAGCACCCCGTCCCGGCAACCCCTGCCGCGGCACCCACCGGGCCCTCCCTCGAGGTCAGCGGACGCGATTTCCCCACCAACCGGGGCGGCCTTTGCCGCAAGGGCTGGACATCGGCGACGCTCCTGAACCACCCGGGCAGGATTACCGAGCCCCTCCTCAAAGGTCTCGACGGCGTGCACCGTCCCATCAGCTGGGACCAGGCCCTGGACCTTGCCGCGTCCGCCGTCAGGGACACCCGCGCACGCCACGGTGCTGACGCCGTCGGCGTGTTCGGCGGCGGCGGGCTCACCAACGAAAAGGCGTACATGCTGGGCAAATTCGCCCGCCTTGCCTTGGGCACGTCACGCATCGACTACAACGGCCGCTTTTGCATGTCCTCCGCAGCCGCTGCGGGAATGCGCGCCTTTGGTGTGGACCGCGGCCTGCCGTTCCCGCTGGAAGCACTGGACACCGCCAGCACCATCCTGATGCTCGGCTCCAACGTGGCCGAGACGATGCCGCCCTTCGTCCAGCACCTCAAGGGAGCGCGCGACGCCGGCGGGCTGATTGTGGTGGATCCGCGCCGCTCAGCCACGGCCGCCTTCACGGCCGATGGTGGCGGCATCCACCTCCAGCCCCTGCCGGGCACCGACCTTCCGCTCCTGCTGGGTATTTCCCACGTTGTCATCCACGAAGGCCTCGTGGACACCGACTTCATCGAAGAGCGCACCTCTGGCTACAGCGCCGTAGTCAGGACCGTCAATTCCTTCTGGCCCGAACGCGTCCAGTCCCTCACCGGCGTCCCCGCCGACCTCATTCGGGAAACCGCGCGCCGGCTCGCCGCCGGAGCACGCCAGGGAGGCAGCTACGTCCTCACCGGCCGCGGCGTGGAACAGCACACGGACGGCACGGACACCGCCACCGCTGCCATCAACCTCAGCCTCCTGCTGGGCCTGCCGGGCTCAGCACGCAGCGGCTACGGCACGCTCACCGGCCAAGGCAACGGCCAGGGCGGCCGCGAACACGGCCAGAAGGCCGACCAGCTGCCCGGCTACCGCAAGATCACCGATCCCGCGGCCCGTGCCCACATGGCCCGGGTATGGGGCGTTCCGGAGGAAGCCATTCCCGGTCCCGGACTTCCCGCCGTCCAGCTGTTGAAATCGCTGGGACAGCCCGACGGCGTCCGGTGCCTTTTCGTCCATGCCTCCAACGTCGTGGTCGCCTCCCCCGATGCGAACGCCGTGACGGCCGGTCTGCGAAGCCTGGACTTCCTGGTGGTCTGCGATTTCTTCATGTCCGAGACAGCCGCCGAGGCGGACCTTATCCTGCCGGTGCTCCAATGGGCCGAGGAGGAAGGAACCCTGACCAACCTCGAAGGGCGTGTCCTCCGCCGCCGCCGCGCGCTGGCTCCGCCGGCCGGTGCCCGCAGCGAACTGTGGATCATGGCGCAGCTGGCTGAACGGCTGGAGGCACCCTCCACGTACAGCGAGGACCCGGAGACGGTCTTCGAGGAACTTCGCCTTGCCTCCGCAGGGGGCCTTGCCGACTACTCCGGCATCAACTACGCCATGCTTGACCGGGGCGAGGCCGCCTACTGGCCCTACCCGGCCGGCAGCACCGGCACGCCGAGGCTGTTCCGGGACGGCTTCGCCCACCCGGACGGCAAAGCCGTGATGACCCCGGTGACGCCGCGCCGCCGTCGTACTCCCGCCGCCAGCCCCGACCCGGCCGCCAAAACCATGACGCTCATCACCGGCCGGCTCCTGGAGCACTACCAGTCCGGTGCCCAGACGCGGCGCGTGTCCGAGCTGCTGGCGTCCCAGCCGGAGGCCAAGGTGCAAATCCACCCGGCGGCTGCCGAAGCCATGGGCATCACTGCCGGATCCCTGGTGTCCGTGGCCAATGAACGCGGCGAGGTGGAGTGCAAGGCCGAACTCAGCACGGCCATCCGGCCCGATACCGTCTTCCTGCCCTTCCACTTCCCGGGGCTTGGGAGCGCCAACCGCCTGACGGAAGCCGCCACGGACCCCACGTCCGGGATGCCGGAGTTCAAGTTCAACAAGGTTTGGGTGCGGGCTGTGGCCGCGCCCCTTTCCAACAAAGTGCTTCAAACATCGGAGGCCTCATGAGCGAGCAGATAGTCATTGTTGGATTTGGCCCGGTGGCGGCCCGGCTGGTTGACGAGCTCCTTCCCGCCGTGCGCGCCGGGCACGTTCAGCTGACTGTGGTGGGCGAGGAACCTGAAGCCGCGTACAACCGCGTCCTGGTGGCCGACCTCGGGGTGGGACGCACCACCGCCGAGGCCCTGGCCCTGTCCGACGCCGCCGCCCTCGTGGGTGAAGGGGTGGACGTCCGCCTGGGTGTCCGCGTCCGGCGCGTGGACCGCGCCCGGCAGCAGGTCCTGCTGTCCGGCGGCGCCGCGGTCCACTACGACCGGCTGGTCTTCGCCACCGGTTCCCGTCCGGTCATCCCCAACCTGACGGGTATCAACCCGGACCCCACTTCCCCTGTCCTTCCGGCGGGCGTGACGGCCCTGCGTGACCTTCGGGACGCTGGAGTGCTCCGGCAGGCCGTGGACGGCGGCAAGCGCGTGGTGGTCCTGGGCGGCGGCGTCCTGGGCCTGGAGACGGCCCTCGCCGCGGCCGAGGAGGGAGCCACCGTCACGGTGGTCCATAACGGCCCGCACCCGCTGGGCCGCAACATCGACCGGGGCGGCGGCGCCGTTCTGGCGGCAGGGCTGCGCCGGTGCGGTGTGCGGATGGCCGGAAACGCACGCTCCACCGGGGTTGAGCACAACGCTCCCGACGGCGGTTTCTCGGCGCTGCTGCTCGATGACGGTTCGGCGATTGACGGGGACCTCCTGGTCATCTCGTGCGGCGTCCGTCCCCGCACCGAGCTGGCCGAAGGCTGCGGGCTCTCCACCGCTGCAGGGATACTCGTCGACCACCGGCTCCGGGCGCACCATGAACCGCACATCTTCGCCATTGGCGATTGCGCGGAGGTCCGCTGCCCGGACCCGGACTGCGCGGCCTGCCGCAACGCCAAGGGTCCGTCCGGCCTGGTGGGTCCCGGCTGGCGGCAGGCCGAATGGCTGGCAGAGTACCTGGCCCTGCTCGCCGCCGGCACGGCGGATGATGCCGAATTGCTGCCGGAACTGCCGGCTGAGCAGCCCGCTGTGATTGTCCTCAAGGCGCGCGGCATGAACCTGGCCGTTGCAGGCGAGAACAGCGCCGATCCCTGGGACGAAGAAGCCCTCGCCGCCGGTGCCGTGAACGGGCGCCCGCAACTCCAGGTTGCCCAGTGGGCGGATCCGGAGCACGGCCGCTACGTGAAGATGACCACCCGGGGAGGAGTGCTGGAAGGGCTGGTGGCTGTGGGCATGCCCCGCACCGCCGCCGAACTGGTTGGCCTGTTTGAGCGTTCTGCCGAGCTGCCGGCAGACAGGTCGCTGCTGTTGCGCCTTGACGGGCCGGACCAGCTGCCCGGCGCCGGGGCGGCCGATCCCGCAGGCACCGTATGCCGCTGCGCCGGCGTCACCGGTGCTGTCATCCAGGATGCCGTCGCGGAGGGCTGCTCCACGGTTGCCGAAGTCTCCAAGGCCACCCGCGCCGGAACCGGCTGCGGCGGATGCCACGAAGACATCAAGGGGCTCATCGAAAAACATTTCCAGGCGGTCTCCGCCGCCTGAGCGCTGATCCGGCCGGGTTTGGCCCCGCGCGTGTCCGGGGCCAAACCGGCTTCTGTCCTCCTTAAACCGGCTCTTTGGGAATAATGATCCACAGCGCGATGTAGACCAGCTCGCCGATCCCCACCAGGCCAAAGATTACGAATCCCAGCCGCACCAGGAACTTCGGGAGTCCAAACCGGGCCGAGAGCGCGGCGCAGACGCCACCTATCATTCTGCCGCGGCGGGGCCGAACCAGGGCTGTTGACATGGCCTGTCACTTCTCCTTGCGTGGGTGGCTGGTGCAGGGTCCTTGGAGGAGTCTACGCAGGCAGCAGCGGCAGGGTCCAGACTTTCCCGTTCCCCTGCCGGCGCGCTGCTACAAATGCACGTGCAGGCGGCGTGCCGCCTCTGAAATGGATCCGGTCAGCGACGGGTAGACCGTGAACGTGCTGGCCACATCGTCCACGTGCAGCTTCTGCTTCACGGCGATGGAGATGGGGAAGATCAGCTCCGAGGCGTTGGGGCCCACCACGACGCCGCCGATCACCGTGCCGGAACCCTTCCGGGCGAAGATTTTCACGAACCCGTCCCTGGCGTTGCGCATCTTGGCACGCGCATTGCTGCGCAACGAGAGTTTCACGACGTCGCCCTGGTACTTTCCGGAATCGATGTCCGCTTCCGAGACCCCCACATTGGCGATTTCGGGGGACGTGAAGATGTTGGAGGCCACCTGGTGCAGCTTGAGGGGGGTCACCACGTCACCCATGAAGTGGGCCACCGCGATGCGGCCCTGCATCGCCGCGACGGAGGCCAGCGGCAGGACTCCGGTGCAGTCGCCGGCGGCATAAATGTTGGGCGCGCTGGTCCGGGAGACGCCGTCGACCTTGATATGCCCGCTGTCGCCGAGCGCCACGCCCGCTTCCTCCAGCCCGATCCCCGCGGTGTTGGGAATCGAGCCCAGGCACAGCAGGCAGTGGCTGCCGGTGACCTTGGTGCCGTCGCTGAGGGTGACCACCACACCGTCCTCCGTGCGTTCCACGGATTCCGCACGGGAACGGGACAGCACCCGGACGCCGCGGCGTTCGAACACTTCCTCCAGGACCACGGCCGCGTCCACGTCGGACCCGGGCAGGACGCGGTCCCGGCTGGACACGAGCGTGACCCTTGAACCGAGGCCGTTGTAGGCCGACGCAAATTCGGCACCGGTGACACCGGAACCAACCACGATCAAATCCTCGGGCAGCTCATCCAGGTTGTAGATCTGCGTCCAGTTGAGGATGCGTTCGCCGTCGGGCCGTGCCGTGGGCAGTTCGCGCGGATGTGCGCCGACGGCCAGCAGGATGGTGTCCGCCTCCACGATCTCCGTGCCGTCCGCCGTGAGGACCTCGATGGTGTGGTTGTCCAGCAGCCGGCCGGAACCGGTGAGGATGCGCACGCCCTGGCTTTCGAGGCCGTCGTGGATGTCCTTTGACTGGCTGCGGGCCAGGTTGAGCAGGCGGTCGTTGATGTGCTTCAGGTCCGCGCGCATCACCGGCACGAAGTCGCCGCCGTCGACGTCGAACTTCACTCCCAGCTCCCCCGCCTCGGCAACGCGGGTCATCAAATCCGCGGTGGCGATCAGGGTCTTGGATGGCACAACGTCCGTGAGCACCGCGGATCCGCCCAGGCCGGCGCGTTCGACGATGGTGACCTGCGCCCCCAGCGAGGCGGCCACCATGGCGGCCTCGTATCCGCCAGGACCACCTCCCAGGATTGCGATCCGGGGCGAACTGAAATCTGGATGCGTAGTCACAATCAATCATTCTCGCCCATCACCGCCGCAGCACCAAGAAACCAGCGCCTTGCCGCGGCCTCCTGTGGTGGGCGCAACAGGAGCGGCAGGATAACTTGTTCTGGTGAGTACAACAGACTTCCTGACCACGGATCCCTTCGCCGCAGCCCGTGCCGCTGCCGATTACATCGCCGAAGAAACAGGCGTGGACCGCCACGACGTCGCGCTGGTGCTCGGCTCCGGCTGGGGTGCTGCAGCGGACCTGATCGGCGAAACCACCGCCACCCTTTCCGCCGAGGAAGTACCCGGCTTCCACGCCCCGGCGGTGGAAGGGCATGTGGGCACCATCCGTTCGGTGCTGGCCGGGGACGGCAAACGTGCCCTGGTCCTGGGCGCCAGGACGCACTATTACGAGGGCAAGGGGGTGCGCGCCGTTGTGCACGGCATCCGCACCGCCGCCGCGGCCGGGTGCAGCACGCTTGTCCTCACCAACGGCTGCGGCGGGCTCAACGAGGACTGGGCTCCCGGCACGCCGGTACTCATCAAAGATCACATCAACCTCACCGCGGCATCCCCGCTGGAGGGTGCCACCTTCGTGGACCTGACAGATCTTTACTCGTCCCGGATCCGCGGCCTGGCCCGCGAAGTGGACCCGTCCCTCGACGAGGGGGTGTACGCGCAGTTCACGGGGCCGCATTACGAGACCCCGGCAGAGGTTCAGTACGCCAAGCGGATCGGTGCGGACCTGGTGGGCATGTCGACGGCGCTGGAGGCCATCGCGGGGCGGCACGCCGGCATGGAGGTGTTCGGCATTTCCCTGGTCACCAACCTCGCGGCCGGCATCAGCCCGCAGCCGCTCAGCCACCAGGAAGTCATCGAATCCGGACAGGCAGCAGGCCCGCGGATCAGCCGGCTCCTCGCGGACATCATCGCCAAACTCTGAAAATCGCCGGGTCAACTGCGGCGCGCTCTGCAGGGTTCAACTGACCCTGCCTTGCGTCGACTCAAGGAGCAATGACGATAGCGTTATGCCCATGACGTCCTCCGATGCCGATTTCCGCCTGCTCGACGAAGCCCGCGCCTGGGCTTCCCAAGACCCGGATCCCGCGACGTCGGCGTCCCTCCGTGAGCTCGTCAGGTCGGTCGAGACCGGTGACCCCGCCGCCCGGCAGGAACTCGAAGACAGCTTCCGCGGCACCCTGCAGTTCGGCACTGCCGGGCTGCGTGCAGCGCTTGGCCCCGGCCCCAACCGGATGAACCGTGTGGTGGTGCGGCGCGCAGCCGCAGGATTGGCGGCATTCCTGGCCGACGCGGTCGGCAAGGCAGCTCCGGGAACGCGGCCCCGCGCCGTCGTCGGCTATGACGCCCGCTACAACTCGGATGTCTTTGCCGCCGAGACCGCCGCCATCTTCACCGCCGCCGGGATCCAGACCTTCCTGATGCCGGCGGCGCTGCCCACTCCCCTGCTGGCCTACGCCGTACGGGCATTGGAGTGCGACGGCGGCGTGATGGTCACTGCCAGCCACAACCCTCCGCAGGACAACGGCTACAAGGTCTACCTGGGCCGCCACGCCGTCCCGGACAGCGGCAACGGCGCCCAGATCGTGGCCCCCTACGACGCCGAAATTGCGGCCCGGATCAGCGCCGTGGGATCCCTCGAATCCATCACGCTGGCACCGGCGGGCTGGACGGCCCTGGACGGGTCAATCGCCGGGGACTACCAGCGTGCCACGGCCGCACTCGCCCTGCGGGACCACTTTCCAGCGCGGGACCTGCGCGTCGTCCTTACCCCCATGCACGGCGTGGGGGGCGGGACAGCGGTGGCCGTACTGAACGCCGCCGGTTTCTCTGACGTCACGCTGGTGGCGGAACAGGCAGAGCCGGACCCCGGCTTCCCCACCGTCAGTTTCCCCAACCCGGAAGAGCCGGGAGCCCTGGACCTCGCCCTGGAAACGGCCGAACGCCTGGATGCCGACATTGTGATCGCCAACGATCCCGACGCGGACCGGGCCGCGGTTGCCGCCAAGGACCCGGACACCGGCACCTGGCGGATGCTGCGGGGCGACGAAGTGGGAGCGCTGCTGGGTGCACACGTGGCGGCCCGGCTGGCTGCCGGCGCTCCGGACGGCGAAGCAGCGGGCCCTTCCGGAGTTTTCGCCAATTCGATCGTGTCCTCGCGGCTGCTGGCCAGGATTGCCACGGCCGCCGGCTACGCCCATGAGGAGACCCTCACCGGATTCAAATGGATCTCCCGGGTGCCCGGGCTGGTCTACGGCTACGAGGAGGCCCTCGGCTACTGCGTGGCACCGGACCTCGTGAAGGACAAGGACGGCATTTCCGCAGCCGTCCTCATTGCAGAGCTTGCGGCGGCGGCAAAGGCGGACGGGAGAACCATTTTCGACACGCTGGACGAGCTGTATCTGAAGCATGGCCTGCACGCCAGCGACCAGCTCAGCATCAGGGTGGCGGACCTGGGGCTGCTGGACGCCATGATGAACCGGCTCAGGGTGTCGCCGCCGGAATCCTTTGGCTCATCCGCGGTGGAGGCCTTCACGGACCTGGCCGAGGGCACGGACCAGCTGCCGCCGACCGACGGGCTGCTGTACGTGACGCGGGACCTGACCCGCGTAATCATCCGGCCCAGCGGCACCGAGCCCAAGCTCAAGTGCTACCTGGAAGTCATCCACCACGCGGCCTCGGCTGCGGAACTGCCCGCCGCCCGGCAAGCGGCACGGGCGTCACTGGATGCGGTGCTCCGCGACGTCAGCGAGGCGCTGGGGCTTTAAACCCCGAAAGGGGCGCCTGCCGGGCGCCCCTGTTCCTGGGTGGTGGGTGTTGGCCCTAGTCACAGCTCCACTTCAACGAAGCCGTCCACGATCCTGCTGCTGAACGCTGCCAGCTTCAGGCCGGGGGTGCTGAAGCATTCCCCGGTTTCCAGGTCATAAACCTCTTTGTGCAGGGGTGAGGCAATGGTGGGGCGGGCACCCCGGGAGCCAATGATTCCCCTTGCCATGACGTGTGCGCCGGTGGCCGGGTCCTCGTGGGCCACCGCGTAGACCTCACCAGGTCCGGTGCGGAAGAGGGCCACCTGGCGGCCGGCAACGAGGGCCGCCTCGCCCCAGGAGAGTTCCAGGTCCTCAAGAGGGCAGACGCGGTGCCACCCGGCAGCAGTGGCCGCTTCGGCCTGGGCGGTTCCGGTGTCGAGTGCCCCAAGTTCCAGTGTTGCCGTCATGTCCGGCTCCTTTCCCTGTGCTTGTTGTCGGTTGTGGCTGCCTGTGCGGCCGGGTTCCACGCTAGGCGCGGGGTGTTTCGTCGGGGTGCAGCAAATGTGTCCGGCGCGTAAAAGACACCTAACCCGGCCGGAAATGCGTTCGTGATGCAGAAGTTAAGTTGGCGAAACAATTGGGAAACTGAAGCGAAACTGCCTCTACCTAGTCTGGATGGACACTCGTCAGAGAAGGTCGCGGAGCACCGCCTGCGGCCCATGCGAAAGGCCCACAGTGACCGAACAGACTTCAAACACCGAGACTCCGCGCCGCATCGTCGTCGCCGGCGGCGGCCCCGCGGCCCACCGTTTTGCGGACGCGATGCATGCCCGTGGCCTCGATGGCTGGCATGTCACGGTCCTCACTGAAGAAGCGCACCTTCCCTACGACCGCGTCGCACTCTCCAAGGCCCTGACGGACACCGGCGTTGACCTGACCCTGGGATCGGCGTCGATGTGGGACCACCCTGCCCTGGAGCTGAAGACCGGCGAGCGCGTTGTGAAGATCAACCCCGGCGCGAAGACCGTGGAGACATCCACCGGCAACAGCTACCCGTACGACGAACTGGTGGTGGCCACCGGCTCGAATGCCGCACGCCTGCCCATCCCCGGCAATGAGCTTACCCACGTCTACCGCACGCTCGAAGACGTCTGGACCATTAACAAGGCCATCACCGAACTCACCGAAAAGCTCGGCCGGAAGGTTAACGCCGTCACCATCGGCGGCGGCCTGCTCGGGCTCGAATCGGCCGCCGGCACGGAACAGCTCGGCGCCAATCCCATAGTCATCGACGGATCGCAGTGGCTGATGGCAACCCAGCTCGACGAAGGTGCGGGCCAGGCAATGGGCCGGCTCATCAAAGCCAAGGGCTTCGAAGTCCACGGCGGCGTTTTCCCGTCGGAAGTCCTGTCCGACGACGACGGACAGGTCACCGGCGTCCTTATGGCTGACGGCCGTGTCATCGATGCGGACATGGTCATCGTCGCCATCGGCGTCCGGCCCCGCGATGAACTCTTCCGCGCCGGCGAGGGCGAAGAACAGGTATTCAGCCTGGGTCCCCGCGGCGGCGTGGTCATCAACGACTACTGCGCCACCGAAGTGCCGGGCATCTGGGCCATCGGCGAGGTGGCCAACTTCGGCGGGATGTGCTTGGGCCTGGTGGCTCCCGCGAACACCATGGCAGAGATCGTGGCCGACCGGCTTCACGGTGGAGATGCCACCTTCCCCGGTTTCGACACCGCCACCAAGCTGAAGCTCTCCGGTGTGGACGTGGCCAGCTTCGGTGACGCGTTCGCCAAGACGGAGCACGCCCTCGAGATTGTCTATGCCGACCCTGCCCGCGGCGTTTACCAGAAGATCGTCACCACCGACGATGCCAAGACCCTGCTGGGCGGCATCTTCGTCGGCGACGCCTCACCGTACATGAGCCTGCGTCCGCTGCTGGGCCGTGAACTTCCCGCCGAGCCCGGCGCGTTCCTCAGCGCGGCCGGCGGCGGCGACGCGCCCGAAACGGAACTGCCCGACGACGCCACCCTCTGCTCCTGCAACAACGTCACCGCCGGCAGCATCCGCGACGCCATAAACGGCTGCGGCGCCTGTGAGGGCAACGCCCCCGTCCAGGAACTCGGTGAGCTGAAGGGCTGCACCCGCGCCGGTACCCAGTGCGGTTCCTGCGTTCCGATGCTGAAGAAGCTGCTCGAAACCGAACTGACCAAGTCCGGCGTCGAGGTGTCCAAGGCCCTCTGCGAGCACATCGAGCTGTCCCGCCAGGAGCTGTTCGACGCCATCCGCGTCCTGGAACTGACCTCCTTCGAAGAGATCATGGCCAAGTACGGCACGGGCGCGGGCTGCGACATCTGCAAGCCCACCATCGCCAATATCCTGGCCAGCCAGAACAGCGCCTACGTCCTGGACGCCGGCCGCGGGACCCTCCAGGACACCAACGACCGTGCCCTGGCCAACATGCAGAAGGACGGCACCTACTCGGTGGTGCCGCGGATCGCCGGCGGCGAGATCACGCCCAAGAAGCTCGGCGTCATCGCGGCGGTGGCGGAGAAGTACAACCTGTACACGAAGATCACCGGCGGCCAGCGGATCGACATGTTCGGTGCCCGGCTGGAGCAGCTCCCCGAAATCTGGAAGGAACTGGTGGACGCCGGCTTCGAATCCGGCCAGGCGTACGGCAAGAGCCTGCGCACGGTGAAATCCTGCGTCGGTTCCACCTGGTGCCGGTTCGGCGTCCAGGACTCGGTGGCCATGGCCATCAAGCTGGAACTGCGCTACCGCGGTTTGCGCAGCCCCCATAAGCTCAAGATGGGCGTCTCCGGCTGCGCCCGCGAGTGTGCAGAGGCCCGCGGCAAGGACGTGGGTGTGATCGCCACGGCGGACGGCTGGAACCTGTACGTCGGCGGAAACGGCGGAGCCACCCCCGCGCACGCCCAGCTGCTCGCCAAGGACCTCGACGACGAAACACTGATCAAGTACATCGACCGTTACTTCATGTACTACATCCGCACCGCGGACCGCCTGCAGCGCACAGCCCGCTGGCAGGAAGAGCTCGACGGCGGCATCAAGCACGTGGAAGACGTGGTGGTCAATGACACCCTGGGCATCGCCGCGGACCTCGAAGCCGCCATGGCCAAGCACGTGGACACCTACATTGACGAGTGGGCCGACACCCTCAAGGACCCCGAGCGCCTCCGCCGATTCCGCTCCTTCGTGAATGCGCCGGACCAGAAGGACGAGTCCATCACCTTCGTCCCGGATGAGCGCGGCCAGATGCGCCCCGCCACCCCGGAGGAGAAGGCGCAAGCCGCCCAGCAGCCGGTCCTCCTCGGCGCATCCATCGCCGTCCGCTCCAGCAACGGGAACGAGGCATAGGCATGCAGCTCAGCATCGACCTCACCGGACGCGAGGTCCTGGTCACGGGCACCGACTCCGCAGCGCGGCAGGCGGTCCGCCGCTAC
Organism: Arthrobacter sp. K4-10C; assembly: GCF_059090085.1. NCBI lineage: Bacteria > Bacillati > Actinomycetota > Actinomycetes > Micrococcales > Micrococcaceae > Arthrobacter > Arthrobacter sp. K4-10C. The sequence continues at coordinate 154,642 of NZ_JBNHFI010000002.1, read as the reverse complement.
GAGGCCGCGGGCGCCGTCGTCTACCGCCTGAGCACCCCGCACGGCGCCGGACATGACGGCCCGCTTCCCGAGCGGCCCTTCCTCGTGGCCGCAGTGGACGACGGGCAGCCTGGCTGGGACGCCCTTCTGGGCCGCTGCCGGGAAGCCGGAATTCCCGTGGCCGCCGAACCCGCAGCCGGCGCCCCGGGCCATGTCACCCTGGTAGGCGGCGGACCAGGCACCACCGAACTCCTCACCGTCGCCGCCATCAAGGCGCTCCGGGACGCGGATGTGGTGTTCTACGACCGCCTGGCCCCCTACCAGGAGCTGCCGTCCCTGACCTCCGCCGAACTGGTGGACGTGGGCAAGAAGCCCGGGCACCACAAGGTAAGCCAGGCCGGCATCGAAAAGCTCATGGTGGAGAGCGCCCTGGCCGGAAACAACGTGGTCCGGCTCAAGGGCGGCGACCCGTACGTCTTCGGCCGCGGCGGCGAAGAAGTGGCCGCCTGCGTGGCCGCCGGCGTCAAGGTCCAGGTCGTTTCCGGCGTCACCAGCGCCATCTCCGTGCCGGCAGCAGCAGGCATCCCGGTAACACACCGCGAAGTCAGCCACATGTTCACAGTGGTCTCCGGGCACGCGCCGCTCACCGAAAAGGAACACCGGCACCTGGCCGGCCTGGGCGGAACCATAGTCGTCCTGATGGGCATCGGCACGCTTCACCAACTGGTGGCCGGCCTCCGCAAGGCCGGGATGCGCCCGGACATGCCGATGGCCGTCGTTGAGCGCGGCTACCGGCCCGGGCAGCGGACCACCATCGCGGACCTGGGCACCATTGCCTCGGCCGCTGCCGGCTGCAGCAACCCGGCCGTGCTGGTCATTGGCGAGGTGGTTCGCGTGGCGGAAGCCAACCGTGGGCATGCTGAGGCCGCCGCCGACCTGGACAGGCTGGCGGCCTCGCTGCTGGGTTCGTGAAAGGATTGACCCCCATGACTGCACTAGCACCGGCCGAAGCATCCCCCGCGGAAGAGGCAACCGACGCCGCAGAGTCACCGCTTGAGGGTTTCCGCATTGGAGTGACCTCCCACCGGCGCTCCCGGGACCTCATCGAGGCCCTGGAACGCCGCGGCGCCGAAGTGCTGCACGCTCCGGCACTGAAGATCGCCCCCGTGCAGGAGGACATGCGCCTCATCGAGGACACCCGGGCCGTCATCGCCGCGAAGCCGGACCTGTGCATCGCCACCACCGCGTACGGGATGCGCCGCTGGTGCGAAGCTGCGGACTCCTTCGGCATCGGGGACGAACTCTTGGAGACGCTGGGCGCATGCCGGATGTTCGTCCGTGGACCCAAAGCCCGCGGCGCCGTGCGCGCGGCCGGCCTTGCCGACGTCGGAATCAGCAGTGACGAAACCACGGCCACGCTCGTGGACATGCTGCTCGCCGAAGGCGTCCGCGGCAAGACCGTGGCCGTGCAGCTGCATGGTTACACCGACGTCCGACAGCTGGAGCGCCTGCGCATGTCCGGCGCCACCGTCCTGACGGTTACGCCCTACCGCTGGGTCAAGCCCGACGGCGAGGACAGGCTTCCGCGCCTGATCGAGGCCGCCTGCAGCGGGAACCTGGATGTCCTCACCTTCACCAGCGCGCCCGCCGTCGATGCGCTGTGGAGCACTGCCCACGAGATGGGCGTCTACAAGCAGCTGATCGACAGCTTGAAGACCAACGTCACCACCGCAGTGGTGGGGCCCGTGACCGCCCAGCCGCTGCTGGACGCCGGCGTAACCCCCCTGATCCCGGAACGCTTCCGGATGGGTGCGCTCATCCGGCTGGTCTGCGAGCACCTGGCCCTGAACCACGTCCGCCGGCTGGACACCAGGTCCGGCAACATTGAACTCCGGGGCCGGAGCCTTCGCATTGACGGGCAACTCGTGGAACTGGCACCTGCACCACTGCTCCTCCTGCGGGCACTGCTGGGCGCCGGCGGTGCTGTCCTTTCCCGGGAGTCGCTCTCTGAGCTGCTGGAACTGCGCGGATCCGTGCACGCGCTGGACATGACCGTGAGCCGGCTGCGGTCGTCACTGCCTGATGGACGCCTGGTGGAAACCGTCGTCAAACGGGGGTACCGGATCCGCGTCTAGCGTCCAGCAATACCGCACAGCCGCTGCCGCTGACAGGTGGTATGTGTCCGTTGCCGGCCGGATGAGAGCCGCGTCACGCGTTCTGTTACCGGCCGGTAAAAACTGGCGAACGGGCCCTTCCCTCATGGCAACGGACGGGAAACACAGCGGTAAAAGCGTCCCCCTACGCTGGGTTCCATCACGAACTTCCGGCCGTTCAACGGCCGCCAGCGAAAGGGCCAGCACATGTCCGCTCCGGCACCCTCCCCATCCACCCCGGCAGCCGCCCGCATCGTCATTGCCGGTGCCGGCCCCGCCGCGCAGGCCCTGGTCTCGCAGTTGGACCGCGCCCGGTTCACCGGCACCGTCACGGTGCTCAGCAACCGCGATGACACGCCGGAGGAACTGCTCGAGCTTGCGTTGCTCCCCCAGGTCTCCGTCCGGTTCGGCCAGCCGGCCAGCCACATTGACGCCGTGAACCGGACCGTTGCCACGGCTGACGGCATGGAGTTCGCCTACGACCACCTGGTGATCGCCACGGGTTCGGCACCTGTCGCCCACCCCGTAGAGGGGGCAGAGCAGTGCCTGAGCTATTCCACCATCGACGACGCCGCCCGCATCGCCGAGGCAGTGGGCGAAGTGACCCGGGAGCTGGGCAGGCGCCCGCTGGGGATCCTTGTGGGCAACGGGGCTGCCGCCGGCCAGGCTGAAGCTGTCCTGCGTGCCCGTGGCGTTCGGCCCATCCGCACCACCGCCCGCCCGGCCGCCGTCGTTCCCGGACGGTCCGCTTCCGGGCTCGCCGCCTCCGCCGTGGTCTTCGAAGACGGCAGCAGCATGAGCGGCGACCTGGTGGTTCTGGCCGAAGAGCGGGTGGCGCGGGACGGCCTTGCCGCCAGCGCCGGCCTGCGGACCGCAGCCAGCGGCGGGATTGTCATCAGCCAGGACTTCCGCACGTCCGTCCCCGGCATCTGGGCAATCGGGGACGCAGCAGCGTTCGACGGCGTCCGATTGGGTCTGCTGGTGGCGGCAGCGTCCGCTGCGGGGGCCTGCGCCACGCAGCTTCTGACGGCCGCCGCAGCCGGGCCGGTCCTGCAGGAAGCAGCCTGATCACCGGCACCGGTTCCGCGGCCCTGGCCCCTGCCCCGGCTGTGACAAGATGGTTCCCGAACCGAGTTCCAGGACGTGCCGGGGCCCACAAGGCCCCCGGAAAGGACCACCATGAGCAACGAAGCCACCCCTTCCGTTCAGCCAGCTTCCGCTGATGCCGGCAGCATCGCTTCCTACATCGACCACACGCTGCTGAAGCCGGAGGCCTCCGAGGCCGACGTCCTGAAGGTCTGCGCGGAGGCTGCCGAGTACGGCTTCAAGTCCGTGTGCGTCAACCCCATTTGGATCAAGACCGTCAAGAATGCCTTGAAGGGCTCCGGTGTCCTCACCTGCTCCGTGGTGGGCTTCCCGCTGGGTGCCACGCCCACGGACGTGAAGACGTTCGAGGCCCGGGGCGCCGTGCTCGACGGCGCTGACGAGGTGGACATGGTGATCAACATTGCCGCCGCCCGTGCCGAAGACAAAGGCGCGCTCACCGAGGACATCACGGCGGTGGCGGAGGCGGTGCATGCCAGCGGGGCCGTCCTGAAGGTGATCATTGAAACCGCCCTGCTCACGGACACCCAGAAGGTCCTGGCCTGCGAAGCAGCCGTTGAAGCCGGCGCGGATTTCGTGAAGACCTCCACAGGGTTCAACGGTGGCGGTGCCACGGTTGAGGATGTCACCCTCATGCGACGGACTGTGGGCCCGGATCTGGGGGTCAAGGCCTCCGGCGGCGTGCGTTCCCTGGCCGACGCGCAGGCTATGATTGCTGCAGGTGCAACACGTATTGGTGCCAGCTCCGGCATTGCCATCGTCAAGGGTGAACAGGGTTCATCCGCCTACTGACGGCAAGCCGTACGCCGCCAGAGATTGAGCCCCGCGGGGCCGAGGAGGAACGAAATTGTCCAGCAAGATTACAGCGTCCGGCCAGGACTCATCGGACCAGCGCACTGTCCGGACCCCGCAGAATGAGAACAAGCTCGCCGGCAGCGTCGTGCTGTTCGTGATCATCATGGCGCTGTTCTTCGGCGCTATCTACTCCCTGTCCTTCCTCACACTCGGCAACCCATGGCCGATGGCCGTCTGCCTGGTGCTGTTTGCACTGGCATTCTGGATCCCGCAGACCATCTGGGGCCGCTCGGACTCCGCAGGCGAGCACTAGGAATTCCGTCAAGCAGGAAGGCCCCCGGAGACTCTGAGGGGCCTTCCTGCGCGCGTTAAAGCCAGAGCCTGGTCCAGGCCACGGCGGCGTCCGCCACCCGCGTCCACTGGGCATGGGCGATGGACCACCCCGCCACCGTCATTCCCACCATCGCGTAAGCGCTCACCGGAATCAGCACCAGCCACTCGCGCTTGGAACCGGCCCGGCCCAGCAGTGGCAAGGACAGCGCCCCGTTGGGCCGCCACACATTCCGCAGCAGCGGAACCCTGCGCAGCACTTTTGGGGGCCGGATCACCAGCGGCCACAGCAGAGGCACTCCCCCGGTGGTGACCAGGTCACCCACGATGTGCACCACGACGCCGATGAGCATGGACATGGGCAGCCAGGTCCACTGTTCGGGTGCGTACACGGTGACCACACCGGCCATGGCCAGTGCGAAGACCCAGTTGGTCAGGAACCCGCTCTTGGGAAAGAGCTTCAGGGCCTTGGCCGCGATGTTGATCAGGAACATGCACAGCAGCCCGGCCCCCACGGACAGGAGCCCCCAGGGCGTCTCCACCTGGAACTGGGACGCCAGCCCGGCCAGGAGGACGAAGACCCCGGCACCCAGGATTGAATGCGTGCCCTGCCGGTGCCCGCCGCTGGCGTTCTCAATCCCCCTGGCAATCGCATTGGACAGCGGCGGGAGGGAATGCGCCACCGTACTGGACCGGTGGTCCCAGTCGCAGACCAGGGCCGTACCCGCGGTGGCAAGCCCGCCGATCAGGATGCCCGCGGGATCAAGCGGGTACCAGCCCAGCGTGTAGGGGCCGGTGGACGCGACAGCTACCCACGCCGCAGCTCCAGACGCGGCGTGGTGTCCTCCCATCATCCGTCAGGATCCCGTCGACGGGACAGGAACAGGCTGGTCGGAGAAGATGTTGCGGATAACGCCGTCCGCCCATTCCAGGATTTCCGCGTCCTGTAGATCCCGGCCACCGATCCGTGCCGTCTTCGGTTTGGGAATCAGCACCGCGTCCAGTGCCGGCTTGGACTGCGATCCCGGATACATCCGGGTCAGGCGCATGATCCTGGATTCGGGCAGCTGGGCCGGGGAGAACTTGATGAAGTTGCCCTGCAGGGCAATGTCGGAAAGCCCTGCCTCGCGGGCAGCGACCCGGAACCGGGCCACCGCCACAAGGTTCTGTGCCGGCAGCGGAAGTTCGCCGTAGCGGTCCACCAGTTCGGCGTGGACTTCGTCGATCGCCTCGTTGGTGAGGGCTGCCGCCAGTTTGCGGTAGGCCTCGAGGCGCAGGCGTTCGCCGGGAACGTAGTCGTGCGGCAGGTGCGCATTGACGGGCAGCTCGATCTTCATCTCCGCCGCCTTCTCCTCGGCCTCGCCGCGGAAGTCCGCCACGGCCTCCCCCACCAGCCGGATGTAGAGGTCGAAGCCGACGCCCTGGATATGGCCGGATTGTTCGCCGCCCAGCAGGTTGCCGGCGCCGCGGATTTCCAGGTCCTTCATGGCCAGCTGCATGCCCGCGCCCAGTTCATTGTGGGCGGCCACGGCCTTGAGGCGTTCCAGCGCCACCTCTCCGAGAGGTTTCTCTGACGGGTACAGGAAGTAGGCATAGGCGCGTTCGCGGCCGCGGCCCACGCGCCCGCGGAGCTGGTGGAGCTGGGACAGGCCGTATTTGTCCGCGCCGTCCACAATGAGGGTGTTCGCGTTGGAGATATCGAGGCCCGTCTCAATGATGGTGGTGCACACCAGGACATCAAAGCGCCGCTCCCAGAAGTCCACGATGATCTGTTCCAGGCGGCTTTCGGACATCTTGCCATGCGCCACCTCCACGCTGGCTTCCGGAACCAGTTCCCGGATTTTCGCCGCGGTCCGTTCGATGGTGGACACCCGGTTGTGGACCAGGAACACCTGGCCTTCGCGCATCAGCTCACGGCGTATCGCGGCTGAGGTCTGCTTGTCCGTGTAGGGGCCTACATAAGTCAGGACGGGGTGGCGTTCCTCCGGCGGCGTGGCCAGGGTGGAGGTTTCCCGGATGCCGGTCAGGGACATCTCCAGGGTCCGGGGAATGGGGGTGGCACTCATGGCCAGCACGTCCACGTTGGTGCGCATCTTCTTCAGCGCTTCCTTGTGCTCCACGCCGAAGCGCTGCTCCTCGTCCACGATCACCAGGCCGAGGTCCTTGAACTCGAAGTCCTTGGACAGCAGTCGGTGCGTGCCGATCACCACGTCCACCGTGCCGTTCTTGACGCCCTCCGCCGTTTCCTTCGCCTCTTTGGCACCCTGGAATCGGGAGAGCGGCTTGACCCGCAGGGGGAAGCCGGAAAACCGTTCGGTGAAGGTTTCGTAGTGCTGCTGTGCCAGGAGCGTGGTGGGTACCAGCACGGCGACCTGCTTGCCGTCCTGCACGGCTTTGAAGGCAGCACGCACGGCAATCTCGGTTTTGCCGTAGCCCACGTCACCGGACACCAGGCGGTCCATCGGGATCTCCCGCTCCATGTCCGCCTTGACCTCGTTGATGGTGGTCAGCTGGTCGGGAGTCTCCACGTACGGGAAGGCTTCCTCCAGTTCGCGCTGCCACGGTGTGTCCGGGCCGAAGGCATGCCCGCGGGAGGCCATCCGGGCCGAATACAGCCGGATCAGTTCGCCGGCGATCTCCTTGACGGCCTTCCGGGCCTTGGACTTGGTGCTGGCCCAGTCCGCGCCGCCCATCTTGCTCAGGACAGGGGTATCGCCGCCCACATAGCGGGTGACCTGGTCCAGCTGGTCCGTGGGCACGAACAGCCGGTCCCCCGGCGCGCCGCGCTTGGACGGCGCATACTCCAGCACCAGGTATTCGCGCACGCCGTCGGCCCCGCCGGCCACCTTGCGCTGGATCAGTTCGACGAACCTGCCGATGCCGTGCTGCTCGTGGACCACGTGGTCCCCCGCCACCAGCTGCAGGGGATCGACGGCGTTGCGCCGCTTGGAAGGCATCCGGCGCATGTCCTTGGTGGACGCGGCGGAGGTCCGGCCCAGCAGGTCAGCTTCCGTGAGCAGTCCCAGTTTCAGTCCGTCCAGCACGAAACCGCGGCCGACGGCGGCAGTAGTCACTTCAATAATGCCCGGCTGCGGTTCGTGGTCCAGGCTGTCCACCCGGGCGCAGGGGATGTCGGCGTCGTGGAACAGTTCGGCAAGGCGCTGGGCTGGTCCCGGTCCCTCGGTGGCGACCACGATCCGCCACTGGTCCCGGACGTGGGAGCCAATGAAGTCCATCATCTCCGCCACGTCGCCCTGGTAGCCCCGGGGCTCCCGGGCGTGCAGGTTCAGGACGTCGATTTCCGGGAGCAACTCCTCGTCCTGGGCCAGCGAGGTGATGGACCACCACGAAACCCCGTGCTCAAGCGAGGACGTGCGGGTATCGGCCAGCGAACGGAAGCTTGCGGAATGCAGTGCGGCCGTCGCCTGGGAGCTGAGATCCAAAGGCGCCGTCCCGCCGTCGGACGCCGTGGACCAGGCCGCCTCCAGGAACTCCTCGTTGGTGGCTGCGAGATCGTGGGCGCGGGTACGGACCTTTTCGGGTTCGATGACCACGGCAATGGAGTCGGCGGGAAGCTGCTCCACGAACGGGACCATGGAGTCCACCAGCACCGGCGCCAGGGATTCCATGCCTTCCACCGCGATGCCCCCGGCGATCTTCTCAAGCATGTCAGCGGCGGCCGGAAGCTGTGCCTTGAGCGTGACGGCGCGGGACATCACGGACGGGGTGATGAGGATTTCGCGGCAGGGCGGCGCGTGCAGCTCCGTGGGGTGATGGATTCCGGGGGCGGACAGCGAGCGCTGGTCTGCCACGGCGAACCAGCGCATCTGGTCCACCTCGTCGCCGAAGAACTCCACCCGGACGGGGTGGTCCTCGGTGGGCGGGAAGACGTCGATGATGCCGCCGCGGACCGCGAACTCGCCCCGGTGCGTCACCATGTCCACGCGGGCGTAGGCGGCATCGGCGAGGCTGCGCACCACTTCCGTGAACGGAATGTCCTGGCCCACCTTCAGGGTGACCGGCACCAGGTCGCCCAGCCCGGAAACGACGGGCTGGACCACTGCCCGGACGGGAGCCACCACTACCTGGAGCCGCCCCACCGTCGAACTTTCCGGGTGGGCCAGCCGGCGCAGGACCGCCAGCCGCCGTCCCACCGTGTCCGAGCGTGGCGAGAGGCGCTCGTGGGGCAGGGTCTCCCAGCTGGGGAACTCCGCCACGGCGCCGGCCGGCAGGTACGCGCGCAGTGCCGCGGCCAGGTCCTCTGCCTCCCGCCCGGTGGCGGTGACGGCGAGCACCACACCCGGGTCCCCGCCGTCGGATGACGCGGTCAGCCCGTCAGCCATCTCCGCCAGCAGCACCGGACGCAGCCCCGCAGGGGCGCTGATCTGGTAATCCTGGCCCCGGGCGGGGAATCCCCTTGCGGCCTCCGCCCGGACACGGGCGAAAGTTTGGTCCGCGGCGAGGACGCGGCGCAGGCCATCCAGCGACGGGCCTGCGGTGGACTGGCCGGCGGCGGCGGGGCCGGGAAGGCTCATGGCAGAAGCTCCTGTGGTGTTCATGAGGATCGCGGGCAACGCGAAAACCCGAAATTCGCTGCGAATCCCGGGTAACCTCCAGCCTACCCCGCACCGGCGACATCCCGGGCCGGTGCTTTAGGCTGGCAGGGCCACCACAGTTGTGCCGGGGCGGCCCGTCCGCGCAGCCTGCCGCTCCGAACCGCTGAGGACGAACAGGAGCCAGCATGACCGGAACGAATGCACCGCGTTTCCCCAAGACAGTCCTGGTGACGGGAGCCACCGGTTACATCGGCGGCCGGCTGGTGCCCAGGCTCCTCGAGGCCGGCCACGCCGTCAAGGTGCTGGTGCGTTCCCCGGACAAGATCGCCCAGGTGCCCTGGCGGGACGAGGTGGAGGTCGTGGAAAGCAGCCTGGACGACGGCGACGCGCTGCGGAAAGCACTGGCCGGCGTCGACGTCCTCTACTACCTGGTGCATTCCATGGCTGCCGGCGCCGGCTTCGAGGCCAAGGAAAAGGCGATGGCGGGCATCGCGGCCCAGGCTGCTGCTGACGCCGGGGTGGGCAGGATCGTGTACCTGGGCGGCCTCCATCCAAGGAATGTGGAGCTGTCCACCCACATGCGCTCACGGGAGGCGGTGGGGCAGGTGTTCCTGGACGGCCAGGTGGACGCCATTGTTTTCCAGGCAGGCGTGGTGATCGGCTCCGGCTCGGCGTCCTTCGAGATGATCCGGCACCTGTCCGAAACGCTGCCCCTGATGCCTGCGCCGAGCTGGGTGCGGAACCGGATTGAAGCGATTGCGGTACGGGACGTGCTCTACTACCTGGTGGCCGCCGCGTCCTTGCACGGGCCGATCAACCGGACCTTCGACGTGGGCTGCCGCCAGGTGCTCAGCTACGCCCGGATGATGAAGGAGTATGCCGCCGAAGCCGGCCTTCCCTACCGGGTGGTGCTGGCCCTGCCGGTCCCTGCGCCGAAGCTCGCCGGAATGTGGGTGGCCCTGACCACACCCATCCCGCTGTCCATGGCCTTCCCGCTGGTCCAGTCCCTGCAGCACGACGCCGTGTCCAACGAGCATGACATTGACCAGTACATTCCCCAGCCCGACGGCGGGTTGACGACTTACCGGGCTGCCGTCGCCCTGGCGCTGGGCAAGGAACGGGACGGGCAGGTGGAAACCACCTGGGCCAACGCGGGCGCGGCGTCCGATCCCCTGCCGAGCGACCCGGACTGGGCCGGCCATACGGTCTATATCGACGAACGGACCTTCCACGGGGAAGCGGATCCGGGGCACGTGTGGACCATCATTGAAGGAATCGGCGGCCGGAACGGCTGGTACTCGCTGCCGGTGGCCTGGCAGGTGCGCGGGTGGCTGGACAAGCTGACCGGCGGTGCCGGACTGTTGCGCGGGCGCCGGCACCCCAAGACGCTGGCCGCCGGAGAAGTTGTGGACTGGTGGCGGGTGGAACGGGTCGACCGGGGAAGGCTGCTGCGGCTGCGCGCCGAGATGCGGGCGCCCGGCCGGGCGTGGCTGGAGCTGTCTGTGGAACCCGACGGCACGGGCAGCCTCTACCGGCAGCGGGCCATCTTCTTCCCCAAGGGCCTGAGCGGCCGCCTGTACTGGCTGGCAGTCCTGCCGTTCCACAGCCTGATCTTCCCGGCAATGGCCAGGAACGTCACCGGAGCGGCACAGAAGCTCATCGATGCGGAACGGCCGGCCGGGACCCCGTAGGATGTTTTGAGTTAAATCCGTTCCCCAATGTCCCAGGAGGACCCATGGCCCTGAGCGCAACCACTTCCCTGCCCCACTCCGTCGACAGCGTCGCAGCTGTCCTGGTGAATGAGGACTTCCAGCGCCATGTCAGCCAGCTGGTGGGCGGTAACCTTGAGTCCTTCACCGTTGACGGTGACGTCGCCGGGGCGTTCAGTGCCACGTCCGTCCGGACCCTGCCCACCACCCGCCTGCCCGAGATCGCACGCAAATTCGTGGGTGAGCACCTGAAGGTGACGCAGGTGGAAACCTGGAACGCCCCCGCCGCCGACGGCTCACGGCAGAGCAACATCTCCCTCAAGATCGCCGGCGCACCGGTGGACGTCACCGCCGTCCAGCGCCTGGTGGCCGAGGCCAGCGGAACCCGCGTTGAGCTCGAAGGCGAGGTCAAGTCCTCGGTGCCCTTCCTGGGCGGCAAGATCGCTGACGCTGCCGAGCCCATGGTGGCCAAGGCGCTGAACCTTCAGGCAAAGCAGGCCCAGGCCTGGCTGGAAAGCCACTAAGTCGGTGGAGCTGCCCGTTTTTGCCGCCCTGGTCCTGATCGTGGCCGGCGTCTGGTCGCTGGTGGTCTGGCCGCAATTCCTGCGCCGGGTGATGAAAGATCCCCGTGCCCGGGACGCAGCAGGCAAGGCAACCAGGTTCCTCACCGTCCATGTGGTGCTGGTGAGCGTATCCATGGTGCTGGGGGCGGCCACGGCGGTCATCGGCTTCATGGGGCTGTTCGGATAGTTCCGTGTGTCAGAAAGGCTCTCCTCCCGGCGGGAGGAGAGCCTTTCTCCGTTGCGGGCAGGCGGTCAGGCGGCCTGGTTCAGCGCGTCCTCCGCGGCCACCCAGGAGATCATTGCGCATTTGACCCGGGCAGCGTAGCGGGCAACCCCTTCGAAGGCGGCGGCGTCGCCCAGGAGTTCCGGGTCGGCGTGGACCTTGCCGCGCGAGCGGAGGACTTCCCGGAAACTGTCAATGACGTCGTGCAGCTCTGCCACGGTCATGCCCTCTGCCAGCTCGGTGAGCACCGAGGCCGAGGCCATGGATATCGAGCACCCGGCCCCGTCCCAGGCAACCTGGGCAATCCTTCCGTCCTCCACTGCCAGGCGCAGGGTCACTTCATCCCCGCACACGGGATTGAGCTGGTGGGATTGCCCGGTGGAAGCCCCTGCGGGGGCTTCGGTCCCGGCCAGGCCGCTGCCGTGGCGCGCCTTGGAATGGTCGAGGATGATCTGCTGGTACAGCTGGTCAAGGCTCATTGGTTACCTTCAATCGTCCGGCTAGGCACCGAAGTAGGCCCGCACGCCGGACACGGCATCCAGGAACTGGTCCACGTCGTCGGTGGTGTTGTACAGGTAGGCACTTGCCCGGGTGGTGGCCGTCAGGCCCAGCCGGCGGTGCAGCGGCTGGGCACAGTGATGGCCCACCCGCACGGCGATTCCGCGGGAGTCCAGGAACTGCCCCACGTCATGGGCATGGACTCCCTCGACGTCGAACGCGGCAAGTCCAATGCGTTCCCTTCCTGCTTCCGGGCCAAGGACGCGGATGCCGGGGAGGGATTCGAGGCCGGCCACCATCCGTTCACCGAGTTCCGCCTCCCACCGGTGGATCCGGTCCAGTCCGGTTTCCGTGAGGTAGTTGACGGCGGCGGCCAAAGCCACTGCCTGGGAGATCCGCTGGGTCCCGGCCTCGAAACGCTGGGGCGCGGGCAGGTACTCGGCACGCTCCATGGTGACTGTGGTGATCATGGAGCCGCCGGTCAGGAAGGGCGGCAGGATGTCCAGGAGTTCCTGTTTGCCGTAGAGGACGCCGATGCCGGTGGGGGCCAGCATCTTGTGCCCGGAGAAGACGGCGAAGTCAACGTCCAGTTCCTTGACGTCGAGCGGCATGTGGGGTGCGGACTGGCACGCGTCCAGGACCACCAGCGCGCCTGCAGCCCGGGCCAGTGCCACCAGTTCACGGACCGGGTTGATGGTGCCCAGGACGTTGGAGGCGTGGGTGAACGCAACCACCTTGGTCCGGCTTCCAATGATTTCCGCGGCCTGGTCCATCCGGAGGCTTCCGGCATCATCGATGGGGATGTGCCGCAGGGTAGCGCCGGTGCGGAATGCCAGCTCCTGCCATGGTATGAGGTTCGCGTGGTGCTCCATCTCGGTGACCACAATCTCGTCACCGGGGCCCAGCGCGAGGTCCTTCAGCCCGGCGTCGCCCCGTCCCTGGGCAGCCCACAGCCCGGCGGTGGACAGCGTGTAGGCGACCAGGTTGAGGCCTTCAGTGGCGTTGGACGTCCAGATGGTCTCGGAATAATCAGCGCCAACAAAATCTGCCACCGTCTGGCGGGCGTCTTCGAACGCCTCGGTGGCCTCTACCGCAAGGTGGTGGGCGCCCCGGTGAACCGCCGCGTTCCGTTGCTCATAGAATTCCTGCTCGGCTTCCATGACGCTCTGGGGGTTCTGCGAAGTGGCGCCGGAATCCAGGTAGACCAAGGGACGTCCGTTGACGAGCTGGTCCAGGACCGGAAAGTCGTTGCGGATGCGCAGCACCTCGGCATTATCCATGACCGGGAGCGCCTGCTCCAGGGTGGCTGGCGTTGATACTACGGCCAAAACGATCTCCTTGAGATGCCAACGGATGACACTCAATTGTCCCACACACGGCTGTGGCGGCCGCCCGAAGGGGCAGCCGCCACAGCCGCTCCGGGCTTCAGCCCGCGGAGCGGAGGGCCGGCGACGGCTGGGGGGAGAGTCTCGGTCTCAGAAGACTCTGACGCCGCCGGCCCCGTCTCGGCCCGGTCCCTGGGGACCGGAAGTTGAAAGAGGCCTTGATGTCCTGACGGCAACTTCTGCGGCGTCCTGCGTGCCGCTTCCTTTGCCTCCTTAAGTAAATCCTGCGGCCCCCTCCTGTACACGAGTAGGGTGTACTCGATTTCCGCCGGAGGGGACTACCTAGGAAGCTACCTAAGAACTCCATGAGGTTGGCAACGGACTCCTGCGGGCGTTTGGGGGGCCCTCTCGTTCGGCGTTCCCGAGTAGGGCGCGGGACTTCTTTTCGCCCATGGTTGTGTTCCTACCAGCGGGCGGGGGTGGTTTGGATAGCAGGCCAGCTTGCCTCTCCGACGTTGTTTTTGCCCGCTGGCGGAGCAACGCGTAGCTTCGTTCGACGGAGCCGGGGCAACCCAAAGGGAAAGCAGCGGATGGATTATGGAGGTCATGGTCGAAGCGCCGACGCCAGGCATCCGGTGTAGCCGTCCGCAGGACCGGTTGCCCGGTGGAGCGCGCACGTACGATCCGAAGGACAGTAGCAAAACGACAGGAAAAACACTTCTACAGTCCGGGCACAGCGAGGTCCTTTTGTGCAGTGTTTGAAATTCGTCCAGTGTTGAAAGGTGAGGACGGCCCGTTGGGGCCGGCCTCGTTCAACTGAAGGCTGCTTTACTGGCAGTCCTCGACGCAAAGAAGCCGCAGCTTCCCGGAGACTCCCGCGTCAGGACATTTATGGTATCCCGACGCTTTTCGACTGTCGCTGGGGAGGGGTGGAGGTTGCTGGCAGGGTCCCGTGGACGAATGCTTGTATGGCAAGGACAGCGGCCCCGCGGCACCATTGCACGTTATCTTTTGACGCCAGGACGATGGGGGGCGTGGTGGCCCGGGGGTCACGGTCCAATGCAATCCCCGCGTCGAGGGCAGGGCGCGCAACTGCGGCGAGTCGGACTCCTTCTCCGGCGATGATGATGCGCTGTGGCAGTGTCAGGTTGCAGATGGCCGCGATGAGTCTGCCCAGCCCACGTCCAGCGTCGTCAACGACCCGCCTCGCAGCAGGATTGCCCTGTTCGGCCAAATCCAGGGCCTGTTCGTAGTCCACCTCACGCGCCAGGGCGTTGGAAACATGCCGGGCTATGGAGTCAGAATTCAAAACGCTGGTTGCGCAACCCCGATGGCCAGCAAAACAAAGGGGTCCCGTGGGGTCCAGCGGCCAGTGTCCTACGAGGCCGATACCGTAATCGTCCCCCGTGACAAGGGCGCCGTTGGCTACGAGGCCGAACCCTGTTCCGATGCCAAGTGTGACCACGGCGAAGCGGTCATCTTCCTTCCCCTCGCCGAACCAGTGTTCATATTCGGTAAACGCAACGAGGTCGTTGTCGATCAAGGTCGGTATTCCTGTTGCTGCAGTGACCATGTCCGCCAGGTCCAGGTTGCTCCATCCGAGGAACCTGGCGTCGATGACGAACTTCCGGTCTCGAATCAGACCGCCGATGCCAATACCGATGCCGCTGATCTCTTTCTCCAGCCCCAAACGCTGGGTTAACCCTGCGATTTGCTGGATGACCGCAGCCGGGTCTCGATCCTTGATTTCTTCGGTTTGGTGGCTTCTGATCTCACCGCGGAGGTTCGTCTGGGCAGCGATGATCTCGCTTTCTCGGATCTTCATTCCGATGAAACGTCTGGAGTCAGCGTCGACGTCGAGAAGGCGCGTGGGTCGGCCTACCCGGCCGTCGTTGTGCTCCCCCACCTCTCTGAGCAGGCCTTCCTCGATCAGCGGCGTGCTCAGCCGTGTCAACGAACCTGGGGAGAGTTGGAGCCGGCGGGCGATCGCGGCCCTGGAAATCGGCCCCCTGCGCAGGACCTCGATCGCTACGGGAAGCGAGGCGTCCGGCGCGGACCACATTGACTGAGGGTTCACATGACTATCCTGCCACGAGGCATTCGTTCCGTCAGTAAACTTTTCTACCCCTAGAGTACGCAGAAAAGTGACTGTTGACACGTCTAATAGTTTTGGAACAAAATATTTAACCAGACCCGCAGACGGGTTTTCATACTCTTAGACCAACGGAGTTCACCGATGTTCATCCAAAACAAACTCTCGCGGCGGGCCTTCGCGGCTCTGGCCACATCTGCGGCCGCCGCACTGGCCCTGTCGGGTTGTTCTGCCCCGCAAGGGACTTCCGAGGCCAGAACCCTCAAGGTCTGGTGGTGGGAGAACGATGACAGTGCTCTCTCCACCGGCTGGAACCGTGCCATTGAGCTCTTTGAAGAGAAGCACCCCGACGTAAAGGTCGAGTTCGAACTCAAGACCTATGAGCAGATGCAGCAGTCAGGTCAGCTCCTGCTGGATTCCAATGACGCGCCCGACGTGCTGGAGTACCTGAAGGGCAATGCCACAGCAGGGGTTGTTTCGCAGGCAGGGCTGCTGACTGACCTCACGGACGTGGCCAAGGAACGCAACTGGGACCTGGACAGCACTGCCCAGGACGTCGGACTCTACGAAAACGGCGTCATGGGTTCCGGCCAGCGGTACGGCATCACGAATTATGGCGAGTATGTTTCGGTCTGGTACAACAAGGACCTCTTCGCCCAGCAGAACCTGCAGGTGCCCACCTCGCTGCCAGAGCTGGAACGGGCGATGGACAAATTCGTCGGCGCAGGGATCACCCCGCTGGCCTTGGGTTCCCAGGACTACCCCGGCACCCACCTGCTGTACGAACTGGCACTGGCCAACATGGACAAGGACGCCTGGTCCGCCTACCAGCAGTTCGAAGGCGAGGTTGACTGGAGCGCCTGGGAAAAGGCCGCTCAAACCGTGCAGGACTGGACCAACCGCGGTTACATTAGCAAGGACTCCACCGGCGTCAGCGCCCAGGACGCCGGCAACGCCTTCGCGGCGGGACAGTACCCCATCTTCGTCTCCGGCACCTGGTGGGCCGGCGGCTTTGCCGATGACATCAAGGACTTCCAGTTCGACCAGTTCCTCTTCCCCGCCACAGACCTGCACCCCGGCTCCGGCGGCAACCTCTGGGTGGTCCCAGAAAAGGCACGCAACAAGGAACTCGCCTATGACTTCATGGAGATCACCATGAGCCCGGAAATCCAGAACCTGCTGGGCAACGAAGGCGCCGTTCCTGTCGCCGCCGATGAAGCGGCCATCACCTCCCCGATCGGCAAGCTCACCACCCCGAGGTTTAACGAGCTGCTGAACAGCAAGGACGGCGGCCTGGGCTGGTACCCCGACTGGCCCGTCCCGGGACTCAACGACGTCCTGGTTGCCCAGACCAGCGACCTGGTCCAGGGCAACATCACTCCGGCAAAGGCTGTGGAGACCATCAAGGCAGCATACGAACAGGGCAAACCCAGCAAGTAGGCCCGCCCCCCAAATATGTGGCGGCGCACCACGCCGGCGCGCCGCCACATCAAAAGGACACATCATGACCGCAGTCACCCCGGCCCCTACGGCCCCCTCATCCCGGAAGTCCCCGCGAACAACAGGAACGCCGCGGCGCGCTGCACGGGAGACCCCGCTCGGCTACTGGATCTACCTCCTGCCCGGCGCCATCGGCTTCATCGCCATTGTTGCCATCCCGTTCGGCATGAACCTCTATTACAGCCTCACCAGCTGGCGCGGCGTCGGCACCCCCAAGTTCGTGGGCCTGGACAACTACCTACGACTGGTGGCTGACCCCGCGTTCTGGGCATCCTTCCTGCACAGCGGCGCCTTCATCGTAGCCATGGCCGTCGTCCCCACCGCCCTGGGAGTCTTCCTGGCGGCTGTCCTCTTCGACTACATCGCCCCCAGGTTCGGCACCCGCGCCGCCAGCATCCTCCGCGCCATGTTCTACCTCCCGCAGATCCTCCCTATCGTGGTGGCGGGCGTTCTATGGAAATGGCTATACCAGCCCCAGTACGGAATCATCAACAGCGTCCTGGACGGGCTGGGACTTGGCGGGCTCCAGCAGAACTGGCTGGGTGACTCCGATACCGCAATGCTCGCCGTCATGAACGTCCTGATCTGGCTGCAGATCGGCTACACCGTGGTGGTGTTCATGGCCGGACTGTCCCGTGTAGACCCTGCCCTGTACGAGGCGGCGGAGATTGACGGCGCCGGCTGGTTCCAACGTTTCTGGAGCATCACGATCCCGCAGCTGCGCCCGGAAATCGCCGTGGTGCTAATTACCACCTCCGTGGCAGCCCTGAAGGTCTTCGCCCCGATCTACGTCCTCACCAAAGGCGGCCCGGGAACCAGCACCATCGTCCCGGCCTACTTCTCGTACTCAAACTTCTTCACTACCACACAGGTGGGCTACGGCGCCGCCGTTGCCTCACTCCTGGCGCTGCTCGTCACCATCATCGCGATCGTCCTGCTGCGCTACCAGACCCGCAACGCCGAGGGATTCGAAAAGTGACCACCACAGCCTCCGCCCCTGAGACAGCCAAATCAACGCGCGAGCCGCGGCGGCAAAAGGCAACCCGTACCAACCGAAGCGCCAGGAGCCGGCGCGGCATCACCGGCTGGACCGTCCTCGTGCTCTTGGCCGTGACCGCGGCACTGATGATTTTCCCGTTCTGGCTCGCCCTGATCAACGCGTTCAAACCCTCCACGGAATACATCTCTGACGGCCCCATCGGAATTCCCACCGAACTGGACTTCACGGCGATCATCGACTTCTGGATGGGTGTGAACTTCAACCAGAAACTGCTCAACAGCGTCATCCTCTCTGGCAGCGTAGCCCTGATCGCCGCAACGCTGAGCCTGCTCAGCGCCTTCGCCATTGGCATCGGCCGACTCAAGGGCAGGGTGTGGATCCTCGCCGTCTTCATGCTCGCCTTCACCGTTCCCCAGGAAGCCCTGGTTTACCCGCTCTTCGTTCTCTCGCGGGAACTTAACCTCTACGACAACCTGCTCGGCGTCACCATCATCCTGGCCGTCCTGCAAAGCGCCTTCGGCACCTACATGCTCGCCTCGGTACTGGGGTCCTTCCCCACGGAAGTCCTCGAGGCCGCCCGACTGGACGGAGCCAGCCGCTTCCAGATCCTCCGGGTCATCGTCCTGCCCCTCACCCGTCCAACACTTGCCGTGCTGGTGACCTTCTTCTTCATCTGGACCTGGAACGACTTCTTCCTCCCCCTGGTCCTGCTGCCAAGCGCTTCCAACCAAACCGTCTCCGTGTCCCTGGGCGCCCTCAGCGGCCAGTACACCAGCGACCCCACGGCACTGGCCGCAGCATCCATGGCAGGCATCCTGCCAGCCCTGATCTTCTTCCTTCTCTTCCAGCGCACCCTCATGCGCGGCGTAAACATCGGAGCCATCAAGTGACCACCCTGCAGCCTGCACTCCGGCACCCCAGCCTCCGCCCCACTGATGAATGGTGGAAGGCCGCCGTCGTCTACCAGGTCTATCCCCGCAGCTTCGCTGACTCCAACGGGGACGGCATCGGCGACATCCGCGGCATCATCAACCGCCTGGACCACCTGGACGACCTTGGTATCGACGTCGTCTGGCTCTCCCCCGTCTACGCCTCGCCGCAAGATGACAACGGCTACGACATCAGCGACTACTACGCCGTGGACCCCACCTTCGGGACGCTGCAGGACCTCGACGAACTCATCGCCGAACTCCACGCCCGCGGCATGAAACTGGTCATGGACCTCGTGGTCAACCACACCTCTGACGAACACGCCTGGTTCCAGGAATCCCGTGTCAGCCGTAGCAGCGCCAAGCGCGACTGGTACATTTGGCGCGATCCCCGTGACGGCGGCGAACCGAACAACTGGGGCTCCTTCTTCTCCGGCTCCGCCTGGGAACTGGACCAGAACACCGGTCAATACTTCCTCCACCTCTTCTCCCGGAAACAGCCGGACCTGAACTGGGACAACCCCGAGGTCCGCGCCGCTGTCTACCAGATGATGAATTGGTGGCTGGACCGCGGTATCGACGGCTTCCGCATGGACGTCATCAGCTTCATTTCCAAGCACCCGGACCTCCCCGACGGGGCTGTACAGGACGGCGCAGCTTGGGGCAACGGGATGCCGTTCTACGGATCCGGGCCGCGGGTCCACGACTACCTCCAGGAGATGCACCGCGAGGTGTTCTCCCACCGGGACGCGGACCTGATGACCGTGGGCGAAATGGTGGACGCCACACCGGAGCTCGCACGGCTCTACACCGACCAGGCCCGGCAGGAACTGGACATGATTTTCCAGTTCGAGCACGTGGGCCTGGATCACGGTACCGGGGGCAAGTTCACCCGCGAGCCCCTGGACCTGGTAGCCGTAAAACAATCCTTCGCCCGCTGGCAGGAAGCCCTGGCGGACGTCGGCTGGAACAGCCTCTACTGGAACAACCACGACCAGCCCCGCGCCGTCTCCCGCTTCGGCAACGACACCGACTACTGGTACCAATCCGCAACCGCGCTGGCCACGGTGCTGCACCTGATGCGCGGCACGCCCTACATCTACCAGGGCGAAGAGCTGGGCATGACCAACATGCCGTTTTCCACCATCGAGGACTTCCGCGACTTGGAGAGCCTGAACTACTACCGCGAAGCCCTCGCCGGCAGCGACGGCAGCAAGGCCGCCGAACTCCTTGCCGGCATCGCCGTGGGCGGCCGAGACAACGCACGGACGCCCGTGCAGTGGGACGCTTCACCGAACGCCGGCTTCACCACCGGCGAGCCGTGGATTCCGGTGAACCCCAACCACACCTGGCTCAATGCCGAAGCCCAGAGGACCGACCCCGGCTCCGTATTTGCCTGGTACCGCCGGCTGGTCCGGCTCCGTCACGAAGAGCCTGTCCTTGTGGACGGGCGCTTCACCCTCCTATACCCGGAGGACCCGCAACTGTTCGCCTACACCCGCACCAACGAGGACACTAGCCTGCTGGTCCTGGCCAATTGCTCCGCCGGATCTGTTTCTCTGGGCGCGGAAATCGAAACCGGATGGGCGCACGCGGAAGTTCTCCTCAATAACCAGCCTGACGCTAACCTCGCCCAGCAATTGCGGCCCTGGGAGGTGATCGTCCTCCGTAAACGTCTCAGCTGAGGTAACCCACGGGCCGGCCAACCCCGGTACCCACACAACGGAGTGTGCTGCTACTCACAGGAGCAGTCTCCACGGGCCGAACGCCCGATCGACGAGAGGAACTATCATGCCCGTATCAGGGCTGAGGCTACTAGCCAACACCATCACCATCGCCGCAGCCACCATGCTTGTGTGCAGCGGCACTGCCCTCCCGGCCCAGGCCGCCGGCAACGCTCCGGCTGCCCCGAAGAAAGCCGCCGAAGTAAGCACCGTGGACAACGGGAACCTGCACACCTGGTGGCACGACAACGGGGTCTTCAACACCGAAGGTGCCACCGGGGACAACGAGGTGCGGCAGTCTTCGATCTACGACGTCCAGGTAGCCTCGGCCAACCAACCGGAGAAGGCCTACGACGCCTTCACCTACATGAGCATCCCCCGGAGCGGGAAAGACAAGGTCGGCTACACCAAGGAAGACGGCGCAGAGTTCTCCTCCCAGGCCGGCCTGACCATGAGCTGGTCCAGCTTTGAATACGCAAAGGACGTCTGGGTAGACGTCAATCTCAAGACCGGCCAAACCATCACCTCAGCCGAACAGGTCCAGATCCGCCCCAGCAGCTACAACTTCGAAAAGAAGCTCGTGGACGCCGACACCGTGAAAATCAAGGTGCCATACTCTGACGCCGGGTACCGGTTCTCGGTGGAGTTCGAGCCGCAGCTGTACACGGCGTATAACGATATGTCCGGAAACAGCGGCAAGCTGACCACCAATGCCGAGGGCAACCGCGCGATTCACACCGAGCCCCGGAACTCCATGATGATCTTCGCCGAACCGAAACTGCACGGCGAACGAAAGGAGCGCCTGGTCCCGACCGAGGAATCAGGGAGTATCCACTACCCGACCGAAGGTGAGGTGACCAACCTCAACTCCGTTACGGAGGAAATCATCTACTTCAAGCCCGGCACGTACAGCATGGGTTCGGACTATCACGCGGTCCTGCCGCCGAACGTGAAGTGGGTGTATCTGGCCCCGGGCGCTTATGTGAAGGGAGCCTTCCGGTTCTTCCATGACAACCAGAGCCAGTACAAGGTCACCGGCTATGGCGTCCTCTCCGGCGAGCAGTACGTGTACGAGGCGGACACTGCCAACAACTACAACGCTCTCAGTGGTGCATCCAACTGCCACGTCACGTGCGTGAAAATGCTGCAGTTCGAAGCATCAAACACCGAACAGAAGCTGGACCTGCAGGGCGTCACCATCAACGAACCGCCGTATCACTCCTTCGTGGTCTACGCACACGAAGGAGAAAAAGAGGTGGGCGTGGAGCGGTTCCGGATGAATGTGGAGAACTACAAGCAGGTAGGCAGCTGGTACTGGCAGACCGACGGCATTGAGCTTTACAGCGGCAGCACCATGAAGAACACGTTCTTCAATTCCAACGACGACGTGCTGAAGATGTACCACAGCGACGTCACCATCGATAATACCGTGATCTGGAAGAACGAGAACGGGCCAGTCGTGCAGTGGGGCTGGACTCCACGGAACATCGACAACGTGAACGTCACCAACACCTCGGTCATCCACAACCGGATGTACTGGAAGGACGTCAAGTTCAACACCTGCATCTTCAATTCCTCCTCTCACTGGGAGGATATGGGCTCCACCACCAAGGCCGACCCCGGCACCACGGTCAAGAACATGACGTTCGAAAATTTCACGGTAGAGGGCATGACTAACTGCGCCATCCGCGTCTATGCCCTGTCGAACATGGAGAACATCAACATTAAGAATCTCAAGATTGACAGCTGGAACGGACTCGACTGGACCTCGCAGGTTAGCCATCTCAAGCGCTACACCAACCCTGCAGGCGAGAAGGCCACCATCGGCAACGAGGTGGCTGACGGCAAGGGCCTCGCACTGGAGAACTACTCCGTCGGCGGCGAAATCATCGAGAAATCCGCCGGTAACTGGGCGGACTACCAGCCCGGCCGGCTCGGCTTCGACGGCGAGAATTGGGACAGCTGGAACGCCTTCAAATCCGCCCCTTAACCAAGGCAACGTGCAACCAGCTTGTGAAACAAAAGCGGGCAGCAGCGTAAAAGCTGCTGCCCGCTTCCTTCACCATGAAAGAACGGGACAGCATGGCCAACACCAACGCCAAGACCGGCCGCTTCATCGGCATTGACATCGGCGGTACCGGCATCAAGGGAGGCATCGTCAACCTTGAGAAAGGCATTCTCGAAGGCAGCTGCATTCGCCTCGCAACACCCCAGCCCGCCACCCCGGACTTGGTGAATGTGGTTATCTCGCAAATCGTGCAAGAACTCGCTGCGCGAAGCGATTCCCTGGACCACACCTCAACCGTAGGGGTGACTTTTCCCGGTATCGTCCAGCACGGAATATCCCGGTCTGCCGCAAACATGGACAGCAGCTTCATCAACTTTGATATCAAGACCCTTTTCACAGAGCGCCTCGGTCGGCCAACTGCCGTCATCAACGACGCCGATGCCGCCGGCCTGGCAGAAGCCCGCTGCGGCGCCGGCAAACATATTAACGGAACAGTCCTTGTGATCACCCTGGGCACAGGCATCGGCTCAGCCCTGATCTTCGACGGACAACTGGTACCAAACGCCGAGCTCGGTCACCTTTCCATAGACGGCTTCGATGCCGAAATAAAAGCGTCCGCCGTCGCCCGGGAACGCGAGGGACTCACCTGGAAGGAATATAGTGCCCGGCTGCAGCGCTACTTTTCCGAACTCGAGTTCATCTTCTCCCCCGAGCTGATCATCGTCGGGGGAGGCATCTCCCAAAGAACAGACGAGTACCTGCCCCACCTCAACCTGCGGACCCCGATAGTACCGGCCATGCTGAAAAACGAAGCAGGCATTGTCGGTGCCGCCATGCAGGCAGCATCAACGTGAAGGCTTATGGCTCCGGACTGGCAGTCTGCCGGGCCGACACCACCCTAAATCAAGCGTGCGGCAGCCGAATGGCGGTGTGCCTATTTAGGCAGCGCCGACTCCAGTTCGTCCCTGCTGCGCACACCCAGTTTGACGTAGGTCCGGTACAGGTGCCCTTCGACCGTACGGACCGAAACCATCAGCCGTTGCGCTATCTCCCGGTCGGTGAGGCCCTGGACTGCCAGCTCCACGATGTCCTGTTCCCGGCGGGTGAGGTGGACTGCCGGGGCTGCGGCGATAAAACGGCCTTCCCGGAACCGTTCGCCCAGTTCGTGGTCGCACTTCTCGCGCTGCGCCACGGCCTGCCGGGACCGGCGGCGTTCACCGGCCTGCTCCAGCACCGTGCTGGCGCGGGCGTATGCCTCGCGGGCAAGGTTGACGAAGCCGGACTCCTCCAGCCATGCAGCGGTTGCCATCAGGGCGTCCCCGTCCGCAGCTTCCCAGCTGGTGGCCAAGGTCAGCATCGACGCCGCCCAGCGTCCCTGGACGCTGCGGGCAGTGTCCTGCACCATGGGAATCACCGAGGGATCCCCAAGATCCCAGCACACGGCCAGAAACTCCAGCAGGTGACCCGCCCTTCCGGCAGCTTCGGCGGCGGTCATCATGGTGTGCAGCGAGGCGAGGCCCTTGCCGTCACGGGACAGGTATTCGGCGGCCGCGGCGGCGTACGCACCTGCAAGGAGGTCGTGCTGCGGCCCTCCCATCACGGCGTCCTTGTAATCCTGTTCGAGGCGCTTTGCCTGCGCGGCGTCTCCCAGCCGCGCCGCAACGTAGAAGCCCAGTGAAGATCCAAAGCGGAACAGCTGGAGGGGGTCATTGAGCCTGAGGGCCTCCACCGCCGGGAGCAGCAGCTGGTACGCACGCTCCATCCGGCCTTGCCTCAGCAGGGAATAGCCTCGCAGCAGCTGCAGGCTGCCATCGAATGTCCTGGCGCCGGCAGTGTGTTCGGCGGCGTAGCTGTTCAACTCCCGCTCCGCCGATTCCCATTCGCCCATGGCGAGGTAACTGGTGACCAGCCGCCCCAGCACAAACTCCGGGAAAAAGAACAGGCTGTCTTCCAGCGGCGGCAGTTCCGAGGCTGCCAGGATCGCCGCGTCCAGACCGTCGAGCGGACGGCCCGCCGCTGTCAGCGCATGCGCCAACAGCGCTTCGCCAACGGCGGTGACCGGCTGATGGCTGCCTTCCATGGCAGCGCTGTTCCTGATGGTTTCCACAGCGGCAGTGAGCGCACGGTAGTCCACCTCGGCGCCCGCCCTCAGCAACTGCAGGATGTCCTCCTGCCAAGCCCCCGTCCCGCCGGCTGATGGATCCGCGTGTTCCCGCACGTCCTCGGCAAGGGCGGCCAGCTGTTGTCCGGCTGCCTGGTGCGCCGATATCCGCAGCAGGAGAACTGCGGGTCCCTGGGGATCCCCGGCCAGCGAAAGCCAGCATTCATCGAGCAGGGCGGCGGCGTCCGCGTAGGCACCCTCGTTGTAGAACGCGCGGGCCTGGACAGCGCGCGCCAGCGGCGCAATGTCCGGGGCCTGCACCCGGGCCGCGATCGAGCGGGCGCTGTGGTTGCGGTACCGGGACAGCGCTTCGCGGGCGGATTCAAGCATGTCCGTATCAGGTACCCGCAGTCCGCACTCCAGCGCCCATTCCACAGACCGCAGCCGGCCTTCCCCCTGGAGCACGGTGCCGTCCTGGTGTGCACGGATCTTTTCCTGCAGCTGGAGGCTTCGCGACACCGAGATGGTGTTCCTGATGGCGTGGGCGAAAAGGCTGTTCCACAGCGAAAGTTCAGCCGGGACACCCGATGTTTCCACCACCATTTGCTGGTCCAGCAGGGAACGGACCACCGGCGCCCCACAGATGTCTTCGATGACCTTCCGGCCCACCGGTCCCGCCAGCGCAACCAGTTTGAGGGCTTCCTGTTCTTCGGGCCGCCGCCTGAGGTGGTCCTTGGCCACCACAGCCGTCAGCCGGGCACCATCGGAGGGCAGGGAGCCCAGCAGGATCCAGATGCCGTTGCGTTTGGAAAGGATTCCTGCCTCTGCGGCATCATGCAAAAGCGCGTCCAGGAGGCGGGGGTTGCCGCCGGACGCGCTCCAGGCCGCATCAATGGTGGCGGCCGGAACGGTTCCATCCAGGACATGCTCCAGGACCTCTTCGATCTGCTCCCGGTTCAGGGGCCGCAGGTCCACGCGCTCAGCAAGGCCGTCGTACCACAACTGGTCCAGGGGTTGCGGAAGCCCAGGCCGCGGCCTGGCCGCCGCCACAACGGTTGCCCAGCCAGCTGAAATCAGGTCCGCAAGCACGCCGGCGGAGGCCTCGTCCACATGGTGCGCATCGTCCACCAACAGCAGGACGGAGCTGCCGTTCCCGGTTTTCAGCTTCTCGAAGTAGGTCCACATGGACCGCAGTACCGCCACGGGCGACACTGATTCCTCTGCCGTCAGGTCCGTCGTGTAGGGGGTAAGGACGCCAAATGGCACGGCGGCCAGGGCGGAACTGCCGTGGATGTGAAGGACGTTCAGCTCGCCGGCAAGCCGCTCGGCAACGGCCTCCGTGAGAGACGACTTGCCAATGCCCGGCCCGGCCATCACAAAGACAGCCTGGCTGGTGCGGTTCCGGACAATGTTGCAAATCCGGTCCAGCGGCTCTCGGCGCCCGGTCAGCACCCGCTGCGCCGTTGCCGGCTTGTGTCCATTAGACGAGTCCAGTCAGATCACCCCTGGAAGTTACGCCGAGCTTGGTGAACACCTGGTACAGATGCCCCTCCACAGTCCGGACTGACACGCCCATTTCCAGGGCAATGTCACGGTTTGACGCCCCGCGGCCAGCCAGGCGCGCAATCTGGCGCTCCCGGCTGGTGAGGAGCGGGCTGCCACTGCTGGGCACGATCGGCAAGTTGGTGACCGTGGCGGCCAGTATGTCCAGGCGGGCCTGCGCCGTCCGGGCGGAAATCGAGTCTCCGTCCTGGCGCGCAAAGTCCACGGCGAGGGCCATGCATCGGGCCTCTACGGCGTCCAGTTCCAGGGTGGCGGCAAGCTCACCGCCGGCGAGGAGGGTCTTGGCGTCCTTGGTGCGGCTGCCTGCGGCAATCAACCGTGAGACCTCCGCAAGGGGTCCCTGGCGGTGACCGGCAATCTCCTCCAGGAGCCGGAAATCAGCGTCGCTCCCATTCACGGTGGCGGCAAGGAGTTCCACGCCGGCGATGGTGTAGCGCCCGGCTTCCACGTTGCGGCGCGCCGACTGCTTCAGTCTGGTGGCGGCGTCGGGGTCGTTGAGCCAGCGCCCCGCCACCAGGGCGCAGAAATTGATCAGACTGTCGGTAGCGAACCCGGAGGTGCCGGCAATCCTTTGCAGTTTGCTGAGGTATTTGCGGGCCTGGACGACGTTTCCAATTTGTGCATGAGCCAGGGCCGTGGCGGCGTAGGCGAACCTCAGCGCAGTCTGTACCGGCTGCAGTTCCAGCTGCGCGGCAGCCGACATCAGCGGATCAAGGGCAGCGGCGCCACGGCCGGAGTAAACATAGGCGATCCCGGTGGCGAGTTCTGCTGCAGCACTGCCATACGGCAGCCGGTAGGGTTCCTCAACGCCTTGGGTGCCCAGAAGGTCGATGCACCGCCGCCACTGCCCTGCCATCAGCAGCACAAGGTAGGCCTCCCGTGTGTACCGCTCCCGCAGTCCGACGACATGCGAAGCGTCACTGATCTGGCCGCCCAACTGCCGCATCAGGCTGAGGGCATCCATTTCCCGCCCGGTCAGGGCCAGTGCCGTCATCAGGATTATGGCCGAGTGCATCCGGTACCCCGCGTCAGGGTTCGTTGCGGCGTCGGCGGCGGCCTCAAGGGCGGGAATCAGGGCGGCGTAGTCGCCGATGAAGGCACGGTATTCGAACTCGCTCAGGGCAATGTGGTTAAATGCTGCAGCACCCGGTTCTGGCCAGGACGCACCATGCCCTGCGGTCGACAGCCGGTTCCTGGCTTCCTCGAGGAGGGCGGGCACCTTGCCTGCCTGTTCCGGGAGCCGCATCATGACGCGGGCCTTTGCGGCCACCAGGTGGGCGTACTCCTCGACGTCGTCCAGGGCGTCGAGTTCCGGCCGCGAGATGTCGTCGAGGGCTGAGAGTGCCTGGACCGGCATGTCCAGTTGCAGGTATGCCGCGGCTTTCTGCCGCTGGGCGGGCACCCACTGCGGGTCCGTCCTGCTCAACATGCCGGCGTAGGTCAGCGCGAACTTCGGATCGAACAGCTGGACGGCCGCCTCTGCGGCTGCCAGGGCGAGGGCGGGGCTCAGCTCGGCCTCGCACTCGTGCGTCCAGGCCGCGAATGCCATGAGCTCGTCAACGGTCATGCCGGCCGGATCCGGCTCCCGGCCGCCGAGCAGGACGCCACGCAGTTCCCGGCGCCGGGCAATGCTCAGCCAGGTGCGCACAACGTCGCCGATGTATTTTTCACGCAGCGACACCCAACGGTGGTCGGAGTCGTCAATCTCCAGCAGGCCGCCGTCTTCCATGTCGGCCACAACATTTGCGCTGTAAATGGAAGTCAGCCGGGACAGTTCCACCCGCCGTGCGCACGACAGCATCTCGATGACTTCCTTGGTTTCCGGAGTTTCCCGCGACCAGCGGGACCGGACGATGTCATCAAGGCTGGCTGCACCATCGAGCACCACCTTGTCCCGCAGGGTCCAGACGGAATCGGACAGCACCAGGTTTCCGGACAACTGCTGTTCGGTGACCAACGCTTTGAGCAGCAGCGGGTTGCCGCCAACCATGCGGTGGTAGGTGTTGACCAGGGCAGCCGAAACCCGGTGGCCGAGCAGGGACAGCAGGACCTGGCGGGTCTGCAGTTCGTTGAGGTTGCTGAGCCGGACCTCTGTCAGGCGCCGGTCGGTCAGCAGCCAGTGGAAGTCGGCCGGGAGGTCGCTGACGCTGGGTGCCACGGCAATGATTTTGGCGGTACCGGTGAGGAGTACGTTCAACAGGACTCCGGCGCTCATGTCGTCGATGCTGCCGGCTGTATCGAGCGTGATGACGCATGGCCTGCCTGCGGCATCGCTGCGGATCAATGACGTGATGCCGCGGAGGATGGCTGTTGGCGATCCCATGTAGGCCTGTGGAAGCCGGGCCAGCAGGAACGAAAGGCAGCCGTAGGGCGTGGTGGATCCGGCGGGCCCGCTGCGGAGCTGCAGCGACCATACGTCCGGCCCGAGATCTGCCACAGCCGCACGGGCGAGGGAGGATTTGCCGACGCCCCGGCTGCCGGTTATGACGGCACCCAGGGAGTTTTCGCTGGTCAGCGCCGTGCGGATAGTTTC
The DNA here is from genome assembly GCF_059090085.1 of Arthrobacter sp. K4-10C. NCBI lineage: Bacteria > Bacillati > Actinomycetota > Actinomycetes > Micrococcales > Micrococcaceae > Arthrobacter > Arthrobacter sp. K4-10C. The sequence goes on along the minus strand of NZ_JBNHFI010000002.1, from coordinate 125,957 downwards.
AAGATTGGCACTTCGGGCAGGCGCGGACCATTGCTGCCCCGGCACCGCGGAACCCTGCGTGCGTAGCCCATTGTCGTGAGGTGTTGACCCACGTCCCCAGCTGAGTGGCTCGATTGACATGAACTTATCCCCTACATCCCCGATAGCGGGATGTAGCCCCTTTGCTTCCCCCGCATAGCTAGAAGAGTACCTTGTGCCACCCACAGGGAAACAGGTCGAAACGGCTTAAGTTTTATGTTGCTATCGGTTGGTCTTCGCCGGATGGAATTTTTGCTGGGCTGCCGTCAGCCCTTCGCGCAGCAACGCCTCAACTGCATCTGCTGCTTCATCCAGCAGAAACGGCAGTTCCTTGTGTTCCGCGGTGCCGAAGTCCCGCAGCACATAGTCAGCGGTTTCCATCCTGCCGGGAGGCCGCCCAACTCCCACGCGGACCCGCAGGTAATCCTTGGTTGCCAGCGCCTTCGAGATGTCCCGCAGCCCGTTGTGGCCGCCTTCGCCGCCGCCCATCTTGAGCTTCACCGTATTAAAGGGAATGTCGATCTCGTCGTGGACGGCCACAACATGGTCCGGTGCGATGCCGTAAAAATTGGCCAGCGCGGAGACCGGCCCGCCGGAAACATTCATGTAGCTCATCGGTTTGGCAAGGACCACGCGCGGACCGCCAATCCCGAGCCGGCCTTCCACCACCTGGGCCCGCGCCTTGTGGGTCTTGAAGCCTGCGCCGACCCGGCCTGCAAGTTCATCGAGCACCATCTGGCCGACGTTGTGCCTGTTGCCTTGGTACTGGACTCCGGGGTTTCCGAGGCCGACGATCAGCCAGGTGTCAGTCATGGGTCAATCCTAAGGTGGGCTGTTGGAAGTGAACTGCGGCCAGGCAGAGGCGGCAGACATGGCAGTGGCCGGACCCCAGGGGGATCCGGCCACTGCCAGGAATACCGGTGATTACTCGGCTGCTGCGGGAGCTTCGCCGGAAGCAGCCTCGGCGCCTTCTTCCTCAGCCTCAACGGCCTCGGAGATGTTCACCACGAGCGCTTCGGCGTCGGTCAGCAGGATCGAACCCTTGGGCAGGACCAGGTCGGATGCGTGGATGTGCTCGCCCGCAGCCCGGCCTTCGATGCTGACCTCGACGGCGGTGGGCAGGTGGGTTGCCTCGGCCTCAAGGGACACAACAGTCAGTTCGAGGTTGTGCCCGGTGCCGGGAGCGGACTCACCCTCAACGTGGACCGGGACGTCAACGGTGACCTTCTCGCCCTGGCGGACGGTCAGGAGGTCGATGTGCTCGATGATCTGCTTGATCGGGTCGCGCTGGATGTCCTTGACCAGGGCCAGGTGGCTTTCGCCGTTGATGTCCAGGGACAGCAGGGCGTTGGCGGTGCGGACGGCCAGGGTGGTGGCCTTGGCCGGGAGGGTGATGTGGATGGGCTCTGCGCCGTGGCCGTAGATGACGGCGGGAATCAGGTTGGCCATCCGGGCGCGGCGGGCGTAGCCCTTGCCGAATTCGGTGCGCAGTTCTGCTGCGAGCTTCTGCTCAGACATGGAATCTCCTTGAAGACTAAAGGGTGTTCAGCAAGGGCGGAGGTCTGGTTCGACCTTCTACGCCGGGCAGCCGGGGCCGCTCTTCAAGAAGGCGCCCTTCACACGGAAGGGCGGATCAGACCCAGTCGATAACGGAGACCTGCAAACCGGTGTCAGGCGTACACCTAATCCGGTTGCTCTCCCTCGCCAAGGTATCGGGGTCAAGCCTACCAGCGGCGGGCCGGTTTTCTGAAAACGGCCCGCCAGCCGGCCTCGGCCTCCCGCCAGCGTCAGGCGTTGCCGTCGAACAGGCTGGTGACGGACCCGTCGTCGAACACTTCACGGACGGCGCGCGCAATCAGCGGTGCGATGGACAGCACGGTCAGCTGCGGGAACCGCTGGGAGGCCGAAAGCGGAAGGGTGTTGGTGACCACCACTTCGCGGGCACCGGAATCCGAAAGCCGCTGGGCGGCGGGCTCGGAAAAGACGGCGTGGGTGGCGGCGATGATGACGTCCTTGGCGCCGGCGTTCTTCAACACCTGGACCGCACCGGAGATGGTTCCGCCGGTGTCGATCATGTCGTCGATCAGGACGCAGGTGCGCCCCTCGATCTGGCCTACCACTGTCTTGGACACAGCCTGGTTGGGGACTGTCAGGTCGCGACTTTTGTGCACGAATGCGAGCGGCGCCCCGCCCAGGCGCTCGGCCCACTGCTCAGCCACCCGGACACGTCCGGTATCCGGCGAAACGACGGTGATGTTGTCCGCGTCCACCCGGGTGCGGATGTAGTCGGCCAGCAGCGGGATGGCCATCAGGTGGTCGACGGGGCCGTCAAAGAAGCCCTGGATCTGGGCGGTGTGCAGGTCCACGCTCATGATGCGGTCCGCGCCGGCGGTCTTATACATGTCAGCCACCAGGCGGGCCGAAATGGGCTCGCGGCCGCGGCCCTTCTTGTCCTGGCGTGAATACGGGTAGAACGGTGAAACCACGGTGATCCGCTTGGCAGAAGCACGCTTCAGCGAATCGATCATGATCAGCTGTTCCATGAGGTGGTTGTTCAACGGGGCCGGGTGCGCCTGGATGACGAAAGCGTCAGTACCGCGGACGCTTTCCCCGGCGCGGACGTAGATCTCACCGTTGGCGAAGTCGTAGGCGTCCACCGGGAGGAGATCGGTGCCGAGCTCCTTGGCGATCTCCCGGGCAAGCTCCGGGTGGGCCCGCCCGGTGGCGAGCACCAGCCTCTTCTCGCCGTGCGCCGTAATTTCGCTCATTATTACTTGCCCTCTTCTGTAGATGCCGGGGTACTTGAGGAGTCTTTGGCGGCCGCCTGGGCCAATTCGGCGGAGCGGGTCCCCGGCCTGTTGGCGGGCACCCAGCCTTCCGTGTTGCGCTGGGCAGCGATGCTCAACGCGAGCGCTCCGGCAGGCACGTCCTTGCGGATCACCGCTCCGGCGCCACTGTAGGCGCCGTCCCCCACGGTGACTGGAGCAACGAAGACCGTGTTGGAACCTGTCCGCACGCCGGAGCCGATGACCGTCCGGTGCTTCTTCTCGCCGTCGTAGTTGGCTGTGATGTTTCCACAGCCAATGTTGGTGTCCTCGCCGATTTCGGCGTCCCCGGCGTAGCCGAGGTGGGACAGCTTGGAGCCGCGGCCGATGGTCACGTTCTTGGTTTCGTAGAACGCGCCGATCTTGCCGTTCTCGCCCAGGACTGTGCCTGGGCGGAGGTATGTGAAGGGTCCGACGGCGGCACCTGGGCCGATCACCGAACCGGAACCGTGCGTGCGGACCACCTTGGCACCTTCACCCACGGTGACGTCCGTCAAGGTGGTGTCGGGTCCGACGACGGCGTCCCTCGCCACGGTGGTGGCACCGTGCAGCTGCGTGTTTGGCAGGAGCCGGACGTCCTCATCGAGGGTTACCGAGGAATCGATCCAGGTGGTCGAGGGGTCCACAACGGTGACACCGGCACGCATCCACGCTTCCACTGTTCGGCGGTTCAGTTCCGCGCCCAGTGCGGCGAGCTGGACACGGTCATTGGCGCCTTCCACCTGCCAGCGGTCCGCGGTGACGACGGCGGCCACGCGGCCGCCCGCCTCCCGCGCCAGTCCGAGCACGTCCGTGAGGTACTTCTCCCCCTGTGCGTTTTCGGTGGTGACCTTGCCAAGCGCTTCACGCAGCACCGCGGCGTCGAACGCGTAGATGCCGGAATTCACTTCGCGGATGAGCCGCTCGGCTTCGCTGGAGTCTTTGTGTTCCCTGATTCCGGTGACCGTGCCGTCATCACCGCGCAGGATCCGCCCGTAGCCGGTGGCGTCGTCCAACACGGCGGTAAGGACCGTGACGGCGTTGGCTTCCTGCTCGTGGGTCGCAACGAGTTCAGCCAGCAGGGTGCCGGAAAGAAGCGGCACGTCACCGTAGGTCACCACCACGGTGCCGGCGAGCTGCTGCCCGGCGTCCAGGGCCTGCAGGGCCACCTCCACCGCGCGGCCAGTGCCGGGGATGTCATCCTGGTCCACGATCAGGGCCGACGGATCCAGTTGGTTGACGTGCGCCGCCACCAGGTCGCGTTCATGGCGGACAACAATGGCAAGCTGCCGGGGGTTGATGCTGCGGGCTGCCAGCAGCGCGTGCCCCACCATTGACCGGCCACCGATCTCGTGGAGGATCTTGGGGGTACGTGACTTCATCCGCGTACCGGCGCCTGCTGCCAGAACGATTACGGCGGCCGGGCCGGCCTTCTCGGGGATCACGTACGGGCTCTCCTTGCTTGGGTTACGCTGGCGCTTGCGGTGTCCGGCCTGCCGGCGCGGCACCGTGGTCATCCTACTGAACTCCTCGCACAGCAGTTCCGCCCATAGGATTCGAACCTATACTCCACGGCTCCAAAGGCCGGGGTGCTGCCGTTACACCAGAGCGGACCATGCCGCAGGCGCAAGGCCCGGGCACAAGTCCCTATTTTGCCATGTGTTCGGGGCGCCGCGCGACACGGGCCTGCGATGCCCCCTTCGCAGCCCCGGAAAGCCGCCGCTGGGCGGTAGGGCATGATGAATATGTGAGCAACAACCCTCCGCGGACGCGGATGACCGGACTTCAGCGCCGGAGCCAGCTGATCGACGTCGGGCGCGGCCTCTTTGCCGCCCGCGGACTGGACGGCACCACGATCGAGGAAATTGCCGCCTGCGCGGGAGTGTCCAAGCCGGTCATCTACGAACACTTCGGCTCAAAGGAGGGGCTCTACACCGAAGTGGTGGATTTTGAGTTCCACATCCTGCTGGATGCCATCAGCGCAGCCCTGGCCGAGGAGGCCAAGCCGCGCGTCCTGGTGGAACGCGCCGCGCTGGCACTGCTGACCTACATCGAGGACCGCACCGAAGGCTTCCGGATCCTCATGCGCGACGCCCCGCCGTCCCAGCCTGAAGGCGCCTTCTCCACCCTGCTCTCCCACGTCACCGCCCGCGTGGAACACATCCTTTCCGACGAATTCTCCCGCCGCGGCTTCAGCGGCGAAGACGGTGCCATGTACGCCCAGATGCTGGTGGGCATGGTGGCCATGACCGGCCAGTGGTGGCAGGACAGCCGCCAGCCGGACAAGCACACCGTCGCGGCACACCTGGTAAACCTTGCCTGGAACGGCCTGACCGGCCTCAAGAAGGACCCGGAACTCAGGAGCGAAGGGTGAGCCGTGGTCAGCGTGTCTAAGCGATGGCGAAGGGCCGGCTCCGGGACTTAGGTGAGCTAGTCACCCAGGAGCTCTGAGGCCTCCAGCCACTCGAGTTCGAGGGCGTCCTTTTCGTCCGCCAGTTCCTTGAGTTGCCTGTTCTGCTCGGCGAGGGCGTCGAAGTCGGATTTCTCGGTGCTTTTGACCATTTGGTCGTGGAGTTTCTTTTCCGCCTGCTCCAGCTTGTTGAGCTGCCGCTCGATCCTGTTGAGCGCCTTGCGGGCTTCGCGCTTTTCCGCCTCGGACGGGCCGGACTGCGCCGGGGCAGCGGGAGCAGAACCGGCGCTGGTGACGGGGTTGCCGCCCCCGGTGACGGTGGAGCCGGCCAGGGCGGCCTCGCGAAGCTCGAGGTACTGGTCCACCCCGCCGGGCAGGCCGCGGAGCTTGCCGTCGCCGAGCAGTGCCATCTGGTGGTCCGTGACGCGCTCAAGGAGGTAACGGTCGTGGCTGACCACCACCAGGGTGCCCGGCCAGCCGTCCAGCACGTCCTCCACGGCAGCCAGGGTATCTGTATCGAGGTCGTTCGTGGGCTCGTCGAGCATCAGAACGTTGGGCTCCCCTACCAGGAGCCGCAGGAGCTGCAGGCGCCGGCGTTCACCGCCGGACAGGTCTTTCACGGGGGTCCACTGCTTTTGGTTGGTGAAGCCCAGCTGCTCCACCAGCTGGCCGGCGGTGAACTCCCTGCCGCCCACGCTGAAGGAACGCTTTTCTCGCTCGATCACCTCAATAACGCGGAGGTCGGCGACGTCGTCGAGCTCCTTGACTTCCTGCGTGAGCACAGCGGTGACCACGGTTTTGCCCCGCTTCAACTTACCGGCGTCGGGCGTGACCTCTCCGTTGAGCAGCTTCAGGAGTGTGGTTTTGCCGGCACCGTTGACGCCCACCAGGCCCAGGCGCTCACCCGGCGCGAGGCGGAGGGTGATGTTGTCGAAAAGCTTCCGGCCGTCGTCGCCATCCCTGAAGTTAAGGGAGACGTGCTCCAGGTCCAGCACATCCTTGCCAAGGCGGGCCGTGGCCATTTTGTTCAGCGCCATGGAATCGCGGGGCTCCGGGACGTCCTCGATCAGGGCGTTGGCTGCTTCGATGCGGAATTTCGGCTTGGATGTCCGGGCCGGTGCGCCGCGGCGCAGCCAGGCCAGCTCCTTCTTAACCAGCTGCTGGCGCTTGCTCTCCACGACGGCGGCCATCCTGTCCCGCTCGGCGCGTGCCAGGACGTAGGCGGCGTAACCGCCTTCGAAGGGATCGACGATACCATCGTGCACTTCCCAGGTGCTGGTGCATACCTCGTCGAGGAACCAGCGGTCGTGGGTCACCACCAGGAAGGCGCCCTGGTTGGACCGCCAGCGGGTTTTCAGGTGCCTGGCCAGCCAGGCGACGCCCTCGACGTCCAGGTGGTTGGTGGGCTCGTCCAGCATGATGACGTCGTGGTCCTCAATGAGCAGCTTCGCGAGGGCAACCCGCCGCTTCTGGCCGCCGGAGAGGGCGTGGACGTTGGCGTGCCAGTCGACGTCGGACACCAGCCCGCCCATGATTTCGCGGATCCGCGGGTTACGTGCCCACTCATAGTCCGCCTGGTCCCCCACGATCGCGGCACCCACCGTCAGGTCGCCGTCGAGCACGTCGCTCTGGTCCAGGTAGCCGATGTTGACGTCGCCGCGCTTGGTAACCCGCCCGGAATCCGGCGTGGAGCGCAACGCGAGCAGCCTCATCAGGGTGGACTTCCCGTCGCCGTTGCGGCCCACCATGCCGATCCTGTCACCCTCCTCGAGTCCCAGGGTGACGCCGTCCAGGACGGTGCGGGTTGCGTAGGAAACCGTGAGGTTTTCGCCGCCAAGAAGGTGTGCCAAGGGAACTGCTTTCTGCTGCTTGGGTCGGATGGAAAAGTTGTCAGATCAGGGTGTCGGAAATGATGCGCGCCCCTGGAACGGGACCGTGGACAGCCAGGGCGGACAATCCGTAGCGGCGCAGGGCCCCGGCCAGGGCCTCCGCTGCCACGGAATCATCCGCGAGCAGGGCCACCGTAGGGCCGGAACCGGACACAATGCCGGCAACCGCCCCGTGGGATTCTCCCGCACCCAGCGTATCGCGCAGCGATGGCGAAAGTTCGATGGCCGCCCGCTGGAGGTCGTTGACCAGGACACGGCTCAGCGCTTCTGCGTCGCCGCTGCGCAGGGCGGTCAGGATTTGGGGATCGACGCCGGTAGGCTCGGCCACTTCCACCCCTTCAGCTTCGCGCAGCCGGTCCAGCGTCCTGTACACCTCAGGGGTGGACAGGCCGTAGTCGGCGGTTACCAGGACCCAGTGGGTTTGTGCCTTTGCCAGTGCCGGGGACAGTTTGTCGCCCAGGCCCAGGCCCACGGCGGTGCCGCCCAGGAGCGAGAACGGGACATCGGCCCCGAGTTCGGCGGCCAGGTGGGCCAACTCTTCCCGGGAGAGGCCGCTGTTCCAGAGCGCATCGCAGGCCAGGAGGGTGGCCGCGGCGTCCGCGGACCCGCCGCCCATGCCACCGGCGACCGGCACCCGCTTGGTAATTTCGAGATGCACGCCGGTGGCGTGCTCCGACACGTCCGCCATGATGGCAGCAGCCTTGTAGGCCAGGTTGTTGCCGTCCAGGGGGATGTCGATGTCCTCCAGGTCCAAGGTGCTGTCCGGGCTGATGCTCACCGTGATGCCGGGCGTTTCGGTGCTGGTGGCAGCCACTTCCTCGTAGAGGGAGACGGCGAGGTAGACGCTGGCCACGGAGTGGTAGCCGTCGGGCCGGAGCGGTCCGACGTCAAGGGACACGTTGACTTTGCCAGGCGCCTTGACCCTGACGGTCCTGGTGGTGAACCGGCCCGCCCGGGCGGTCACGCGCCGGTCTCCTTGGCTTCGGCGATCCGGGCAAACGCGGCAATGTCGATGACTTCGCCACGGGCAGTGGGGTCGACGCCGGCCGCAACCAGGCAGCGTTCAGCTTCCGAGGCTCCCCCCGCCCAGCCGGCAAGGGCGGCACGAAGGGTCTTGCGCCGCTGGGCGAAGGCGGCATCCACGACGGCGAACACCTGCTCGCGGGTTGCGGTGGTGGCCGGCGGCTCCCGGCGGGTAAAGGCAACCAGGCCGGAGTGGATCTTTGGCGCGGGCCAGAAAACGTTCATGCCGATAACACCGGCCTTGCGCATGTGGCTGTACCAGGCGGCCTTTACGGACGGGACACCGTATGTCTTCGACCCCGGCCCTGCCGCCAGGCGGTCCGCCACTTCGTCCTGCACCATGACCAGCCCATGCTGAAGGGTGGGGAACCGCTCGAGCAGATGCAGCACAACGGGCACCGCCACATTGTAGGGAAGGTTGGCCACCAGCGCGGTGGGCTGGACCGGAAGCCCGGTGACCTTCATGGCGTCGGCCTGCACCAGGTGGAAGGCGGCCACGGCGGACGGGCGCCATTCCTTCACGGTTTCCGGAAGCTTCGCGGCGAGGACCGGATCAATTTCGACGGCGACCACGGAGGCAGCGGCGTCGAGCAGCCCGAGCGTCAGGGACCCGAGCCCGGGCCCCACCTCCAGGACCGTCTCGTCCGGTTTCACGTCGGCTGCCGCCACAATCCGGCGGATGGTGTTGCCGTCGATGACGAAGTTCTGGCCCAGTGTCTTGGTAGGCCTGACCCCGATCTCCTCCGCCAGCCGGCGTATGTCGGAGGCACCAAACAACGGTGCGGGCGCGGCGGGGATGGGTTCAGTCACCTAGGTATCCTATCCCGCGTGGGGAATCCGCCCGGGACAGGCCAACGGGCAGGCCGGAGTTGCTGGACGGGTGGTCCCTGGCTGTTAAACGGCTGCGGCCAGGCCCGGAAAGTCCGGGCCTGGCCGCATGCGCCAGGTGTGCTGGTGGCCGTTACAGGTCAGCTGCTTGCTGCCCAGCCGCAACCCCAGGGCTGCAGACCGCGCTGGGCGTAAACACGGTTGGCAATATCGATCTGCTGGGCTTTGGTGGCGAGGCTGGCATTCGGGGCATATGCTCCGCCGCCGGCGCCGATCCAGGTCTGGATGTCGAACTGCAGGCCGCCGTAGTATCCGTTGCCCGTGTTGATGCTCCAGTTTCCGCCGGACTCGCATTGGGCGATCTTGTCCCACATGGCCTCGTTCATCATGGCCGGGGCGGCAGCGCCGGTGTTGCTGCCGGTGGAAGCTGCCGGTGCTGCTTTGGCGACAGGTTTCGGCTTGGTGCCTACGGTGACCTTTTCAGCCACGGGCTGGACAGTGGCCGTCTCGGACACCAGGGTGCGAGAGGCTTCCCGGCCGTCCACCAGGACGAGCTTGTAGGTCTTTTCCACCTTGCCGGGGGAACCGGCCTGGGTAACTTCCTTTTCGCCCTTCAGCAGCTCGGCGCTTTCGGACGTCAGTGTTTCGAAGGGAATATCTTCGGTGGTCACGGCGGTCTGGGTGTTGTCCACACGGGAAACCTTGATCACCATGTTGTTCACCACGTGGGCGTTGGCGGGCTGGGAGGTGCGGTCATTGGCGCCGAGGGTCAGGCCGGCGTCTTCCAGCACCTTCCCCACAGTGGCCGCCGTGGTGGTGGCGGTGTCCACCTTGCCGTCGGCGACGATGCTGACGGTCTTGGGTGTCGAGATGGAAACAAAGGAACCGGCGACCGCCAGTTGTGCGTCCTTGGGAACGGAAACCGACGATGCGCTGGCGACGCCGAGTTCGGTTACCAGGTCTTCCACGTCCTGTGCATTGGTATTAACGGTCTTTTCCGCGCCGTCCAGGCTCACCTTCACTTCTTTGGCCTGGTTCACATTGATGACGGTACCGTTCTGGACCGTGGCGTCAATCGCAGGAGAAACCCTGTCCGTGGGCTTGAGCTCGAGGTTGGCGCTCTTAACCACCTGACCGACAGTTCCGCCGAAGGTCTGCACGGAAGAGACCTTGCCGTCGACGTTCAGCGTGACGGTTTTGTTATTGCCGACGAAGGCCACGAGCCCCACCACCAGCGCGCAGAGCACCAGCAACTGGCCGCCAACCTTGAAAAAGCTGATCTTGCCGTCCGTTGTGAAAAACTTGACCACGTTTGCCCGTAACTTTAGGACCCTCCGGGCACGGGGATTGCGCAATAAAATGCCCGGTACCGCCTTGATTACAGGCAGTCCGGGCACCGTTGCGCCGCCACACTCCGCGCAACGGTCAGGGCGGGACCAGATCCCGCCGCCTCATGCTGCAAGTTGAAGTGAATTACCCGATGGCCTTCCCCGACCCCGGCTAACAGTTCTCCACTGTAACCGTAGCGTTATAAACGGGCCAACAATTTTGCATACCAGGTATTGCTGCCTGTAACTGAACGGCTTCTTTGTCAGGCCCACGATCCGTACGCCCGCACGGTGTTTTCGCTGATTCCGGCACACAGCCCGGCGAGGTCGGATCCTGTCAATTGGGCCATCGCGCGCACGGTGTAAGGAACCATGTAACTCGCGTTCGGCCGGCCCCGGTGCGGGTGGGGGGTGAGGAAGGGGGCGTCAGTCTCCACCAGGACCAGGCCCGGATCTGCAACGGCGAGCGCCGCGCGCAGGTTTTCCGCATTCTTGAAGGTCAACGTTCCGGCAAAGGACATCCACCAGCCCTCCCGGTTGCAGACCTTTGCAAGCTCTTCATCGCCGGAAAAGCAGTGGAACACCACACGCTCCGGTGCGCCTTCCTCGCGCAGGACCTGCACCACCTCGCTGTGCGCGTCCCGGTCGTGGATTTGCAGTGTGAGGTCCAACCGCTTCGCGATATCTATGTGGCGCCGGAACGAGTACTTCTGCTGGGCCAGCCCCTCCCCTTTGGTGCGGAAGAAGTCCAGGCCGGTTTCACCGATGGCACGGATCCGAGGATGGGCGGCCAACCTCTCAATCTCGTCGAGTGCTTCCTCCAGTTCGCCCCTGGCCGCATAGCGGGGAGCATCGTTGGGGTGCAGGGCAACAGCACCGAGAAGCCGCTCGTCCTGCTCCACTGCCTCGACCGTAAACCGGGACGACTCAAGGTCACAGCCCACCTGGACGGCGCCCTGCACTCCCACAGCAGCCGCCGCATCCAGGGCGGCCCGGATTCCAACGGGCGCCTTCCCGTCCGGAAAATCAAGGTGGGTATGGTTGTCCATGACGGGCACCGGCAGCGGTTCCGGCGCGGGCGGGAAGTCCCGCGCCCGGCCAACCCCGTCTTCCGGGGCATCTTCGGCGGCGGCCCTGCGGTAGGCGTCGGGAATCAGCGAATTGCACATCCATCCAGCCTAGCTGCGGAGGGTACCCCCATTTTTGTTGGAACTCTCTGTCTGCGGAAGCAGTTGTGTTAGTAGTCTGGTACGAACACATGCGAACGCCCACCGAGGGGCGAAGGCAGGTTTCTGTCACGTCCAGGTGAAACCCGGGCTGAAAGGTTGCCGATGGAACCCCACCGACGTATTGCCACTGATGGAAGCACTGCCACGGGTAATTTCGCGGGCATCGCCGACCCTGTCAGCCAACTGAACGGCCACCGCCAGGCGGCCGCGATGGACGCCGAGTCGTTCCACGCCGCAAGCCAGCGCATCCTGACAACAGTCAATACCGTGATCGACGGGAAGTCGGACGCTGCCCGGCTTGCGCTGACTGTCCTGCTGGCGCAGGGCCACTTGCTGCTGGAGGACGTTCCGGGAGTTGGAAAGACGCTCCTGGCAAAGACGCTGGCCAGGTCAATCGACTGCACCGTCAACCGCATCCAGTTCACGCCGGACCTCCTTCCCTCCGATGTCACCGGTGTGTCCATCTACAACCAGGCCTCCAGGCTGTTCGAGTTCCGGCCCGGTGCGGTCTTTGCCAACATCGTCATCGGCGACGAAATCAACCGTGCCTCGGCCAAGACGCAGTCAGCCCTCCTCGAGTGCATGGAGGAGCACCAGGTCACAGTGGACGGCAATTCCTACCGGCTGGACGAGCCGTTCATGGTCGTAGCCACCCAGAACCCCATCGAGATGGAAGGGACATATCCGCTGCCGGAAGCGCAGCGGGACCGCTTCATGGCGCGGATCTCCATGGGCTACCCGGACAAGGACGCCGAGATCGAGATGCTCGAAACGCACCAGGCGGCGTCTCCGTTGGCCAAGGTATCGGCGGTGGTCACCACAGGCGAGGTGGCGGGCATGATCGCCACCGTCCAGCAGGTGTACGTGTCACAGGCCGTCAAGGAGTACACGGTTTCGGTTGGCAGGGCCAGCCGTGAAAGCCCGCTGCTCCGGTTGGGAGCGAGTCCCCGTTCCATGCTGCAGCTGCTGCGTGCTGCCAAGGCCACCGCCGCCCTTGACGGCCGCGACTTTGTCCTGCCGGACGACGTGGTGCATGTCGCGGAGGCCGTCCTGGCGCACCGGATCATCCTGGACCGGAAGGCCGCCGGGGCGGGCGAGACGCCGCGCAGTGTCCTGCAGGGCATCCTGTCGCGGCTGCCCGTTCCCCATGCGCCGGCCGATCCGGGCCGGGTACCCGCACCTGCCGGCAGAAACACCGCCCCGGTGTCCGACCTGGGCAGGAACCGCTAGGCGGAGCCATGGCGCTGCTGGACCGGCTGCCGCGGCACCTCTTCACCCAGCGCGGCTGGGGAATGCTGGGGGCCGGGGCTGCCGCATTGGCCGCCGCGTACGTCATGGGCCGTCGCGACCTCCTCACGCTCAGTGTCCTGCTGCTTGCCCTCCCCCTGGTTTCCCTGGCCGGCATCCGCCTGGTAAAGCCCCGCTTCCGGGTATACCGCGAGTTCAACCCCTCGCCCGTGGAAACCTCCGCCCCCACCACCGTGCGGCTGGCGGTTTCCCGGACCGGAAACGCAAGCGGCCGAGCCACCATGGAGGAACGGCTGCCGCAACGGTTCGGCGAATCCCCTGCCTTCCGTTTTCCTTCCCGCTCGGCGTCAGGCGGAACCAGCCGCTACGAGTACCACCTGCGCTCCGCCCAGCGGGGCCAGTTCCGCATTGGGCCAGTCACGGCCGAGTTCACCGACCCGTTCGGGCTTTCGCTGCACCGCCAGGCCATCGACGGCGGCGACACCCTCACCGTGACGCCTGCCGCCGTCGTGCTTCCCTTGACCGGGCTCGCCGGGGCCCGGGGCAATGACGGCGTCACTGCCACCAGGATCCGGGCGAATCCGAGCGATGACGACGTCATGACGCGTGAATACCGCCACGGCGATCCGATGCGCCGCGTCCACTGGGCAGCCACTGCCCGGCACGGCGCCCTGATGGTCCGGCAGGAGGAGTCCGTCACCACGCCGGAGGCAACGATCATCCTGGACCACCGGTTCACTGCGTTCTCCGGCGGGTCAACCGCACCCTCCGCAGGGCTGGCTGTGCAGGACGGGCATGCCGTGGCCACCAGCGCAACCTTTGAATGGGCTGTGGTGGCGGCAATGTCCATCAGCGCCCATCTCGCGGAACGGAATTACGGACTGCGGCTGCTGGACACCCGCGGGGAACCGGCCTTCCTCCACTCGCCGTCCGCGCCGGACCCCGAAGCGGAGGAATACAGCGGCGCCTCGGGGCTTCAGTCCATTGCCGAAAGCCTCGCCGCGATCCAGCTCACCGGACCCCACCATCAGCGCCGTGACGGCCGGCTCCTGGACGCCGTGGGTCGCGACGCCCCTGTCTCGGGCCTTCTTGCCCCCCGCAACCGCGCAGGCCAGGAATCCGCACCTCCCCACTTCGACGACCAGTTGATGGACAAACTCTCCGCACACCGTATGCGCGGCCCCCTGATTGCCGTGCTCGGAAGGATTTCACCGGAGGAGGGCCTATCCCTGGCCCCCGCCGCCGGTTACGGCACAAATGCCTTCGCCATCGTGGTTGCCGACAGGCCGGCGGAATCAGCCGACGTCCTTGAAGCACTGCGCCAGGGCGGGTGGCGGGCGGTAGCCGTTCCGCCGTCGGTCCCGGTGGCCGCCGCGTGGGGGCAGTTCGACCAGGACGTGGAATTGCCGGCACCGGCCGTGGAGGTCCGGCGCGGGGCGGGGGTGGCCCGGTGACAATGGCCCCAACCCGGACTCCGGAGACCGGGCAGCGGCACGCGCCAACGGGAACATCCGCAAGCCGGCCGCGTGTTGGCGTCTTTCCCTGGGCAATGGCCGCCGCGATCGCCACGGCTGTCTGCGGTGCTGCCCTGTCCCTGAACGGCGTGCTCAGGGGCTGGGGCTGGTACTGGCCCGTGCTGACCACTGTGCTGGTGGTCAGTTTCACCCTGGCCGTGTTGCGCGCCGCCCGCGCCCAGCCCCTGCTCGTGACAGCCGGGGGGTTCCTGTCCCTGGGTACAATCCTGACACTGACGTTCCTCCGCGGGCCCAGCATCCTGGGCTTCATCCCCAGTGGTGCCACCTTCACCGAGCTGGGCAGGCTGATCCGCAGGGCCAGCGAAACCGTCCTCAACGAAACCGCACCAGTTGCACCCAACGTCGGAATTGTCTTGGTGATCTGCGCAGTCCTCGGACTCGCGGTCATCCTGGTGGACGCACTGGCGGTACCCCTCGGCATGCCCGCCGCCACCGGGGTTGGGCTGCTCGCCATCCTGGTGGTGCCGGCTACGATCAAACCACAAAGCGTCGGCTTCTGGGGCTTCACGGGCGCCGTCGCCGGTTACCTGATAATCCTCGCCTGCAGCCAATGGTTCGCCCCGGATCAGCGCACCCAGGCTGACTCCGCCCGCAACCCCGGCCAGGTCAGGCGGGCGGCGCTGACGGGCGGTGCTGCACTGGTGGCCGCCCTGATGGTTCCGCTCGCCATCCCCGGATTCGACCAGGGCACTTTTCCCCAGGGCTCGCGGCTCAATCCCTGGGGCGCCTCCACCGGGCTGAACCCGATGATCACCTTGGGGAACAGCCTCCGCACGCCGGACGGAAGCGGCCGGATCACGTACGCCACCAACGCTGCCACCCCGTTGTACCTGCGGTCGGTCACAGTGGACAACTTCGACGGCGAGTCCTGGGGCCCGGACGACCGTAACGCCTCGCGGCTTCCGCTGGTGGGGCAAATCGATCCTGGCTACGCCATTCCGACGAACAACCAGATGCAGCAGATAACGGCCATTGATACCGGCACCTTCAACAGCCCCTACCTTCCGGCGCCGTACGCACCGGAGTCGGTGCGCGGGCTGGACGGCCGGTGGACGTGGGATCCGGCCACCCTGAGCATCAAGGGGACCGACACCACTTCCCGTCGCCAGGAGTATGTGGTCACGTCCTCGGTTCCGGACCTGTCAGCTGACCTCCTGGCCCAGTCCGCGCCCGCGGTTCAGAACATCCCCGAGGATTTCACGCGGATTCCCGGCAACGTTCCGGAGATCGTCAGGACCACCGCCGGAACGGTGACCGGTTCCAGCAACACGCCGTATGAAAAAGCGATGGCCATCCAGCGCTACCTTCGGTCGGCAGAATTCACCTACTCCCTGCAGTCCCCCGTCCAGAACGGCTACGACGGCAACGGCCTTTCCGTCCTTGCCGACTTCCTGGAACAGAAGAGCGGCTACTGCATCCACTACGCATCCGCCATGGCGGTCATGGCCCGGCTGGAAGGAATCCCCAGCCGGATCGCCGTGGGGTACGCTCCGGGCAGGTTGACCGGCGCCACCGTGACGGTTGCCGGGCAGGGCGCGCTTCCCGAGTATGAGGTGGACGCCCGGGACGCCCATGCCTGGCCCGAGCTGTACTTCCAGGGCCTGGGCTGGGTGCCTTTCGAACCCACGCCTTCCCGGGGCGTGGTCCCCGCTTATGCGATCGAGTCGTCCTCTCCGTCCGCCCCAGGTGCGGTCGAAAACAGCGACGACCTGGTTCCCGACGCTATTCCGGCGCCCGCCCCTGCACCCAGCGCAGCCCCGCTCCCGGCTCCAGGTACGGGCGGCACCTCTGATGCCGGCCTGCCGCTACTGCCATGGCTCATTGGCGCCGGCGGAGTTCTGGGCGCGGCACTCCTGGCCGCTTCGCCGCACCTTGTCCGCGCCGCGGTCCGTGCCCGCCGCCTCCGGCCCCGGGTTCCCGCCGATACCGTTCCGCTGGCATGGAGCGAAATGCTGGACCTGGGCACCGACTACGGCGTCCCTCCCGGCCCGAGTGAGACCCCGCGGGCCTATGCGGGCCGCCTCCGCGGCCACCTTGGTGAACCCGGCGGCGTGGATACGGCTGCCCATCAGGCCGCGGGCGTGATCACCGCCGATTTCGAACGGTACAGGTACGGCCGGCCGCTGCCGGCGGGCCAGGGAACGGACGACGCCCGACGGCAACGGACGGGCGCGGACGGCGGGCTAAATGCAGCACGCGTCGCTGCCCTGGAGCTCGCTTTGCGCGCCCACGCCACACGTTGGCAAAGATTCCGCGCCGCCTGGCTTCCGCCGTCGGTCATGGGACGGTTGGGCAGGATGATCGCGGCGCCGTTCCTGGCCGCCGGGCGGCTTCTCGCCGAAACGGCAAAAGCCGCCACCCGCTCCCTCCCCGTGCGTTCACGGTAAGGGGCGGGCGGCGGCCCGGATACGTAGCCAGCCCTGCCTGGCCGGCCAAGTCCGGGGTTATCCTGCGTAGGGGTCGGCGATGCCGATGTACTGGGTGTAGAGGTACTCCTCGATGCCTTCGAGGCCGCCTTCGCGGCCCAGGCCGGACTGCTTGACGCCGCCGAACGGTGCTGCGGCGTTGGAGATGACGCCGGCGTTCAGTCCCAGCATGCCGGTTTCGAGTTTTTCGCCCATCCGGATGCCGCGGTTCAGGTCCTTGGTGAAGACGTAGGCCACCAGCCCGTATTCGGTGTTGTTGGCCAGGCGCACGGCATCGTCTTCGCTGCTGAACGTGATGATCGGCGCCACCGGGCCGAAGATTTCCTCCGACAAGATGCGGGTGCCTTCGGTGACGCCGGCCAGGATGGTGGGCTGGTAGAAGTAGCCCGGGCCGTCCACCGGTCCGCCGCCCAGGACAGCCTTCGCGCCGGAGGCAACGGCGTCGGAGACCAGTTCGTGGACCTTGTCGCGGCTTTTCGCGTCGATCAGCGGTCCCACCTTGGACTCAGGCTCGGTGCCGCGCGCGGTGGTCATTTCCTTCATCTTCGCTGCAAACTTCTCGGCGAACTCGGCGGCGACCGATTCATGCACGATGAAGCGGTTGGCGGCGGTGCAGGCCTCGCCCATGTTCCTGAGCTTTGCGAGCATGGCGCCGGCGACGGCGGCGTCCAGGTCGGCGTCCTCGAAGACCACGAACGGGGCGTTGCCGCCCAGCTCCATGGAGGTCCGCAGCACCGTTTCCGACGCATCAGCCAGCAGTCGGCGGCCCACCTCCGTGGAGCCGGTGAAGGAGAGCTTGCGCAGCCGGGCGTCCTTGATCAGCGGCCCCGTGGTGGCGCCAGCGGTGGAAGTGGGGATGACGTTGAGGACGCCCGCAGGAAGGCCTGCCTCCTGCATGACGGCGGCAAACAACTGCGAGGTCAGCGGCGTGAGGTTCGCGGACTTCAGGACCATGGTGCACCCTGCGGCAACAGCAGGCGCGATCTTGCGGGTCGCCATGGCCAGCGGGAAGTTCCATGGCGTGATCAGCAGGCATGGGCCGACGGGCTTCTTGGTGACCAGCAGCCGGGACTTGCCGTCCGGGGACACGGAATAGCGGCCAAACGCGCGGACGGCTTCCTCGGAGAACCAGCGCAGGAACTCGGCACCATAGGTCACCTCGCCGCGGGCTTCGGCCAGGGGCTTGCCCATCTCCATGGTCATCAGGAGCGCGAAGTCCTCGGCCCGCTCGGTCACCATGTCAAAAGCGCGGCGCAGGATCTCGCCGCGTTCCCGTGCCGGAACCTTCGCCCAGGACTCCTGCGCCGCCACGGCGGCGTCCAGTGCGGCGGCACCGTCCTCGGTGCCGGCGTCGGCAATGCTCAACAGGACCTTGCCGGTGGCGGGATCCTCGACGTCGAACGTCTTGCCGGAAGCGGCCTCCCGCCACTCGCCGTTGATCAGCAGTCCGGTGGGAACAGAGGCCAGAAGCTGGCTTTCGCGGTCCGCGGTTACGGCCGGCTGTGCAGTGACAGTCACGATGACTCCCTCGTCAGTAGGGTTTGTTGGCAGCCCTGCGCTGCGGCCGGAGTGACCGGGCCCATCAGGCTGATTAAGTGCCAGACTACTGCTGCCGTTCATCCGGGGTCTACGCCCCGGCGCACTGCCGAAACAGGGCTCTGCTGTGCAGCTGCACAGCGCGCCGGAAACCTTCCTGGCACCGGTCAGCGAGCTGCAAGCACCGCGGAATAGAGTTCCCTCTTGCTCACCCGGACGTCCTCGGCAACAGCGGCAACAGCTTCCTTGAGCCGGATACCCTGGGCAACGAGATCGTTGACCGCCGCCACGTGGTCTTCGGGGACGCCTGCCGCCTGTTCGGGCGCCCCGGCCACCACCACGGCGATCTCGCCGCGGACTTCTGAACTCTCCGCCCACTGCAGGAGCTCGCCGAGGGAGCCGCGCAGAACTTCCTCGTAAGTCTTGGTGAGTTCCCGGCACACGGCCACGCGCCGCTCCGCTCCGAACCGGTCCTTCAATGCCCGCAGCATGGCCTCGAGCCGGTGCGGCGCCTCAAAGAACACCATGGTCCGCCGTTCCCCGGCAAGATCGGCCAGCCGCGACGCCCGTTCGCCCGTTTTCCGGGGCAGGAAGCCTTCGAAGCAGAAACGGTCCGTGGGCAGGCCGGACAGCGCCAGGGCAGTCAGGACAGCTGACGGGCCCGGCACTGCGGTCACGGTCAGCCCGGCGGCAACGGCGCCTTCCACGAGCCGGAAGCCGGGATCGGACACGGAGGGCATGCCGGCGTCGGTGACCATCACCAGGGTGCTGCCCGCCCGGACCTGGTCCAGCAGCTCCGCGGTCTTTGCCGCCTCGTTGTGCTCGTGGTAGCTGATCACCCGCCCCGCCACCGTAATCCCCAGGCTCTGCACCAGCCGGTGCAGGCGGCGGGTGTCCTCCGCCGCCACGATGTCCGCTGTTCCCAGCAGTTCCACGAGCCTGGCGGTTGCATCGCCGGTATTCCCGATGGGGGTGGCGGCGAGGACGATGCGTCCTGCGGCTGCCGGGCCGGATTCTGGAGCTGTGCTGGGGTGAGGGTCCACGCGTCCAGCCTACTGCTGAGTGGACTGCCAGCCGCAAAAGGTAGCATGGGGCTCGTGACGCAGACCTCCACGCGGCCGCCCGGAGCCGGACATCCCGCTCCCGCCGAAGCCGGCAAAGACGCCGCGGAGGCTCCAGGCGACGGCCGGGGCGCCGGCAACATACCTTGCCGCCCTGGACGGCCCTGGATCAGCCGTCCGGCGGAAGCATTCACCTTCGAAGCGCTCCACGCACGGCTCCTGGGAGGAGTTCGTTCCTGGCGGGACTACCCGCCGTCGTTGCGGCTGTGGCTGCTGCTGGTTCCGGTCCTGACAGCCGTGGCCGGGGGAATCCTCCGGTTTGTCCGGCTCGACGCACCGCACAAGCTGGTCTTTGACGAGACCTATTACGTCAAGGACGCCTACTCTTTCCTCATCAGCGGCTACGAGCGCAACTGGCCGGAGAAGGCGAACGATTCTTTCAACGCCGGCGACCCGTCGGTCCTGCTCGCCTCCCCCGAGTACGTGGTCCACCCTCCTGTGGGCAAATGGATGATCGCTGCCGGGATGTGGCTGTTCGGCGCGGACAATTCGTTCGGCTGGCGGTTCGCGGCGGCCCTCACCGGAACCTTGTCCATCCTCCTCCTGTCCCTGATTGCCCTGAAACTGTTCCGGTCCCTGCCGCTGGCCGCCGCAGCCGGGCTGCTCCTGGCCGTGGACGGGCACCACCTGGTGATGTCCAGGACTTCCCTGCTGGACATTTTCCTGATGTTCTGGGTCCTCGCGGCGTTCGGCGCCTTGCTGCTGGATAGGGACGACGGGCGGCGCCGGCTTGCCAAACGCCTTGCGCAGGCAGCGGCCCGGAACGGCGGACAGCCGCCCGCAGCCGTGCTGCTTTCCGGGCCCTGGCTTGGAATCCGCTGGTGGCGGCTGGCGGCAGGCATCTGCCTGGGCCTCGCGGTCGGCACCAAATGGTCCGGGCTGTTCTTCCTGGCCGCATTTGGAGTCCTCACGGTCTTCTGGGACCTCAGTGCCCGGCGCGTGGCGGGAATCCGCGGCTGGATCAGCGGCGGAGCCATCAGGGACGGCGTCCCGGCGTTCCTCAGCATGGTGCCCGTGGCAGGCATGGTGTACGCAGCAACCTGGACCGGCTGGTTCCGCTCCAACGACGCCTATTTCCGCCGCTGGGCGGAGAGCAACCCCTCCGCCGAATGGGGCTGGCTGCCGGATTCATTCAGGTCACTCGCGCATTACCACCGGGAGGCCTACACCTTCCACCAGGGCCTTGGTTCCGAACATCCTTATGAGGCAAGCGCGTGGAGCTGGCTGGTACTCGGCAGGCCGACGTCGTTCTTCTATGAATCCCCCCAGCAGGGCACTCCGGGCTGCGCCGTGGCCAAATGCACCTCCGCCATCCTCTCCGTGGGCAACCCCATGATCTGGTGGGCCGCCGTCATATCCCTGGTGATCGTGCTGTTCTGGTGGGCAGGACGGCGGGACTGGAGGGCCGGCGCCATCCTCGCCGGTGTGGGAGCCGGCTACCTTCCATGGTTCCTCTACCCCGAGCGGACCATGTTCTACTTCTACGCGGTGTCCTTCGAGCCCTTCCTGGTCCTGGCCCTCGTCTATTGCCTGGGACTCGTGCTGGGGCGGGCAGCTGACCCGCCATGGCGCCGCCGCTCCGGGCTGTACCTGGTGGTCCTGTTCTTGGCGGTGACCGTCCTGCTGTCATCGTTCTTCTACCCCATCTGGGCGGCCGAGGTCATTCCCTATGAGGCCTGGCGGATACGGATGTGGATGCCGTCCTGGATCTAGGGCAGGATTGCAATCAGACCCCATCGAAGCCGCTGCCGCGGCCCGGCAGCGGAACGGAGACCTGCTGTGAGAGAAGCAAGCACGGAACTGCTGGTGGAGCTGGATGCTGACAGCAACGTCACGGACCTGCTGCTGGAGCAACACGCCGCCAACCCCGCGCATGCACTCTACCGGCGCAAGGGCCCCAACGGCTGGGTAGATATTCCTGCGGCAAAGTTCCTGCAGGACGTGAGCGCGCTGGCCAAAGGGCTGATCGCCGGCGGGCTGGAGCCTGGCGATACCGTGGCCGTCATGTCCGCGACGTCCTATGAGTGGACGCTGGTGGACTTCGCCATCTGGTTCGCCGGCGGCGTGACAGTCCCCATCTATGAAACCTCATCCGCCCGCCAGGTGGAATGGATCATCCGAGACGCCGGCGTCCGGCGTGTTTTCGCGCAAAACCCGGCACTGGTGGAACTGGTCACCGGTGTTGTTGCCGGCTCAGCGCCGCTCCGCGACCGGCTGGTGAACGTCGTGAGGATGGACGACGACGGCGAGGCACCCAACCTTGCCAGCCTCGCCGCAGCAGGGGCCGGGGTAAGCGACGCCGAGCTTGAGCGGCACCGGAGCCGGGCCGGGCTGGACGACGTCGCGTCGCTTGTCTACACCTCAGGGACCACGGGCAATCCCAAGGGCTGCGAGATCACGCACGGCAACTTCGCCCTCGTAGCCAAAAACATCGTCGCGTTCCTTCCTGAACTGCTGCTCCAGGACCAGGCCCGCACGCTCATGTTCCTGCCGCTGGCCCACGTCCTGGCGCGGGCAGTCCAGGTCGTGTGCCTGTCGGCCGGCGCCACGCTGGGGCATACGCCCGGAGCTGCCCAGCTCCTGGAAGACCTGGCGACGTTCAAACCCACCTTCCTGCTGGTGGTCCCCCGGATTTTCGAGAAGGTCCGGGCCACCGCGGCACATAAAGCAGCCGTTGCCGGAAAAGGCAGGCTGTTCAGGGCCGCCTCAGCGGCTGCCGTCGCCTACTCCCGGGAACTGGAGATGGAGAGCCGCGGCGAGGGGACGGGCCCCGGGCTGCTGTCCAGGGTCCGGCACGGGTTGTTTGACCGGCTCCTGTATCCCAGGCTCCGCCAGGCCCTCGGCGGGCAGGTGGGATACACCGTGTCCGGCGCCAGCCCGCTGGCACGCGATGACGCACACTTCTTCCGCGGCACGGGCATCCCGGTGCTGGAGGGCTACGGCCTGACAGAGACCACCGCGCCCTGCACCGTCAACACCCCGTCGCATACCCGGGTGGGCTCGGTGGGCATCCCCATCCCGGGCACCACCATCCGGGTGGCCGAGGACGGGGAAATTTTGGTCAAGGGCATCGGTGTCTTCAAGGGATACCACGGGAACCAGGCCGCCAATGCCGAAGCCTTCGTAGACGGCTTCTTCCGCACCGGAGACCTCGGCGTGCTGGACCCTGATGGCTTCCTCACCGTGACCGGGCGGAAAAAAGACCTCCTGGTCACTGCTGCCGGGAAGAACGTGGCGCCGGGGCCCCTGGAGGAAGTGATCCGGTCCCACCCGCTCGTGGGCCACGCCGTCGTAGTGGGGGACGGCAGGCCGTTCGTCTCGGCGCTGGTGACCCTGGACCACGAGGGGCTGGAGAACTGGCGCTCAGAGCGCGGGCTGCCGCCCATCGCGCCCGGGGCAGCAAAGTTCGATCCCGGGGTTCTTGAGGCCGTGCAGGAAGCGGTGGACCAGGCCAACCAACTGGTGTCAAAGGCTGAGTCCATCCGCTCCTTCGCCGTGCTGGACGCGGAGTTCACGGTCGAGTCAGGCCACCTGACGCCCTCGCTCAAACTGAAGCGGGCCGCCGTCGTGCAGGACTTCCAGGCGGATATCGCCAGGCTTTACGCCTGATCGGCTGCCGGTTCCTGCGGCACCAGGCCGCGGCGGCGGCGCGTTGGCCAGGTGAGGACCAGTGTCACCAGCGCTGTCAGCAGCACCAGGCCCGCGATGACAATGCCGGCGTCAATCCAGAACTGGCCGGGGAACAGCCGGATCAGGGTGTCCTCAAGGCTGAAGGTCCAGGTGCCGTCCGCAAAGAAGATCCGGTGGAACTCGGTGAAGAACTGCTGCCACCCCAAAAACGCCAGGGTGCCGAGACCCAGGATGAGGACCAGGGTAATGACGGAACCCGCGAACAGGCCCCGGCGGACGCCTCCCGTGCTGCGCTTCCGAAGGTAAACAATGGCGATGAGCCCCAGGAGGAGCAGCAGGACACCCGCGCCAAAGGTGGACAGGATGACCATCTTGACGTCGGCCATGTGGCTGACTTCGCCATCTTTGAACAGTTTGTCCCCGCTCCGGTGCACCAGGTCCCCCAGGTACCGCGGGCCGGACCAGTTGCTCAGGTAATCGACGGCGTAGGAGCCGTAGGTCATGCGGTCGTCGGTGCTGAAGCCGTAGCCGTCGCCGGGAAAGCCGGGGCGGTTGTATTCCACCCACAGGAACAGCGGGCTGGTGACCGCGCGCACGGCCAGGACCAGAAGCACCACCGGAAAGATGATGGCGAGCAGGACCTGCATCACCCTCGGGGCAACAGGCTTGGCGTTGGCGGCACTCTCCCGCTCCGCATTGCGGCGCTCCACTTCCTCCTCCGGCGGACGCACTTGCAGCGCAGACGTGTGCAGGGGCTCCCGAAAAACCGGTGAGCTGCCGTGGCCGGACTCCACATCATCGCCCGACGGCGGGACGGCACCGGAGGCGCCCTCAGCACCGGACGGCCCGGCTGCGGACTCGGCTGCCTTCCGGTCGGCCCTGCTTTCCGGCTGGGTGCTCCCGGCCACCCGGCCAACGCCGTCATGCTCTGCGGCAACGGCCGAAGACCTGGCGGCAGGGGACGGGCTTACGGTGGCGGCTGGGGTTTCGGTGGCGGCTGGGGTTTCGGTGGCGGCTGGGGTTTCACCGGTGGCTGGGCTTTCGGCGGTGGACATGCCCCCGGCATCGGACCCGGCGGTCTCCTTACCGGCGGGGGTAAGCCAGGAAAAGGCGGGCTCGTCGGAGTCGCCGGACGTATCCAGGAACGGTTCCGGCTGCGGCGCAGCGCTTTTGGCGCGGGCCGGTGTTTCGTCTTTCACAGCAGCGTCACTTCCGTAGGGTTTACACGCCGCGCCATGGTCAGCTGGCGCACGCTTTTCTGATCACGAGCCTACAGTCCGGGGCTTGGACCGGGCGAGGAACCACCCCGGCAGGATTACAACGATTCAGGCAGCGATTTCCGTGTAGCCGGCGTCTTCACGACGGAGGTCGCCGCGTTCCCCGGCCAGGTAGGCGCGTCTTCCCCACACCAGGACGTACACCCAGTAACCCGCCAGCACGCCGGCCCCGATGGTGATCTTGGCCCAAACCGGAAGCGGACTGGGGGTGACAAAGCCTTCCACCAGGCCGGAGACAAACAACACCAGGACCAGGCCCAGAGCCACCGTGATCAATGACCTGCCCTCGTCGGCCACGGCGCGTCCCCTGGTCCGCGGACCAGGCGAGACCATGGCCCAGAAGATCCTCAGGCCGGCGGCACAGGCCACGAACACGGCAGTGAGTTCCATCAGCCCGTGCGGCAGGATGTAGCTGAAAAAGACGTCGGACTTGCCGGCCGCGGCGAAGACCCCCGCCGCAATCCCCACGCCTTGGGCGTTGCTGAACAGGATCATGGGCACCCAGACTCCGGTAATGCCCAGCGCCACAGCCTGCGCGCTGATCCAGGCGTTGTTGGTCCATACGGCCCCGGCGAAGGAGGCTGCCGGGTTTTCGGAGTAGTAGTCGATGAAGTCCTCCTCCACGTACTGCCTGGCGGCGGCTTCAGAAGCCACCGCCCGCAGGGCTTCAGGGGACGCTCCAATCCACAGCGCATAGGCAGTCCCGATGAGGATAAAGGCTGAGCCGCAGGCAAGCGTGAGCCAGGTCAGCCGGTAGAACGCGGCCGGAAGCGCCACGACGAAGAACCTTGCGAGGTCCGCCATTGGGTTGGAACGTGCGCCCGTGAACCGGGTGCGGGCCTGGGCGAGCGTAGCAGAGAGCGAAGCTGAAAGGCCGCTTTCGGGTGCAACGGAACGGATCAGCGACAGGTGCGAGGACGCGGATTGGTAGAGCGCCAGCAGTTCATCGGCTTCACGTCCGCTCAGTTTGCCCTTGGAGGCGAGCTCGTTCAGCCGTGACCACTTGTCCTGATTCACGGCGGAGAAGGCGTCCATATCCACGGGACCAGCCTAACTGCCCGGCACTAGACTTTGACCGTCCGCACCATCAGCCGCGAGGGAATGGGTACATGCTGTGAGTTCGATCGTCACCGGCGAGGCAGTTGTCCTGGAACTACGCCCCGCGTCCTTTGCCGCACGCGCGCTTGGGCTGGTGCTCGACGTCCTCTTCCACGCCGTGCTGCTGGTGGTGATCCTGATTGGCCTTGCTGCGGCAAGCGAAGACGTGGATGAGGCAGCCATGCGCGCGCTGGTTCTGTCCAGCGTCGTTTTCTGCCTGGTGATCCTCCCGGTAGCGGTCGAAACCCTGAGCCGCGGCCTGTCGCTGGGCAAGCTGGCAACAGGCCTGCGCGTGGTGCGGGACGACGGCGGCGCCATCCGTTTCCGGCACGCCGTCATCCGCGGCCTCACCGGGTTCCTCGAAATCTACCTGACACTGGGCGGGCTCGCGCTGGCCGTTGCACTCTTCAACGACAAATCCCGCCGGCTCGGTGACCTGCTGGCGGGAACGTATGCCATCCGCAGCCGGGTGCCCGTGGAAGAAGCCGTTCCGGTGTCCGTCCCACCGCGGCTCCATGCCTGGGCAGCGCTGGCGGATATTGGAAGGATCCCGGATGCGACGGCGCGCAGGGCCTCCCAGTTCATCCGCCAGGCGAACCGGATGGCACCGCTGTCCCGGGCCGGAATGGCGGAGGCAATCGCCACGGAACTTGCCGCCCACGTGGCTCCTCCCCCGCCGGCGGGAACGAGCCCGGGCGAGTTCCTTGCCGCCGTCGTTGCCGAACGCCGGAACCGGGAACTCGCCCGGCTGACGCAGCAGCGGCGGCGCAACACCGAGGTTGGCGAGCGGCTGCAGCGGTTGCCCTTCGGCAGCTGAGGTTAGTTGTCGTATTCGCTCCAGGGGATGTTCCAGTCCCCGAAGCCGTCGTCGTGTGCGGCGTAGTCGCCCTCGGTATTCACGATCTGCACCACGTCACCGGTGCCCATGTTGTCGAAGACCCACGCAGCGCCGTCGGGAGCAAAACCGATGCAGCCATGGGAGACGTTCGTGTTGCCGATGAACGGGTAGGCGGATTCAAGGGCCTGGTGGATATACGCGCCGCTCAGCGTGAGCCTGATGGTGTACTCCACGTCCACGTCCCCGTAGTAGGCGGGGTCGTCCGGCTTCAAGCCGATGCTTGAGGCACGGAAGTGGTCGTAGCGCTTCTTCTCCATCAGCACGCCATAGCCGCGGGCGGACGGGAAGCGCTTGTCCCCCATGCTGACCGGCAGCGTCTTGACCGGCTGGTCATTGATGCTCAAGGTGAATGTGTGGGCGGCGGCGTCGGCAACGGCCACCTTCTTATCGCCGATCGCCACGCTCATCTTTTTGTTGAAGTTGGCGATCTGCCCGTTCCCCAGGTCCACGCCGAAGAGCTGCATGTCCATGGAGATGGTGGAGTTGGCGGCCCAGAAACCCTCCGCGCGGTAGCGGACCATTTTGTCGCTGTACCAGTGGAACGCTCCCACCTGGCCGGCACTGCTGGTGATCTTGATGGCCTTTTCGACGGCGTCACGGTTAAGGACGGGTTCGCTGAAGATGATCTGCAGCGGCTGCCCCACGCCTACCTTCATGCCATCCAGAGGATAGATGGCAGCATCGGCCTCGTGCGAACTGGACACGGTGCTAAAGGACTGGGTGGTGCTTGTTTCGCGCCCCGCGCCGTCCTTCACCACGTATGTGTAGCTGTAATCGGTATTGAACTTGAGCGGCCCGGACGCGGTCCAGCCGGTGCCGGCGGCGTCGATGCTGCCCTCGACCGTTTCCCCCGACGTACTGGTCAGGGTGACGCGCTCGATGGTCCCGTTGCTGACTTTGAGCGACACCGGGGCAGCCGGGTTGACCTGCTTGGCGCCGTTGGCGGGCGCCGCATCGGACTTCACCGGTGGGATGACGGGCGAGGCCAGGCCCGGGGAAGTCCGGACTGCCGATCCTGCTTCGGATTCCAGCGCACCGCCGGCAAGTCCCGGCGCGACGGCAGCGAAAACACCACCTACGGCTGCCAGAAGGCAGACGACGGCGACGATAAGTATCTTTTTTCCGGTCCGCGTGCGGCGGGACTGGGCTTCGGGCTCCATAATGCGATCCTAGGGGCTGGAAGTAACAACCCGGGCGCGCTAGGCACCCGGGTACTTTACTTCTTAGTAACGATAGTGCTCGGGCTTGTACGGGCCGGCAACGTCGATGTCCAAGTATTCGGCCTGGTCTTTCGTCAGTTCCGTCAGCTCAACGCCCAGGGCATCGAGGTGCAGCCGGGCCACCTTCTCGTCCAGGACCTTGGGCAGGACATAGACCTGGTTCTCGTACTCGCGCTGGCCTTCCGGCTGGTCCTTCTTGGTCCACAGTTCAATCTGGGCGATGGTCTGGTTGGCGAAGGAGTTGCTCATCACGAAGGACGGGTGCCCGGTGGCGTTGCCCAGGTTCAACAGCCGGCCTTCGGACAGTACGATGATGGACCGCTCGGCATCGGTTCCCGCGTCGAACACCCATTCATGGACCTGCGGCTTGATCTCCACCTTCTTCACACCGGGGATCCTGGCCAGCCCGGCCATGTCGATCTCATTGTCGAAGTGCCCGATGTTGCCCACGATGGCCTTGTTCTTCATGCCGGCCATGTGCTCGGCCATGATGACATCCTTGTTGCCCGTGGTGGTGATGAAGATATCGCCCTGGGCCAGGACCGTTTCAAGCTTGGCCACCTGGTAGCCGTCCATCGCGGCCTGCAGGGCGCAGATCGGGTCGATCTCGGTGACGATCACGCGTGAACCCTGGCCGCGCAGCGCCTCGGCGGCACCCTTTCCGACGTCGCCATATCCGCAGACGACGGCGACCTTGCCGCCCATGAGCACGTCCGTGGCACGGTTGATGCCGTCCGGCAGGGAGTGCCGGATCCCGTACTTGTTATCGAACTTGCTCTTGGTGACGGAGTCATTGACGTTGATGGCCGGGAACAGCAGCTTGCCCTGCTCCGCCAGCTGGTAGAGGCGGTGGACACCAGTGGTGGTTTCCTCGGTGACGCCTTTGATGGTGGAGGCGGTGCGCGTCCACTTCTGCGGGTCCGCTGCGATGGAGCGGCGGATTACTTCCAGGAAGATGCCGTACTCCTCGGAGTCCGTGGGATCGGCGGACGGGACGTTGCCCGCCGCCTCGAATTCCACGCCCTTGTGCACCAGCATGGTGGCGTCGCCGCCGTCGTCCAGGATCATGTTGGGCCCGAGTTCGGGGTTGGAGTCGGCACCGGGCCAGGTGAGGATCTGCTCGGCGGTCCACCAGTATTCCTCGAGGGTTTCACCTTTCCAGGCGAAGACCGGGACGCCCTGGGGGTCCTCCGGGGTGCCTTTGCCCACCACCACGGCTGCAGCGGCTTCGTCCTGGGTGGAGAAGATGTTGCAAGAGGCCCAGCGGACCTCCGCGCCGAGCGCGGTCAGTGTTTCGATCAGGACGGCGGTCTGCACGGTCATGTGCAGCGAGCCGGCGATCCGGGCACCTTTCAGCGGCTGGCTGGCGCCGAATTCCTCGCGCAAGGACATGAGGCCGGGCATTTCATGCTCGGCCAGGCGGATCTGGTGGCGCCCTGCTTCGGCCAGGGAGATATCGGCAACTTTGTAATCGAAAGTCATGGGTGGTCCTTTGCTGTTTCCGGTGCTGCTGTGTCCGTGCTGAACGGCGCGTATTACGGATGCCTGCGGTGCCAGTGGCGTGGTCTTTTGGAAAGCCGGGGCGGCACTACACGGCGGGGGCGGTCCCGGGGACCGAATCGTGCTGGTCCGAGCCGGCCGAGGTTGCTGCAGCCAGCAGTTCCGGAGGCAGGAGCAGCGGGATGCCGTCCTCAATCGCGTAGCGCGGCTTTGTTCCGGTTTCCCCGGCAGCGGTGGCCACCAATTCATCGCCGTCCTGGACCAGGGGCGAACCCGTCACGGGGCAACGCAGGACGGACAGCAGTTCAGGACTGATCTTTGGCATTTGGTTCATGCTCCCTGGCGGGCGCGCTCGCGCCGGTAGCGGACTGGTGTGCAGGTTCCAGCGTACCGCCAGATGGGGTTCAGGACGGCTCGCGCAGGACGCGCAGGTGGCCCCTGCGGGTGCCTTCGGTGCCGGCAGGAGCTTCCAGCGCCGCGTGGGGCCCTCGGTGCGCAGGCGGCGCCTGGACGGGCAGGGCGGCCGCGTCCCTGACCGCGTTGGCAAGGGCAAGCAAATCATCCGGGCCGGGTTGTTGCGGCGTGGACGGCATGGCCAGCCGCAGGACCTCCCAGCCCCGCGGCACAGTGAGCGACTCCGCGTGCTGCTCGCAGAGATCGTAGCAATGTGGTTCCGCGTAGGTGGCAAGCGGGCCCAGGACAGCGGTGGAATCCGCATACACGTACGTCAGGGTAGCCACCGCTGACTGGCGGCAGGCAGATCTTGAACACTGACGGATAGCTCCCACGACATCCCAGACTACTCGCAGTCCCCGATAAAACAGCGCATTGGGGCCCCTGACGGGACGCGTCTTCGCCGCAGGGGGAATCTATCGCGTAAATCATTCCCCGGGTTTACAGTCGATGTATGCAGTCATCGAACCAGAAATCAGGCTTTACGGTCCGGTTGGCTGACCCGGACGCCCGCAGCGGTCCGGGCGGGGAGTCCACAGGCAGGAGCTTCATGCAGCGCCGGCGTAACCGCCACGGGCGCGGGCTTCGCGGCGAGGTGATGCTGCCCACCCATCCCGGGTACCGGACCCGGTCGGACCGCTTCGATGACCTGGTCCTGGACTCCGCACAGCGGCTGCACGATATCTGGGGGAAGACACTGGACGGCGTCAGGTTTGGCGTCGATGAGATCCCGCCGGACCTGGAACTGCTAGCAGCCACCTCAGCGCCGGTGCCCATGGGCTCCTACTCTCCTGCCACTGACGAGAACGGCCCAATGATCACCGTGTACCGCCGCGTGGTGGAGCAGGCTTGCCCCGGGATCGAGGAACTGCAGGACCTGGTTCATGACGTGGTGGTTGAGCACACGGCAGAGATGCTGGGCGTCGCCCCCGAAACCCTGGACCCGGTGTACAGGCGCCGCTACTGAACCTGGCGCCTGTTCCGGCTGACGGCTGCCGGGTGGGCCTTCGCCCGGCAGCGGCACCGGCAGCATCAGTAGCTGATGGTGACCGGCACCGTCTCCTGCCCTGCCGCTGCCGGCTGGAAGGCCAGGGAGGAAACATCGTTCCGGCCGTCCTGCTGCACCAGCACGGCGCCGTAAGCGGCGTCCCCGGACGCCGACACGACATAACCCACCACGTCGGAATCCTCCGCCTTGTCCGGAACGGCGATGGACGCCGTCGTTCCGCCTGCGATGTCGGCTGTGGCCGGGGGACGCACCTTCCCGTCCGCGGTGATGGCCGCGTAGCTGATGGTTGCCCGTGTGCCGAGGGCGCCAAAGACCAACTGGCGGATACCGCCCTGGGGAACGGGAACCACGTGCTGGCTGCCGAGCCGGAAGCCGGACGCAGCCCATGCGACGTCGGCGGGCTGGTCCTCCTGAAGGCCCCTGCTGAGGCGCGTGGCCGCAATGAAGGAGACGTCGGATTCCGCCGAAACGGTGTAGTGGCCCGCCGGGACTCCCGCCAGGGAAACTTCGGTGACGGAGCCGGCCTTGGCGGTGATTACAGCGCCGGAAGGGAGGGTCTTTTGGCCGTCGCGGCCGTACAGTTTGACTTCCACTACCGCGTCCGACGGGCCCGGGACCGTGATGTGCAAGGCGGGCCCGGCATCCTCGTACCCGGACTTTGCTGTCAGGGCAGAAACGCCGGCCGGATCCTGGATATCGACGCCGGTCATGACCTGGCGGACGGCGGGAGCCGCCCCTGGTGCAATGAAGTCGATTCCGCCGGGGGTCAGGCCGCGCAGGACGCTTTGCTGGATCGCGGCTGCGACGGGGCCGCCCGCGCTGCGGACGTGGACACTGAGCTGCTCCTCCCCCGGCGCCAAACCGGCCAGCACCACGGAGCGTGCCGTGCCGGGAGCAACCAAAAGCCCCCGGCTGCCGGGCGCCTGGATTTGCCCGCCGGGGCCGAAAAGCTCGAGGCTGACAGTGGCCGGGGTAGTGGAGGCGTTGGTCAGGACCAGCACAGAGGTGCGGCCAACGGTGGTGCTGGCTCCCCCCAGCCACTGGTCATTGGAGGGCTGCTGGCAGCTGGCCGCGGCCGTTCCCTGCAGGTCGCCGTCCGTTGCAGCGAATTTCATGGCAGCAGCGGCGGAGGCCTGCTGGTTTGCCACGGCACCAGCGCTAAGCACAGTCACCTGGTCCACTGACCGGTTGGCAACGGTGCCTGCGAGCAGGTCCTGGCGGCCACCCTCCGCTGGAGGCTGGCCGGGGTCTTTCGCTATCTCGACCGCGGTTGTCCCGTCCAGCTGCGCCAGGCGGCTGGCGGGCAGCACACCTGAAGCCCCGAGGACGGCGGCTGTCACTGTGCTTGCGGCCGTGGCCGATACCGGGCTGAACTGCGGATCAGTACCTGCCTCGGTGCCTTCCAGCAGCCGGGCAGGACCGGGGCATACGCCGACGCTTTCCCCTGCCGGGACAGCAGCCACCGCCGCAGGGACGCTCCGTGCAGACTCCGGCGGTGGGAACAGGGACCCGGCGGCCACCACTGCCCCGGTTCCGGCAAGGACGAGGGCGGCACTGGCGAACCCGGCAAGGGCGCGGGGACTGCGTTTGCCACCAGGCCGCCCCGGGCTGGTGGCGCTGGAACCCTGTACAGTCCCGGCTACGTCTGCGCCTGGCGCTCCCGAGGACATGGTGTGCTCATGCATTCTGCTGTTCCTTACGCAGGGAGCCCTCGTCGCGGGAGAGGCCGGTGCGGGGCCGCCGGGCCGGCATGGGAATGGCCAGCATGACGGTCAGCCCGATAACGGTGCCTTGCGCAATTCCGGCCCATACGGCCCAGGGGTTTTCGTAGCGGAGGGTCAATTGGCCGCCGGAAGCGGGAAGTGTGAACGCCTGGGACCACCCTGAGGTGGTGGAGGTAAGCTTTCGGCCGTCAATCCACGCACTCCAGCCCGGATCGGCGCGCTCGGCAAGAACCACCAGGCGGCCCTCGGGTCCGGAGGGAACCGGGGCGTCCGCTCCGTCGAAGCCGGACGGAACCAGCGAGACCGTTGAACCGTCCGCATCCACGATGCGGACCCGGTGGGCGATGTCCGCCGACTGCAGGACCCGTTGGTTCAGCGGGGTGATCCGCCAAAGCCAACCGACGTCGGTCTGCCCCACGGCCACCAGGCCCGGTACGGCGTCCATCCTGCTGGCGGTGAGTTGTGCCGCGGTGTCTGCGGAGCGCAGGACCACAAAGCCCACGCCCAGCTGTTCAAGGTCGGTGCGCGGGTCCACTCCCTGCCCGGCCACCAGCGTTGCCACCACGCGGCGCACCGCGGCAGTCACGTCGTCGTCCTCGCGGACTGTCTCGGCACCCGGGGCCCCGATGATGTTTCGCGCCGATGCCACGGCTGAGAGACTGTCGAGCGTGGTACCCGCCCCGCGCATCAGGGCGGCGTCGAAGGTACCGTTCTCCCGGGTGCTGATCAGGAGGGTGCGCGTCTGTTCCGGCCCGGTGCCACGGTCTATGGCGGTAGCGGGCAAAGTGCGGGGGCTGGCAGCTTCTACAAGCCGGGGCGTACCCCAGCCGGAGGCCTCAGGGTTGACGGTTTCGGTTGCAGGACCGGAAGCGGAAACAGCGGCGGGACGAAGCAGGTTCCGGGCGGACCAGGCAGCCATCCCTGCCAGGGGACCGATGAGGAGCAGCACCATGCCGAAAGCCACGGCCGCTCGTGCAGCGCTGCGCTGTCTTGCGGTGCCGGCAGCCGCGCTATCCGCAACCGCAAGGAGTTGTTCGGCTCCGAGGAGACCGGCCCCAAGGAGGGCAAACGATGCGGCGGAAACTGCAGGACCTGTAAAAGGCGTCACCAGGGTGTCCGCGTTCATGGCCACTGCCACCTGTGAAGCCAGCCAGCCACCAGCGAGGGCAATCAGGGCCGCCGCCCACAACGACTTTGCCCTTCCGGCGCGGCGCCCCCCGCTGAAGAGACCTGCCACGGCAAAGAACAGGACCGGAACGGCTATAAGCAGTGCCAGCAGCAGCGCCCATGGCAGGGTGCCGTCCTGGAAGTAGGGAAGCCCGTCCAATCCCTTGTCCGGAGCGAAAGCCAGCGGTTGCCCCAGGAGCTGCTGCCATAGCGGCGCGGCATCAAAGCCCAGGGGCAGGCCCGGGTCAGCGAGAAGCGCCCTTGGCTTGTCCAGCACGGAGAGGCCGAATGGGACGAACAGCGCCGCGGCCGGCAGCAACGCCCACCAGACGGTGCGGCCGCGGCGGCCCAGCAGGAGCCCGCACAGCACGATCACCGTGGCGGCGGGGAGGAGGAGCGAAGGGGCCGCTGAGGCGATGACAGCCAGCACCAGACCGGCAGCCGCGGCAGCGGTCCACGACGGCGTGCCGTTGATGCCGGGGCGGACCGGTGGCCGTTCTCCGCGCCGGTCCCCGGGAGCCGGAACTGTGAAGCGTCCGTGCCCTACAGCTGAACCGGTGGCCCGCAAGAGTGCAAGGACAAGGAGGGGGATCATCACATGTGCCACCAGGGCGCCAACCCGCCCCTGGTTCAGGGAAACCTGGAGCGCGGGGGCGGCGGCCCAGAAAACGGCTGCCGCGAGGCGGAGCCGGCGGCGGACTGTCAGCCCTCCGGCAGCGAACCAGGCCGTGAGACCAGACAGCGGAGTACTGAGCAGCAGCAGCCAGGCCATCGCGGCGTTGGCGTCACCACCGCCGAGGACACCCAGGATCCACAGGACATATCCGAAGGGATCGCCCCGCCCCGGGAGGCCTGCACCAAGGGCGAGCCACCAACTGGACGCATGGTTCCAAATATCACCGAGTCCGGGGGAAACGGGGACAAGGGCCCCGCCGGTAACCGCATCTGCGCGGAAAAGGCCCGCCAGGCCCAGCAAGGAGGCAACGGATGCGGCGATGACCGCCGCGAGGGCCCCGTTGCCCACCCAGCCGCGCTTTGTGGTTGCCAGGGCAGCGAAATCATCAGAGGCATCACCGCTTGGCTGGTGGGCGAGCGGGTCCTGCTCAAGGTCGTCGGCCTGGGAACCGTCGGAACCGATGGCCTCCATCAGGGACCGCCTGTGGCTCCAGACTTCCCGCCGCGGTGTCTGCAGCTTCCGGATGACGGACCGCCGGATCCGGCGCGTCTTTCGGGCCGCCTGCCGGGCCCGCACCACAGCCCGGGGCCTGCCCAGGGCGGCGGCGGTGGCAAGGAATTGGGAAATACCGTGGCCAGGGTCCTTCAGGGCAATACTCAGGACCAGTTTGAAGAGGCTGCCCAGCAGTGCACCCACGGCATGGACCGGCACCATCCAGAGGGGCGCGTGCTTCAGCCGCAGGTGGACCTGCGCCTTCCGTGCTGCCGCCGGATTGCCCAGGGCGTGGGGCCGGTGGGCCACATGGAACATGCAGGCGGCGGGCACCACCACCACGCGGTGCCCAGCGAGGCGGTTGCGCCAGCAGAAATCGACGTCGTCGCCACTGCCCGGGAGCGCGGGATCGAAACCGCCCAGGTGTTCCCAGACGTCACGGCGGACCAGCATGCCGGCGGAATTGACGGCAAACGTATCGCTGCGGCCGTCGTACTGCCCCTGGTCAAGTTCGTCAGCATCAATCAGGGTGAGCCGCTCGGCCCACCGGCTGGTGGAGAGGCCGACATCCACCAGCTTGCGCTCCGAGTGCCAGTCAAGTTGCTTGCAGCCCGCGACGGTCACGGAAGGCGCACGTTCCACAGCACCCAGCAGTTCGGCGAGGGCTTCCGGGCCGGGAGCGGCGTCGTCATGCAGCAGCCAGATCCACTCCGGCCTGCCATCGGCCTTGCTGCCCCGCCCTGGCGCCAGCCCTGCCAGTCCTGCAGAGACCGCCGCCCCCATACCGCCTTTGCCGCGGTCGTGGCTGATGACGCTGGCCGCGCCCAAAGCCTCCTCGAGGAGGGCACGGGAGTTATCGCGGGAACCTGCGTCGACGCCAATGGCACGGTCAACGGACCGGGTCTGGTCCGCCAACGCTGACAGGGTTCTGGGCAGGTAGGCACCGCCGTTGTGGGCGACCACAACGGCGGTGACATGAACGTCCTGGTGAATTAGATTGCTCGCTTCCTTAGCCGCCGGCGCTCACGCTCGGAAAGGCCTCCCCAGATGCCAAACCGTTCATCGTTGGCCAGCGCATACTCAAGGCACTGTGACCGCACATTGCAGGCGCCACAGACCTTCTTGGCGTCGCGGGTGGAGCCGCCTTTCTCGGGGAAGAACGCCTCGGGGTCCGTCTGGGCGCACAAGGCGTCAGTCTGCCAGCCAAGCTCGCCTTCGTCGTCGAAATCCTGCTGGAAGGGCAACCCGATCCAGACCGGCTGCACGGAATCGGGCGTCCGCACCTCCATGGGAGGGTCCAGTTCATCTTCGGGGTCCTGGCCGCCGTCCAGGAGGGCTTCGTGCGCTGCAAGGAATGCCGTGGCCTGGTCTTCAAGGATGCCGCTGGCATCCCGGTTGTACCGCTCCGCGGCCTCAGGATCAGCAGGGTCCACGTACCAATCGCTGGGCACCCCCCGTGCACGGTATTTTGCCGTTGCCTGGCCGGCCACGACGGCATCTTCCTGGATACGCTCTGCTTGCCCCACGGCGACCCTCCTGATGTTGCAGCCCCTGCCTGGATACCCGGGCACTCGGTTGTGTGCCTGTATTTACGCAGTCGCTTTAGATACCTAATTACACGTGTGTAACTAGGGCGAGTCAAGCCGCAGCCGGGATAATAATCACTGGACTTCCCCGAGGAGGCGCACGCCACGCCCGGGAATTTTCCCCGCCGGTCGCAGAACGGGCCATCCGGGACGGCAGCGGGGGTGAAAAGGGGCGGGAAAGTGGCGCGATTGCGCGAAAATACCCCGAAATTCCAGAAGTAGCAAGCACGCTTACCTTCGGCTGTGATAAATATCACTTCAGCTGGAGTGCTGCGGAGGTGGCCGCAGCCGAAGGTTGCAACCCAGGATGACCAGCCGGGGCGCCAGTGGCAGGATGGTGCCATGAACACACCGGCGCTCGATCTGATGGCCAGCCTCCGCTCGGGGAACTCAACTGCTCCCCGTCTCACGTGGTACGGCCCCGATGCCGAACGCGTGGAACTTTCGGGGCGGGTCCTGGACAACTGGGTGGCAAAGACAAGCAACCTGCTCCAGGACGAACTGGACGCAGCCCCCGGGATGCGGTTGCGGCTGGAACTTCCCGCCCACTGGAAGGCTATGGTCTGGGCGCTTTCCGCCTGGCAGGTCGGCCTTGAAGCTGTTCTGGACGCAGACGACGCCGATTTCCTGGTCACTGCGGACCCCGGGCAAGCAGAAGCGCAGTACGACGCTGTCATCGCAGTTGCGCTGCCCGCCCTCGCGATGCGCTGGTCCGGGGAGCTCGCGGCCGGCTGCATCGATTACGCCGCGGAGGTGCGCAGCCACGGCGACGTCTTTATGCCCCACTCCGATCCTGACCCCGAAGCCTGCGCCATTACGGACAGCAGCGGACGCGGGCATCTTCACCGGGAGCTGTTTGACAGCTTCGCCGTTGCCCACGAGCAGGGCGCGCGGCTGCATATTCCCGCCGGCGACGGCCTGGAGAAGGCCTTGGCCGATGCCCTTGGCGCATGGAAGCAGGGCGGTTCCGTGGTCCTCACCCATCCCGACGTGGAGTTGACGGACAAGCTGCTGGCCGCGGAACGCATCCACGGCAACTGATAGGCCGGGACGGCTCCCTATTGCCGGGTTGGCCTCTCCGGCGAAGGCTCACGCTCGCCCGGGGCTTCGTGCTCTTTGTGGTGATGGTGGATTTCGATAAGTTCGTGGTCGTGTGAGAACTCGGGTTCCTGGTCCAGCTCCTTGTTGAAAACCAGGAACCGGTAAGCAAAGAAGCGCACGACTGTGGCCACCAGGATGCCGAACACCCCGGCGAAGAACAGCATGTTTTTATCCGTGATCCCCAGGCCGTACTTCGCCAGGGCGGTAAACCCTGTGGAGATGCCGATTCCGATGCCGTTGATCAGGATGAACATGAGGAATTCGCGGAGGACGTTGTCCTGGCGGCGGTGCCGGAAGGTCCAGAACCGGTTGGCGATCCAGGAAAATACCGTGGCTATCGATGCACCGACAAACCTGGCCTTGGCTTCGCTGTCCGACATTGGGCCGTGCATCAGGTAGTACGTCATGCCGTTGTCGATGACGAACGCCACACCGCCGACAGCGCCGAACTTGGCCACTTCGCGCCAAAAAAGCGAGGCCAGTCCCCGGATACGATCTGCTACTGAGCTATACATGACCCTCCATGGCCGTCCAAACTGTGGGCCACTCGGCCAGAGGCCTATTTTAGCCCCCAAAACTTGGGGGCAGCCTCCTAAACCTCCACGGGCGGGCCCCGTTACACGAATTCGCTTCCCCGCCGCTGCCGGAAGCCGGGATACCTGTCTGTCTTCGGTAGGCTGGCCCTTGTGACTTTTCCAGTGATAGGTGTTGTTGGCGGCGGCCAACTTGCGCGAATGATGGCCCCAGCCGCGACTGCACTCGGCTTCGAACTCCGTGTCCTTGCTGAAGGTGACGATGTGTCGGCAGTATCCGCGGTGTCCACTTCGCCGGTGGGCGACTACAAAGACCTGCAGACCCTGCTTGACTTCGCCCAGGGCTTGGACGTGATGACCTTCGACCACGAACACGTTCCCACCGCCCATCTCCGGGCCCTGCAGGAGGCCGGCGTGAACGTGCAGCCCGGCCCCGACGCCCTGGTGCACGCGCAGGACAAGCTGGTGATGCGGGCCGCGATCGACCGGCTGGAACTGCCCAACCCCGCCTGGGCATCCGTGGACGACGTGGCGGCCCTGGTCAGTTTCGGTGACGAAACCGGCTGGCCGGTTGTCCTGAAGACACCGCGCGGCGGCTATGACGGCAAGGGCGTCAGGGTCATCAATTCGGCGGAGGAAGCAGTGGCCGCCGAAGACTGGTTCCGGACGATGAGTCCACTCCTGGCCGAAGCGAAGGTTGACTTCACCCGGGAGCTGTCCGCGCTGGTTGCAAGGACACCCGATGGGGAGGCGCGCGCGTGGCCGGTGGTGCACACCATCCAGGTGGATGGCGTCTGTGACGAAGTGATCGCACCTGCCTTGGCCATCCCGGTGGAGGTTGCAGCAGCGGCGGAGGACGCGGCCCTGCGGATAGCCGGTGAACTGGGAGTGACCGGAGTCCTGGCCGTGGAAATGTTCGAAACCCCCGGCGTGGGTGCAGGCTTCCTCATCAACGAATTGGCGATGCGGCCCCACAACACCGGGCACTGGACCCAGGACGGGGCTGTGACGAGCCAGTTCGAGCAGCACCTGCGCGCGGTCCTGAACCTGCCGCTGGGTGCAACCGATGCCCTGGCTCCCGTCACGGTCATGAAGAACTTCCTTGGCGGCGAAAACCAGGACCTGTACTCCGCCTTCCCGCTGGCGCTGGCCAGCGAGCCCGCGGCCAAGGTCCACTGCTACGGCAAGTCCGTGCGTCCGGGCCGGAAGATCGGCCACGTGAACCTGGTGGGTACGTCCACCGCCGACGTCGATTCCGTCCGGCGCCGCGCCACCACGGTGGCAAACATCATCCGCGACGGTCGGGCAGCGGCGGAACAGGCGCCACAAACTTTTGAGGAGACTGCATGAGCGTCCCAGCAACCCCCGCTGCCGCTTCCGTCGCAAGCCCCCTGGTGGGGCTTGTCATGGGCTCCGACTCCGACTGGCCGGTGATGGAAGCGGCCGCCGACGCCCTGGCGGAATTCGGCATTCCCTTTGAAGCAGACGTGGTGTCCGCCCACCGGATGCCCACCGAGATGATTCGCTACGGCCAGACAGCCCATGAGCGCGGTCTGCGGGTGATCATCGCCGGGGCAGGCGGCGCCGCGCACCTCCCCGGCATGCTGGCCAGCGTTACTCCCCTGCCGGTAATCGGTGTTCCTGTCCCATTGAAGACCCTGGACGGCATGGATTCCTTGCTCTCAATCGTGCAGATGCCGGCCGGCGTGCCCGTGGCGACAGTATCCATCGCCGGTGCGCGTAACGCGGGACTCCTGGCTGTCCGGATCCTCGCTGCCGGAACTGATGAGCTTGCCGCTTCCCTGCGCACCGACCTTCTGGATTTTGCCTCCGACCTCAACGCCGTGGCCAGCCGCAAGGGGGCAAGCCTCCGGCAAAAGGTCAGCGAAGTCTTCGCCGAAGGCAACAGCTCCCAGCGGGGCAGCCGTTAGGACCGCCGGGATGTCCAGCAGCAAAGTTCCGCAGTCGCCCGCCGACACCGCATTGACGGACCCGGTCCGCTATCCGGTGAGCGCATCCGCTCCCGTCCGGACCAAACGCGCCTTCGTGCTGATTCTGCTGACCCTTCTGGTCCCGGGTAGTGCGCAGCTGGTGGCGGGTGACCGCAGGCTGGGCCGGGCAGCACTCCGGGTAACGCTCTGCGTGTGGGCGGTCCTGCTGCTGGCCGTCCTTCTGCTGCTCGTCAACCGGACCCTCCTCATTAATATCGCCACGAATCCTTTCGCCTCGCTGGCGATAGTCATCCTGCTGGTGGCACTGGCAGCCGGCTGGGCTGTCCTGTTCATCAACACCCTGCGGCTCATCCGCCCTGTGCTGCTCGCGCCGAGGACCCGGCCCGCCGTCGTCATGGCCCTGGTGCTTGCCCTGGTAGCGGGCAGCGGCTCCCTCGGCTATGCGGCATACCTGCTCAACGTCAGCCGCAACGCCATCGGCAGCATCTTCTCCGCCGGCCCGGCCATCGATCCTGTTGACGGGCGGTACAACTTCCTGATGATGGGCGGTGACGCCGGTGATGACCGTACCGGACGGCGCCCGGACAGCCTCTCCGTGCTGAGCGTCGACGCCGAAACAGGACAGACGGCCATTATTTCGGTGCCCCGGAACCTTCAGAACGCACAGTTCAGCGAGGGATCCCCCATGCGTGCCATCTACCCGGACGGTTA
The DNA here is from genome assembly GCF_059090085.1 of Arthrobacter sp. K4-10C. Lineage (NCBI taxonomy): Bacteria > Bacillati > Actinomycetota > Actinomycetes > Micrococcales > Micrococcaceae > Arthrobacter > Arthrobacter sp. K4-10C. The sequence goes on along the minus strand of NZ_JBNHFI010000002.1, from coordinate 85,535 downwards.
CAACTGCGGCGACCAGTGCCTCATCAATGCCATCAACACTGAAGTGACGAACGAGTACGCAGACCTCTACCCGGGCGTGGCTGATCCGGGCGCGCAGGCGACGCTGGAGGCCGTTTCCGGAACCCTGGGGCTTACGGTGCAGGCTTATGTCCTGGTGGACATGGAGGGCTTCGCAAAACTCATTGATGCCATGGGCGGAATCAGGATCAAGGCGGGCGGCTGGGTGCCCATCAGCGGGGACGTCATCGATGAGGCCAACGGCATCCACGGGATGCCCCTGGGCTGGATCCCGGCGGGTGAACACCGGCTCAATGGCGACCTCGCGCTCTGGTACGGCCGGTCCCGGGAATTCGTGGACGACTACGCCCGGATCCAGCGCCAGCAATGCGTGCAGCAGGCAATGCTCAAGCAACTGGACCCTGCCACCCTGCTGTCCAAGTTCGAAGACATTGCCGACGCGGGAACCAAGGTAGTGGATTCCAACATCTCATCCTCCCAGCTGGGCAGCTTCGTTGACCTCGCCATGAAGGCGAAGGGCCAGGACATCAAGCGGCTCACCATCGGGCCGCCCGACTTCGACGCGTCCTTCTCCACGGTGCCGGACTTCGACCAGATCCACGAGCGCGTGGACCAGTTGCTGGCATCGGCCTCCGCCCAGGGTGCCCAGTCAGCAGGAGTTCCCGACGACGTCATGGTGGTTCCTGCGGCAGGCGCCGGAAGGGTCCAAGCGGCGGGGACCGTCCCCGCCACGCTGGTGTCAGGCGGCAGCGCCGTCCAGCAGCCCACGCCGTCGGACTTCACCCCGGTGACCACCACGCCCGACGGCGAGCCGATCACCGAAGAGATGCTGAACCAGCTCAAGCGCGAGGGCAACGAGCAGGCAATCCGCGAGCTCGTGGCCAGCAACGGCATGTGCGCAGCGCTGTAGCCCTCCGCAACCAGACCTACAGAAACGGAACCGGTTTTGTACCAGATTGAAAACGTCCTCCGGGATTACGCCTGGGGTTCGACGACGGCGATCGCAGCGCTCCTGGGACGTCCCGAATCCGGCAGCCCCGAAGCGGAACTGTGGATCGGCGCCCACCCCGATTCGCCATCCGTGGCCCACGTTCCCGAAGACGGCACCGACACCCCGCTGGACGCCATGATCGCCAGCGATCCGGTCCATTTCCTTGGTGCGGAATCCGTGGCGCGGTTCGGTCCCCGGCTGCCTTTCCTGGCAAAGATCCTTGCCGCAGCCCAGCCGCTGTCATTGCAGGTCCACCCCAGCCTGGAACAGGCCAAGGCCGGTTTTGCCAGGGAAGACGCCGCCGGCGTGGCCCCCGACGCGCCCCACCGCAATTACCGTGATGACAACCACAAGCCGGAGATGATCTTCGCGCTGACGCCGTTCGAGGCACTGTGCGGGTTCCGCCCGGCCGCTGACACCCGGGACATCCTGCTGCGCGTGGCGTCGGCTTTCGAGATGGTGGAAGGGCAGGTCCCGGCCCTGGTGCCGGCCCTGCTGGAGGACCTGGAAGCCGACGATGAAGGAGCGGGCCTGCGGAAGGCCTTTGAACGCCTCATCACGGGCGGCCAGGCAGTGTCCGACGCCACGGCCCAGGTGGTGGCGGCACTCCTGGCCGGCGGCACCCTTGCACCCTACGAGGCGGAACTGGAAACGGTGATCAGCCTCAACGAGAAGTATCCGGGCGATCCCGGCGTACTGATTTCCCTGCTCCTTAACCGGATCTCACTGCAGCCGGGCGAGGCCGTCTACCTGCCTGCGGGGAATGTCCACGCCTACCTTCACGGACTGGGTGTTGAGGTCATGGCCTCATCGGACAATGTCCTGCGGGGCGGGCTGACACCCAAGTTCGTCGATGTTCCCGAACTTCTGCGCACCATCGACTTCCACCCGGTGGCCGTCCCGATGCTTGATGCCGAGAAGTCAGTCCTTGACCAGGAGCTTTACCGCCCGCCGTTCGACGAGTTCCAGCTGCAGCGGATTGAACTGCAACCGGATGGCGGCCCGGTCCCGCTGGCCCAGTCGGGTGCCGCCGTGGTGATTGTGGTTGCCGGCGACGTGTACCTGGACTCGCCGAAGGGCGACCTGCAGCTGGCGCGCGGCGGCAGCGCGTTCCTGGCTGCCGCCGAAGCTCCCGTAAATATCCACCCGGTGGCGGGCAGCACGGAGCCTGCGCTGGCGTTCGCAGTGACTACCGGCCTCTAGCGGCGGAGCGCGGAACGGGCGCGGCCGGCAGCGGTTTTTGCCAGCCGGCGCGCCGCCTGGAGGCCTTTCCGCGCCAGCGGCATCGCTTTCGAGTACGCCGGGTAGAACGGTGACAGCGGTTTCTCCCACGTTCCCAGGAGCATGTTTTCATGCTTGGCGAACTGCTTCTTGAAGTCGGAGATGCCGTCGTTGAGCAGCCCGTTGAAGTCGTACCGTGAGCACCCGTCCTCGCGCATGGCCTGGAGGGCCGCCCACTTAACGCCGTAGTTCACGCGCTTCTTCTGGCCCTCGGCGGAGACCCCGCCGTACAGCTCGAACGCGGTGGCACCGCTGCGGGCCAGCCAGACAAACGCCAGCAACTGCTCGCCGTCGAACGCTCCAATGATGGGTGCGCCGTCACCCATGTTCCGGAAAATGTCCCGGTAGTACTGGTCCTCATGGATGCCGAAACCGGCCCGGCCGGCCGTCTCGTGGTAGATGCCCAGCACCTGCTCAAGCTCGGGGTCGTTCTTGACCTTCCGGAACTCCACGTCGCTGCGCATGGCCTTCCGGATGTTCGCGCGGGTGGTCTTGGACATGTCCGCCATCAGTTCCTCATCCGACTTGGCCAGGTCGAGGATGAGGGTCCGCGGGATCAGCACGGTATTGGTGGTCTCCCGGAACCCCGCTCCGGCAACGGCGGCGGCATACGGGGAGTCCAGGTCCCAGTCGGGTTCAACGCTCAAGGCAACGCCGTGGTGGCGGGCTGCAGCGTAGTCCGCCAGGCTGCTGAGGACCGCAGTGGTGTCTTCCAGGGAGCACATCGGGCCGCGGGGAATGTAGACCAGGGCGCGGAAGGGAAACGGCAGCCGCCGGATCAGCAACTGGGCGCACCCGACCGTGTTGCCGCCGTCGTCCAGGAGCACCCGGTCCACTGACCAGCCGTGCATGGCCTTGGTCGCACCCCACCCCCAGAGCTGCTGCGGATGTCCCTGGAACCGGTCAACAAGTTCATCCCAAAGGGCGCGGTCAGTACAAGGCACAACAGCTGGAATCATGGCTTAAACCCTATACCAAGGCTTAACGCCGGAATCCCGGAGCGGGTTGCGCTCCGGGACTCCATAATGCAGGCAGGGCCATGAATCAGCTCTTGCGGGCGTAGCCCTCCCACTTGCTGGCCTGGTGCTCGCCGTCCACGAAACGGATGGTTCCGGACTTGGAACGCATCACGATGGACTGGGTCAGGACCTTGTCCTTGGAGTAACGGACGCCCTTGAGGAGGTCGCCGTCGGTGATGCCCGTGGCGGCGAAGTAGCAGTTATCACTGGAGACCAGGTCGTTGGTGGAGAGAACACGTTCCAGGTCGTGGCCGGCGTCGATCGCCTTCTGCTTTTCTTCGTCACTGGTGGGCCACAGCCGGCCCTGGATGACGCCCCCCAGGGACTTGATGGCGCAGGCAGCAACGATGCCTTCAGGGGTGCCACCAATGCCCATCAGGGCATCCACACCGGTCCCGGAGCGTGCAGCGGCGATGGCGCCGGCAACGTCGCCGTCCATGATGAACTTGGTACGGGCGCCTGCCTCCCGGATCTCCTCCACCAGCGGGCGGTGGCGGTCACGATCGAGGATCATGACGTTGAGCTGGTTGACCTTGACGCCCTTGGCCTTGGCGATCAGGTGCAGGTTTTGCTTCACGGGGAGCCGGAGGTCCACCATGTCCGCGGCCTCGGGGCCTGTGACGAGCTTCTCCATGTAGAACACGGCGGAGGGGTCGAACATCGAGCCGCGCTCGGCCACGGCCAGGACGGCAAGGGCGTTGTTGATGCCCAGGGCCGTGAGGCGTGTTCCGTCGATGGGATCAACCGCCACATCGCATTCCGGTCCGGTGCCGTCTCCAACGCGTTCGCCGTTGAACAGCATGGGGGCTTCGTCTTTTTCGCCTTCGCCGATGACCACTACGCCGTTGAAGTGGACGGTCTGGAGGAAGGAGCGCATGGCGTCGACGGCGGCGCCGTCGGCCGTGTTCTTGTCGCCGAAACCTACCCAGTGGCCGCCGGCGATTGCTGCTGCTTCGGTGACGCGGACCAGCTCGAGGGCAAGGTTGCGGTCCGGCTCGTCGTTGCCCACCGCCAGGGACGGGGAGATCGTGGAGTACTTCTGGGTCATGGACGCTGGTGACACGTGAACCTCTTCTTCGAGTGGCGATCATTGAACCCGCCCGCCGGAACAGCTGGACAGTGATTCCTCTACTTCCGATCATAGTCGCGGGCGCCGCCTGCAGTGCGGCGGATGACGTGGCGGCGCAATCTGCCCCGCGCGCCACCTTCGACGGCGGGAGCTGGCCGAATGGAAGTTGCCCGCCGGCATGGGCGACTATAGAAGGGTGAATGACATGCAGGAGAAGACCAGTCCCAGCCCCGAGCCCGCGGACCAGGCAGGAAGCCCGGAGGCCGGCGGTCCGGGGGGCGAAGCTCCGGTAAAGCCTGTCATTCCGGCTGCCGCAGCCAAGCGCGCGAATGCTTCGGCGATCGGCATGATCATTGCGCTGGTGGTCAGTATCGCAGCGTTCCTGCCCATCGTCCTCATGAATCCGCTGCCCAAGAGCGACGGCTACCGCCCGGACATCAACGTGGCCGCCATCTCCCGCAACGCCACCGATGTGGCAGGATTCACACCCGCGGCGCCCGATACCGGCGGCGCCTTCCGTCCCAACTACGCGCGGTGGGAAACAGGGACAGGCAGCGGGGTCCCCACCTGGGAGGTCGGTTTCCTGACGCCCAAGGATTCGTTCATCGGCCTGGTGCAGACCAGCAAGGCGAACCCCACGTGGCTCCTGCAGCAGACGCGCAACGCACCGGTGACAGGTTCCCGGAACGCAGGGGGCCAGGAATGGGAACTCCGCGACACGGGCAAGGGCGAAAAATCCCTGGTCCTCGACTACCGCGGAACCACGGTCATCCTGTCCGGCGCCGCCCAGCTGGACGAATTCGCCACCTTGGCGGACGCCGTCGTGAAGTCCATGGAAAGCAGCCCGGCCGTCACAGTTTCACCATTGGCCACGCCTGCACCGTAACGTAGTGGCGTGGCTACTTACCTGACTCCTGCACTTGCCTGGCGCCGTCTGCGCGAAGGAAACGAACGCTTTGTCAGCGGCGAGACGTCGCATCCCAACCAGGACGCTTCGCGCCGCTCCTCCTTGGTGGAGAACCAGCACCCCTTTGCGGTGATTTTCGGCTGCTCCGACTCCCGGCTTGCCGCTGAGATCATCTTCGACGTCGGACTGGGGGACGTTTTCGTGGTCCGGACCGCCGGCCAGGTCATTGACGACGCGGTCCTGGGTTCCCTCGAGTACAGCGTGGGCGTGCTGGGAGTGCCCCTGATCGTCATTCTCGGCCACGACAGCTGCGGCGCGGTGAGCGCTACGAAGTCGGCCGTGGAGACCGGCCAGATGCCTGCCGGCTTCATCCGGGACCTGGTGGAGCGCATCACGCCGTCGGTGCTGACTTCGCTGCGCAACGACGAAACCGAGGTCAACGACATGGTGGTTGAGCACGTCAAGCAGACCGCGCAGCGGCTGGTGGACAGCTCGCGTGTGATTTCGGACGCAATCGAGGAAGGGCGGACGGCTGTCATCGGCCTTTCGTACAGCCTGGCAGAGGGCCGCGCGAACCTTGTTTCGGGAATCGGCGAGCTCTAGAAGGCATCCGCACGGGGCCCGGCAAGGGCCCCGTAGCACGCTCTTCACGGTTTTCGATGAGGTGGCTGATCGCCCTAAGCTAGCCCCATGACTTCCACTGAAGAGTTCCGCATTGAACATGACACGATGGGCGAAGTCCGCGTCCCCGTGAACGCACTGTACCGCGCGCAGACGCAGCGGGCAGTGGAGAACTTTCCCATCTCCGGCAAGACCCTCGAACGTACCCATATTGAGGCGCTTGCCCGGGTCAAGAAGGCTGCCGCCCAGGCCAACGCAGAACTGGGCGTGCTCGACGGCGAGCTGGCCAAGGCGATCGCAAACGCAGCTGATGAGGTAGCTGCCGGCAAGTACGACGGCGACTTCCCCATCGACGTTTTCCAGACCGGCTCCGGCACCTCCTCGAACATGAACACGAACGAGGTCCTCGCCGAGCTGGCCACCCGCGCCTTGAAGGCCGCCGGCAGCGACAAGGTTGTCCACCCGAACGACCACGTCAACGCCTCACAGTCGTCCAACGACGTGTTCCCGACGTCCGTGCACGTGGCCGCCACCTCGGCGCTGATCAACGACCTCATTCCTGCCCTCGGCTACCTGGCGGAATCGCTGGAACGCAAAGCCGTTGAGTTCAAGGACGTCGTGAAGTCCGGCCGCACGCACCTCATGGACGCCACCCCCGTCACCCTGGGGCAGGAGTTCGGCGGATACGCGGCGCAGGTCCGCTACGGCATTGAGCGCGTCAACGCCGCCCTCCCCCGCGTTGCCGAGGTTCCGCTGGGCGGCACCGCGGTGGGTACCGGCATCAACACCCCCGCCGGGTTCCCCGAGCGCGTCATCGAACTGCTCGCCACGGACACCGGCCTGCCCCTCACGGAGGCGCGCGACCACTTCGAGGCGCAGGCCAACCGCGACGGCCTGATCGAGGCGTCCAGCCAGCTGCGCAACATCGCCATCTCGTTCATGAAGATCAACAACGACCTGCGCTGGATGGGGTCCGGTCCCAACACCGGCCTGGGCGAGATCGCGATCCCCGACCTGCAGCCCGGATCCTCGATCATGCCCGGCAAGGTCAACCCGGTCATCTGCGAGGCATCCATCATGGTGGCCGCCCAGGTGATCGGCAACGACACGGCAATCGCCTGGTCCGGCACCAACGGCGCCTTCGAACTGAACGTCGGCATCCCGGTCATGGCCGCCAACCTGCTGGAGTCCATCCGCCTGCTGGCCAACACCAGCCGAGTCATGGCTGACAAGATGATCGACGGCATCACCGCCAACGTGGAGCGTGCCCGCTTCCTGGCGGAGGCCTCCCCGTCCATCGTCACCCCGCTGAACAAGTACATCGGCTACGAGAATGCCGCCAGGATCGCCAAGACTGCCGTGAAGGAAGGCCTGACCATCCGCCAGGCCACCGAAAAGCTCGGCTTTGTTGGAGACGGCGAAGGCAAGGTTTCCGAGGCCGACCTGGACAAGGCACTGGACGTGACCACCATGACGGCTCCCGCCCACAAGGCATAGGTTCAAACCGCTCCAGTGCGACGGCGGCCGCCCACCTTCTGCGGGAAGGCGGGCGGCCGCCGTCGCACTTTGAAGGACTCCCTCATTAGCTTGCACTGAAGCTGTCGGCCGCCGGTCTCACCCCGCAGCCCCGGTGGCTGCATTCAGGCGGGCAAGAGCATGGCGGCGGCAGTTCCGGCGAGCATGAAGGGGCCGAACGGTATGGAAGACTTCAGGGTCCCCCGCCGGGCCGCCAGAAGGCCGACAGACCACAAGCCGCCGAGCAGGAACGCCAGGAAGGTCCCGGCAAACACGTGCCCCCAGCCAAGGTAGCCGAGGTACATCCCCAGCACGCCGGCCAGTTTCACATCGCCAAACCCCATCCCGGGCGGGTAGACAAAGCGGAGCACAAAGTAGAAGAGCCAGAGGACAGCCGCGCCGGCCACCACCCGGAGCGCCGGGACGGCAAACAGGGCGGCAGCCAAATCTTCACCCGCCGGCGCGGCGGCACCCGCAACTGCCGCTGCCGCCAGGAGGACACCGGCCACGGCGTAGGACGGGAAAACGATCCGGTTGGGCAGCAGATGGTGCCGGACGTCGATCACGGTGAGCCGGACAGCCATCAGAGCAAAGTACAGGCACGCCGCAAGCACCAGCCAAAAAGCCAGCGGTGTATGGTGCCACAGGCCGCCCAGTCGTCCGATCACTCCTCGGATGCTACTGGAATTCTCCTGCCCGCCCCATCCCGCCCGCGTAAACTGTGGATATGGCGACATGGGATTCCCGGCACCGGCCGGATCCGAACCGCGGCGCACCACCCGCAGACCCGATCACCACGTTCCGCAACCTCTGCCGGTCCTCACCATGGAAGTGGCAGTCGTTGCGCTTTGAATACTGGGACGAACCCTTCGCCGAAGCTCCTTCTCCCACTGCCCCGCTGGTCCGGGCGTGGCTGCGCCGCCCGGGGGCCCTCCGCCTGGAAAGCCCGGATGGACTCGTCCTCCACAGCACAACGGGAATCAATGACTCGCGGGACGGCTTTTATGTCAGTTCCACCCGAAAATCATGGTTGCTGCCGCCGCAACTGGTCACCCCCGTCTTCGACGACGCAGGCCTGGTGAAGCGCCGCCCCGAAGCTGCGTACGGGGAGCCGGGGTTCGGTAACGGCCGCTTTTCCGCGGCCCTGGACCCTGTTGAACTGGCTGGCAACTCCCCCGTCCCCTTGGAGTTTCCGGGCAGCAATGCCGTGCTCATAGAGGAACACCGCGCGGTGGAACACGAGGGCAGGCCCGCGCTTGAGGCCGTGGTGGTACCCACTCCGGCCTACCAACCGGCCGATCCCGCCGCTCCACTCTGCCTGGCGGGCCGTACACGTGTCCGGCTGGATCTGGGAACGGGCGTCTGCGTGGCCAGCCAATCCCTGGAACCGGACACTGGCGAATACGGCCATTGGCTGCGGATCATCGCGGTGGATGAGTACATGCTCGACGACTTGTTTCTGGCCGAATCCATGAACCTCACGGACGTGCGGCGGCACATCAGCTGGGACATTCCCGCCTGACTGTGACAGGCAACAGCCGCGGCTCATCCGCTAGGATTCGCTGATGACTACGCTGGGTTCTGTTTGGCCACTCTTCGACCTCAAGCTGATTACTCCGCGGCTGGAACTCCGGCCGGTCCGGGACGAGGACATTCCCGCCGCCGTCGCCGCTGCCCGCAGCGGCATCCACCAGCCCGGCAAGAACCCCTTCAGCACCCCTTGGACCGAGGTTCCCGGGGAGGAACTGGGCCCGAACATGGCCCGCTGGTACTGGCGATGCCGGGCTGAGTCCACGCCAGGGTCCTGGACCCTGCTCCTCGGCATATGGTGCGGGGGCGATTTCCTGGGCTGCCAGGACATCGGCGCGAAGGACTTCGCCACGCTGCGCACCGTCACCACCGGTTCCTGGCTGAAGCAGTCCGCGCAAGGCCGGGGACTCGGCAAGGAAATGCGCGCCGCCGTCGCCCTTTACGCGTTCGACTGGCTCGGCGCCGAAGTCGCCGAATCGGAGGCCGCCGCGTGGAACCAACCCTCCCTGGGCGTCTCCCGGTCCCTCGGCTATGAACTGAACGGAACCACCCGCAACGCCTGGGGCACCAAAGTCGAAACAGTCCAGCACGTCCGCCTCACCCCGGAAACCTTCAAGCGCCCCGACTGGACCCTCCAAGTGGAAGGCCACGAGGCAGCGGCCAAGTTCCTTGAGGTGACCTGACGACGAGCCAGGTTGCGGTCCTTGGTGTAGGGGCACATCGGGGCACGGGTCGCTCAGCGACCGCAGGGACCCTTTTGTGCCGTGTCTAAGCTACGGCGAAGGGCCGTGGCCCGGCGGACCGGACCACGGCCCCCGAATAGGTGACTTAGCCTTCGAGGAGTTCCGTCACGAGGGCGGCGATGGGCGAGCGTTCGGAGCGGGTCAGGGTGACGTGGCCGAAGAGGGGGTGTCCTTTCAGGGTTTCGACGACGGCGGCGATTCCGTCGTGGCGCCCAACGCGGAGGTTGTCGCGCTGGGCGACGTCGTGGGTCAGGACGATCTTGGAGTTCTGGCCGATCCGGCTCATGACGGTGAGCAGGACGTTCTTTTCGAGGGACTGGGCTTCGTCGACTATCACGAAGGCGTCGTGCAGGGAGCGTCCGCGGATGTGGGTGAGGGGCATGACCTCGAGCATGCCGCGGTCCATCACTTCCTCTACCACCTCCTGGCTGACCAGGGCGCCGAGGGTGTCGAAGACCGCCTGGGCCCAGGGGTTCATTTTCTCGGACTCGGAACCGGGCAGGTAGCCGAGTTCCTGGCCGCCGACGGCGTAGAGGGGGCGGAAGACGATCACCTTGCGGTGCTCGCGGCGTTCCAGTACCGCTTCGAGGCCGGCGCACAGCGCTAGCGCAGACTTGCCGGTGCCGGCCCGGCCGCCGATGGACACAATGCCGACGGCGGGATCCATCAGCATATCGATGGCAAGGCGCTGCTCGGCTGACCGGCCGTGGAGGCCGAAGACGTCGCGGTCGCCTTTGACCAGGCGCACCTGCTTGTCCGGTCCTACCCGGCCGAGGGCGGAACCACGGTTGGAAAGCAGGACCAGGCCGGTGTTGACCGGCATTTCCGCTGCAGCGGGAATAAAGACGGGCTCGTGGCCGTAGAGGGTGGAGATTTCCTGTTCGTTGGCTTCCACTTCGGCGACGCCGGTCCAGCCGGAGTCTTTCACCAGCTCGTTGCGGTACTCGTCCGCGGTGAGTCCCATGGCTGAGGCTTTGACGCGCATCGGCAGGTCCTTGGACACCACCGTGACGTCCTTGCCTTCATTGGAGAGGTTCTTGGCCACTGCGAGGATGCGGCTGTCATTGTCCCCGCTGCGGAAGCCCAGCGGCAGCACCTCGGACGATATGTGGTTCAGCTCCACCATGAGCGTGCCGCCGTCGTCACCGATGGGAACTGGCTGGTTGAGGCCGCCGTGTTTGACCCGGAGGTCGTCCAGGAGCCGAAGGGCCTTGCGTGCGAAGTAGCCGAGCTCGGGATCGTGCCGCTTGCCTTCGAGCTCGGTGATGACCACCACCGGAACAATGACCTCATGTTCGGCGAAGCGAAGCAGGGCGCGCGGGTCGGACAGCAGGACGGACGTGTCGATCACGAACGTGTGGATGAGGGATTCCCTTCCGGAGACGGCAAAACCGGCCGCAGCATCCGTTGCTGCGCCGGTCTGTGTAGTGGCTCGCGTGGCGCGAGAGGTAGCTTTCCCTCCCTGGTCGAAAAGGACCTCGGGCAGTTGTTCAGAAGTAGCCACATCGACTCCAGCCCCGGGGCAAGCCCGGATTTTTTAATGGTGAGGCGGCTCGGCCACGAGGCCGGGTCCGGCCTCCCATACAACCGGTGCGATGTTCCGCTCCATGTATTGGCCTCCCCGATCAGCCGGCGGTTTGCCTGCTGATGGATATAACGTAAATCCACGCCAGGTAATTTCCGCAACCATTACGCGGCGATTCCTGTTGCTGAGCGGTGAACTCGTGATGAACCGGGAGTGTCAGGTGCCGAAGCGCCGCTGCCTGCCGGCGTAGTCGCGGAGGGCCCGCAGGAAGTCCACCTTGCGGAAGGCAGGCCATAGGGCTTCGCAGAAGTAGAACTCGCTGTAGGCGCTCTGCCACATCAGGAACCCGGAAAGCCTCTGCTCGCCGGAGGTCCGGATGACCAGGTCCGGATCGGGCTGTCCGCGGGTGTAGAGGAAGCGGGAAATGTCGTCGACGCAGAGGTCGTCAGCAAGCTGCGAGATGTCGGTGCCCTTGGCCACAGCGTCATGGAGGAGCTCGCGGACGGCGTCCACGATTTCCCGCCGCCCGCCGTAGCCTACGGCCACGTTGACGTGGATCTTCTCGCGGACGGGCGTCCGCGCGGTCAGCTTGTTAAGCCGCTCGGCGAGGTAGTCCGGCAGCAGTTCGGGCGCCCCCATGGCGTGGACCGAGATGTTGGCGTCTTCGTCCAGCCGGTCCAGCGTGTTGGCGATGATGCCCATGAGGAGGTCCAGCTCTTCGCTGGAGCGGTTCATGTTGTCCGTGGACAGCATGTACAGCGTGACCACCTTGACGCCTAGCTCCTGGCACCAGCCCAGGAACTCGTGGATCTTGTCCGCCCCGGCCTGGTGGCCCTGGCTGGTGGGGGCATTGAACTGCTTTGCCCACCGCCTGTTGCCGTCCACCATGACCCCAATGTGGCGGGGAATGCGGTCGCGGGCCAGGTCCCTGAGGAGCCGTCGCTCGTAGAAGCCGTAAAGGAACCCCGGCAACTCCACGCGTCCACTCACCTGACTTCCGTGCTGTACGTACTTGCACATCCTAGGCTACCGCCCGTGGCCCGGCAGGCAGGCAGGACGGGCCGCTGCGGCAGCTCCGCCGTCGTACTACTCGCCAGTAACCTACTGGAGCGTAGGTTATTCTTGAACGATGAACAGCGAATCCTCCGAGGCCCCGCGCTCGCCGCAGCCGAAGGGCGGAAACGGTGCTGAAGGCAGCCCCAACAGCGCCCTCGACGAGGCCGCGGTCCGGCTGGCAGAACTCCTGATGATCAAGCCGAAGTGGCGCGGCTGGATCCACGCCGTCACTGCGCCGCTGGCCCTGGCCGCAGGTGTCATGCTGGTAGTCCTTGCCCCCACCGCGGACCGCAAGATCACGTCGGCCATCTATGCGGCCACCGGCGTCCTGCTGTTCGGCGTTAGCGCTGTCTACCACCGCGGCAACTGGTCCCCGGCCGTAAAGATGGTCCTGAAACGGCTGGACCACACCAACATCATGCTCGTCATCGCCGGCAGCTATACCCCTTTGGCGTGGACCCTCCTGGAGCGGCCCCAGGCCGTCCTCCTGCTATGGGTCATTTGGTCCGGGGCCATCCTCGGCGTGCTGTTCCGGCTGCTGTGGACAGACGCGCCCCGCTGGCTCTATGTCCCGATCTACATTGCACTGGGCTGCGGTTCACTGTTCTATCTTCCGCAGTTCTTCCAGTCCAGCGCTCCGGCTGCCGCGCTGATTTGCGTCGGCGGCGTCCTGTACATCGCCGGGGCCGTGTTCTACGCCCTGAAAAAACCGAACTTCAGCTACTACCATTTCGGCTTCCACGAACTGTTCCATGCTTTCACGGTCCTCGCCTTCTCCGCCCACTTCATTGCGATAGCCATGGCGGTCCTTAACTGACGGCAGGGCCAGCCGCCAACCGGGGGCTGACCCTGCGGAGTCGTGCAGGACCGAGCAGCTTGCGTGCCTAGTCGTGCGGCCGGGCCTTGCCGGGGGCGATGCCGTTACCGTCGCCGTCGGGGCGGTTGGCAGTGGAATCAAGTCCGTCCTGGGCATCGGCTGCCTCAACATCCGCGGCTGCAGCGGCCGCCAGGCGGTCCTCCTCCACCTGTGCCCGGTAGCGGACGCGGCGGATGCGCCGCACCATGTCCACGATGAGCAGGGCGGTTGCCACCACGAAGAAGGCGGTCATGATGAAGCCCAGGAGTCCCGGCGTTACCTGATCCTCAGAGATTCCTTCCCGCAGGGTGGGAGAGGGCAGCGGTGTGGGTGTGGTGGCCAGGCTGAGGAGCAGACGATGCACGTTATTACCTTCTGTGGAGCGGGTGGCAGCAGGCAGCGGACGGCGCGGACGAGGGCCGGGCCTATCTTCTACACGGCATAGAAATTACCTGCCGCTACTATCTTAGCCCTGCGAACAGATCCTTCTCCGGGAGCTCCGAGGGAACCCTGGAACGGATGAGGGAGTAATCCTCCCAGGGCCACGCGCGCCGCTGCATCTCCGCCGAGACGGCGAAGAAGAACCCCAGCGGATCCACCTGTGTCCGGTGCGCGCGGAGGGCGTCGTCGCGCACCTCGAAGAAGTCGCCGCAATCCACCTGAGTGGTGGTCGGATGGGGAGCCGGCGGCGGGGTGTGCCCCTCGGCGTCGGACTCCAACCAGGCGGCAAGCCGCTCGGCATACGGGGACTGCAGTCCGGCTTCCTCGAGCGCGAAGTGCAGCGCCCGGAAACGCTCCGGGCTGAAGGCCCTGTCGTAGTAAAGCTTGCTGGGTTCCCACGGTTCCCCCGCGTCGGGATACCGCTCGGGGTCGCCAGCCGCGTCGAAGGCTTCGACCGCCACACGGTGGGCCATGATGTGGTCCGGGTGAGGGTACCCGCCGTTCTCGTCGTAGCTGAGGATGACATGCGGCTTGAACGAGCGCACCAGCCGCACCAGGGGCGCCGCTGCCCGGTGAAGGGGCAGGGTGGCAAAGGCACCGGCAGGCAGCGGCGGCAACGGGTCCCCCTCAGGGAGCCCGGAGTCTACGAACCCCAGCCATCTTTGCCGGATGCTTAGGATCCTGGCGGCGCGCTCCATCTCCAGGCGCCTGGCTCCTGCCATGTCCCGCTTGGGGTGCGCTTCGCCTTCCACGGCCGGGTTCTGGATGTCCCCGCGGGAACCGTCCGTGCACGTGGCCACCATGACATCCACGCCGGAGGCGGCATACTTGGCCATCGTCGCAGCGCCCTTGCTGGATTCGTCATCCGGGTGGGCATGGACTGCGAGCAGCCGTAGCGGTGCCGGGGAGTTGCTGGACGCTGTCATGGAGGGACGGCTCCTCATTATCTTTGGTTGTGGTTGTTGCAACGGAAAGCAGGGCGCTGACGCCGGGATGGGGCAGAACCGGCGCCGGCGGAAAGGGCACTAAACTGGTCGGGTGACTTCCCCGGACCAGCCGGCCCAATCCGCGCCCGCAGACACTAGCCTAGCCAATCGCTATGGTGCTAAAAAGCACAGGCTTACACCTGCCATCAAGCGCACCATCGCCGCAGTGGCGCTCGCCGGCGGGATCGGCTTCCTGGCGTGGGTTTCAACGTCCAATTCCCTCTCGGACATCTCGTTCAAGGACATTGGATACAGCACCCCCGATGCCACTTTGGCCGAGGTGGACTTCCAGGTGACCCGGGAGCCGGGAACAGCCGTCAAGTGCGCCGTCAAGGCGCTTGACTCCAAGTACGCGGTGGTTGGCTGGAAAGTGGTGGACATTCCCTCCGCCGCCCGGGAAGGGACGGCCGACGGCGGCAGGACCGTTTTTCAGCGCGTGACCGTCCGCACGGAGTCGCTCTCCGTATCCGGCGTTGTAGACAACTGCTGGGCAGCGGATGGAACAGGCCGACAGATGTGACGTGCGCCGCTCCCTTGTTGGGATAAGTCCACAGGATTGATTACAATGGAGCAATACCTTCACCCCGCTGAGCTGGTTGCTGTTCCACAAGTGGCCACTGTGGCGGGGTCTTTTGCATGTAGGACCATTAGAGGAGAAGTCCGTGTCTACCACCAACAGCGCAGCTGCAGCCTGGCTTACCCAGGAAGCTTTTGACCGCCTGAAGGCAGAGCTGGACCACCTTTCCGGCCCTGGCCGGGCGGAAATTGTCCAGAAAATTGATGCAGCCCGGCAAGAGGGGGACCTGAAGGAGAACGGCGGCTACCACGCTGCCAAGGAGGAGCAGGGCAAGATCGAGGCCCGCATCCGCCAGCTCACGGTCCTGCTCCGCGATGCCCACGTGGGCGAGGCCCCGGCCGACGACGGAATCGTTGAGCCCGGCATGATCGTCGTGGCAAGGATTGCTGGGGACGAAGAGACCTTCCTGCTCGGTTCCCGCGAAATTGCCGGGGATTCCGATCTCGACGTCTTCAGCGAAAAATCGCCCCTGGGTGCAGCCATCCTCGGCCACAAGGAAGGCGAGACCCTGAGCTACCTGGCCCCGAACGGCAAGGACATCAAGGTGGAGATTCTTTCCGCCAAGCCGTACGCGGCGTAGGTCCTGACAGCAAAAGCGCCGGCACCCCTGCAGGGGTGCCGGCGCTTTTGCATCTGCGCGGGGGTTACGGATCAGCCGGCGCGGCCCATACGCGGCCGCAGCAGCAGCGCCGCCGCCACTCCCCCGGCGGCACCGCCCAGGTGCGCCTGCCAGGAGACGAAACCCGCCGCGATGGGCAGGATCCCGAACAGGATACTCCCGTAGCCCATGAAAAGGACTACGGCCAGGAGGATCTGGCGCCAGCTGCGGTTGAAAAAGCCTCGGACCAGGAGGAACGAGAACAACCCGAAAACGAGGCCCGACGACCCCACGGTGATGCCGCCGTCGCCGATCAGCCATACCAGGAGGCCGGAACCCAGCCAGCTGAAGGCCAGGGCCGTCAGGAACACGCGAAGGCCTGAGAGGAAAACCAGGAAGCCGAAGATGATCAGCGGCAGGCTGTTGGAGAGCAGGTGGTTCAGGTTCGCGTGCAGGAGGGGGAACGTGAAGATATCGAGCAGCCCGTCCGCGCTCCGGGGCCGAAGCCCGAACGTCCTGTTGAGCGATCGGAGCATCACCATGTTGAACAGCTCGATGACAAAGAGCAGGACCACAAAAGCGCCCAGGACCAGCAGGCCACCCTTGGCCCTGGCGGCAACGGTCTGGCGCTGCCTGATGCCCCCGTCTCCCGTCAGCCCTTCCATGGCACCTCCTAGTGCACGACGATCGGCTGGAAGCCTTCGGCACGGAGAGCACTGAGGACCTGCGCCCCGTGCTCATGGCCCTTGGTTTCCAGGTTCACTGTGATGGAGACGTCTCCCATGCTGATGGAGCCGCCCACCCGGGTGTGGTCCAAGCCTGTCACGTTGGCATCATTCTCCGCGATGATCCGTGCAATGGTGGCCAGCGAACCCGGCCTGTCATCCAGCATCATCCGGACAGTCATGTAGCGTCCCGCCGCCGACAGGCCGCGCTGGATCACCTTGAGCATCAGCATGGGGTCGATATTTCCGCCCGAGAGGACCACGGCCGTGGTTCCCGGATTTTCGATTTTGCCGTCCATCAGCGCTGCCACACCCACGGCCCCGGCAGGCTCCACCACCATTTTGGCCCGTTCCAGCAGGAAAATCAGCGCGCGGGCCAGTGAGTCTTCGCTGACTGTGACAACGTCGTCCACCAGCTCGCGGATGATGCTGAAGGGCAGCTGGCCGGGACGGCCCACTGCGATGCCGTCCGCCATGGTCGACACCTTTTTGAGGGGTACCAGCGCGTCAGCTGCGAGCGACGGCGGGTAGGCGGCTGCATTTTCCGCCTGCACTCCGATGATCCGTATCTCCCGGCCCAGCTCCCTTGCCCGGGCTTTGATGGCGACGGCGACACCCGCAAGGAGCCCGCCCCCGCCAACGCCCATCAGGATGGTGTCCACGTTGGGCACCTGTTCCAGGATTTCCAGGCCCAGCGTGCCCTGGCCGGCAACGACGTCCACGTTGTCGAAGGGGTGGACGAAAACAGTGCCCGTCTCGTTGCTGTACCGCTGGGCTTCCGCGAGCGCCTCGTCAACGTTGTGCCCGTGCAGGATCACCTCAGCGCCATGGCTGCGGGTGGCAGCGAGCTTGGGCAGCGCCACGCCCAGTGGCATGTAGATGCGGGCCTTGATGCCCAGGCTCTTGGCGGCTACGGCTACGCCCTGGGCGTGGTTGCCGGCAGACGCAGCCACGACCCCGCGCTTTTTCTCGTTCGGGGACAGGCGTGCCATGCGCACGTAGGCTCCGCGGACCTTGAACGACCCTGCCCGCTGCAGGTTTTCGCACTTGAAGTAGACGTCGCCGCCCACCATTCTTCCCAGTGCCCGGGACGATTCAACTGGAGTCCGCGCAATAATCCCGTCAAGCAGCTTCTGCGCCTCCAGGACATCGTCCAGTGTGACGGGAAGGGTTTCAAGGATGTTCACGGACTATTCTCCTCTGGGTTCGTCCCGGAGCCCGGCTTGGGGAAGCTGCGGACATCGGGATCTTCTGCTGTGGTGCCGGCTGCGGCGTCCCGGCCGTGGCGGCGCACCACCGGCGGTTCAACGTCCTTGATGGTGTTGTCCTCCGGGGCACCGGCCGCCAGCGGCGTTACCGGCACCTGTTCATGTTCCCACGTTCTGGCGGCAATGTAGCGTATGGCCGAATTTGCGACGGCAAGGATGGGCACCGAGAACAGCGCCCCGGGGATGCCGGCCAGGTAGGACCCGGCCGCCACGGACAGGATTACCGCCACCGGGTGCAGTGCCACTGCCTTGCCCATGACCAGGGGCTGGAGGATGTGGCTTTCCAACTGCTGGACGAGCAGGACGATGCCAAGCATGATGAGGGCGTTGATGGGACCGTTGGCCACCAGCGCCAGAAGGACCGCAATGGCGCCGGTCACCAGGGCGCCAACAATCGGAATGAATGAACCGATAAAAACGAGGACGCTGAGCGGAAGCGCCAGCGGAACGCCGATGATGGCCGCGCCCACGCCGATGCCCACGGCGTCGACGAACGCAACAAACATCTGGATGCGTGCATAGCTCACCATGGATGCCCAGCCCCTGCGGCCGGCCCCAAAGGTTGCCGCCCTGGCCTTCTTGGGGAGCAGCCGCACCAGGAACGCCCAGATCCTGTCGCCTTCCAAGAGGAAGAAGATGAGGACAAAGAGCGCAAGAATGAGGCCCGCAGCAAAATGACCTGCAGTGCTGCCGAAGGAAAGGGCACCGCTGAGGATGCTGCTGCTGTTGTCCTGCAGCGCCGTACTTGCTTCCTGCAGGTACTTGTCAATCTGGTCGGCGGTCAGGTGAAGAGGCCCTTCGGACAGCCAGTCCTGTATCTGCCTTATCCCGGTCAGCGCTTCGGACCAGAGTTCCCCGAAACCGGCGATGAGCTGCCTGCCCACCAGTGCCAGTGCTCCACCAATCAAGCCCAGGAAGCCCAGCACCGTGATGGCCACGGCCAGGCCTGCGGGCACCCGGTCGCGTTTGAGCCAGCCCACCACAGGGTTCAGGAGTCCGGCCAGCAGAGCGGCCACCATGACGGGAATAATGAGGAAGCTGATCCCTCTCAGCAGCCAAACCAGGGCCCCGCCCACAAGGAGGATGAGTCCAAGCCGCCACGCCCAGGACGCGGCGATGCGCACTCCATAGGGAATGTCCTCGTCCAGTTCACGGTCCGTACGAATCCGCAACGGCGGGGCAGCGGCGGATTGCTGCGGCACTGCGGCCGGGCTGGTGGGCGGAACTGAGTCCCCGGTTGGCGTCATAGCCTAATACTTGCGCAGCCGTCCCCTAATGGGAAACTGCTATCCAGCCGTACCGGGGCTGTAGTCGATCCCCCACTCGATGGTGAAGGATTCGCCGGGCGCCAGCCAGCGGAGGCCGTCGCCGGAGTTGAAGGCGTTTGCGGGGCCGGTCATCGGTTCCACTGCGACGGCCCGGCTGCGGCCGGGGTACTTGGTGCTCACGAAGACGTGGACATATTCGCATGCTGCGTCCTGCCAGAGGCTGACGCTCCGCCCGTCAGCGGCGCTCAGGGTATGACGGGCTTTGCCGGCCTCGCGCTTCAGACCGGTGAGCGCGACGTCCACGCTAAGGTCCGCGATGTGCCGGCCTTCGCGGAAGTCGGTATCCCCCTCCACAGGTGCCGCCCCGCGGGGGATGCGCCGTTCATCGGCCAGCAGCTGGGTGTCCGCGGCAACCGTAAGCACCAGGTCTTCGATTGGCGCGTCGCCCAGGCGAAGGTACGGGTGGGCGCCCAGGACGAACGGGGCCGGGGCCTTGGCGTGGCTGGTGAGGGTCTGGCGGACCACCAGGCCCAGGTGGTCCGCGAGAAGGTACTGGACACGGTGCCGAACCAGGAACGGGTAGCCGTGCTGCGGAAAGATGGTGGCCTCCAGCGAGACTGAGTGCTGCGACTCGTCAACCAAGGCGTACGCGGTGTTGCGGAGCAGCCCGTGGCTGGCGTTGTTCAGGGAAACCTCGGTGATGTCCAGCTGCTGTTTTTCGCCATCCAGGAACCACCTGCCGTCCTCCACCCGGTTGGCCCAGGGGGCCAGCGTAATTCCGGCGGCGCCGGGCGGGATCTGGTCATCACCATACGTCTCCGTCAGGAGTACACCTCCCCTGCTGAAGGAGCGCAGGCCGGCCGCCAGCTCGGTGACCACGGCCTGCGCGTCGCCGCGCCGCAGCTCGTACTGCCGGCCTGTTGCGTAAGCCTGGGTGCTTGAACGGGCAGGAGGCTCGGGGCGGAAAGACGATGTCATGGGCATACGGTACCCCGTCCCCATGCCGGTCACTGACAACCGATGTTGTATTTTGTTGTTAACTATTCTTTTTTGATCGGATATGCGAAACTTTTTCTATGATAGGGATCACCAGCACCAAACTCTCCGACGGCCGGGAGCTGATCTATTTCGATGACGCCGGCACCACGGCTTCCCGTGAAGCGGAGCTAACCGGGGACCACCGCAGCCTTCCCCCGAGGGGGGAGCCCGGAGAAGTGCGGTTCGATGCCCTGACGGACGAGTGGGTGGCAGTCGCGGCTCACCGCCAGACCCGCACCCATCTCCCGCCCGCAGACCAGTGCCCCATCTGCCCCACCACCGGCAGCAACCCCTCCGAAATACCGGCTGCGGACTACGACGTTGTTGTTTTCGAGAACCGCTTCCCGTCCCTGGGGCCGTCCCTGGGCCCCCTTCCGGAACAAGCGGCATGGGGCACCAAGGGTCCGGCGTATGGACGCTGCGAGGTCGTGTCCTTCACTCCGGAGCACACCGGGTCCTTCAGCGGACTCAGCCAGGTGCGCTCCCGTACCGTCATTGAGGCATGGGCACAACGGACCGCTGCCCTCAGCGCCCTCCCCGGGATCCGGCAGGTATTTCCCTTCGAGAACCGCGGGGCGGATATCGGCGTCACCCTGCACCACCCGCACGGACAGATCTATGCCTACCCCTACCTCACGCCCCGTGCTGCCGTGATGGGCGCCGCAGCACGGAAGTTCTACGACGAACAGGACGGCCGGGAGACACTGACGGGTTCCCTGCTGCGTGCTGAGCGGGAGGACGGCAGCAGGATGGTTGTGGAGGGTGAGAACTTCAGCGCATACGTCCCATTCGCTGCCCGGTGGCCGCTGGAGATCCACCTGGTCCCGCACCGCCGCGTACCGGACCTGGCGGCTTTGAGCGGCGAAGAGAAGGACGAACTGGCACATGTCTACCTCGATCTGCTCAAGCGGGTGGATGCCCTCTATCCAACCCCCACCCCGTACATCTCCGCCTGGCACCAGGCCCCGCTGGACCCGGTGCTGCGACCTGCCAGCTACCTCCACCTCCAGCTGACATCGCCCCGGCGGGCTGCCGATAAGCTGAAATACCTTGCCGGGTCAGAGGCGGCCATGGGTGCGTTCATCAACGACACCACCCCGGAAAGCGTGGCTGAACGCCTGCGTACGGTCTCCATTCCGGCGTCCGCAACATCCCCGGCCGTCCTGGCCGGCCTGCCCGAAGGAGCCTCCGCGTGAACGCCGCACCCGATCCCGCCGCCGCGTCAGCTCCTCCGGCACCCGGCGACCTCGCCGCGAGGTTCACCCGGGAGTTCGGGGGCGATCCGGCGGGCATCTGGCAGGCGCCGGGCCGTGTGAACCTCATCGGCGAACACACTGACTACAACGAAGGCTTTGTCCTGCCCTTCGCCATCGACCGGACGGCCCGCGTGGCGGTACGCGTCCGGACGGATTCCACGGTCCGGACGCTCTCCACGTACGGCGACCAGGGCGTCGTTACCACCCGGCTTGAGTCCCTGAAGCCGGGGTCGGCCAAAGGCTGGACGAAGTATCCCCTCGGCGTCATGTGGGCCCTGCGCCAGCGCGGCATCGACGTTCCGGGCGTGGACCTGCTGCTGGATTCCAACGTCCCCCTCGGCGCCGGCCTCTCGTCGTCGCACGCCATCGAATGCGCCGTCATCACCGCACTGAACGAACTGACGGGGGCAGGGCTGGAAGCCCAGGACATGGTTCTGGCCACGCAGCGCGCGGAAAACGACTTCGTGGGAGCCCCCACCGGCATTATGGACCAGTCCGCCTCGCTGCGGGGCTCGCACGGCCACGCCGTGTTCCTGGACTGCCGGGACCAGAATGCCAGCCTGGTTCCTTTCGAGATCGAACCGGCAGGCCTGGTGCTGCTGGTGGTCGATACCAAGGTTTCGCACTCGCATGCGGACGGCGGTTACGCCTCCCGGCGCGCCTCATGCGAGCTGGGCGCGGAGGTGCTGGGCGTGAAAGCCCTGCGCGACGTGCAGCTGGGCGACCTGGAGGAAGCCAGCGGCCTCCTGGACGAGGTGACTTTCCGGCGGGTCCGGCACGTGGTCACCGAGAATGACCGGGTACTGCAGACCGTTGAACTCCTCGCGGACCGGGGACCGGCGGCTATCGGGCATTTGCTGGACGCGAGCCACCTGTCCATGCGGGATGACTTCGAGATCTCCTGTCCGGAACTGGACCTCGCGGTGGAAAGCTCGCGGGCCAGCGGCGCCATCGGTGCGCGGATGACCGGGGGCGGTTTCGGCGGCGCAGCGATCGCACTGACAGCCGCCGCCGACGAACAGAAGGTGCGCCACGCCGTCGTACGCGCTTTTGCCGAGGCAAAATTTACCGCCCCGGACATTTTCACCGTGTCACCGGCTGCAGGCGCCATGCGCATCGCCTGAACAGCAGAGCCCACAGGGCACAGACAAGCGAAGGCCCCACCACAGGGTGGGGCCTTCGCTGCTGTGCACGGACGACGGCGGCGCCGCCTTCGCGGTTATTCGTCTCCGCGCAGGATGGCCAGCAGGCGGATGATCTCCACGTACAGCCAGACCAGGGTGACGGTCAGACCGAAAGCGGCTGTCCAGGAGAAGCGCTGCGGGGCGCCGCTGCGGACACCGGCCTCGATGCTGGTGAAGTCCATGATGAGTGAGAAAGCGGCCAGGCCGATGGCCAGCAAGCCGATCAAGACGCCCAGCGGGATGCCGAAGATTTCGACGCTGGTGCGCAGGCCAAAGGGCTCCTGGACGGCTCCGGTCCACATCATCACCAGGTTGATGACGGAAAACAGGGCGTAGCCGATGATCGCGATCATGAAGAACCGCATGGCCTTGGGGGTCGCGCGGACCTTACCGCTCTTGAACAGCACCAGGGTCACTGCAAAGACGGAGAGGGTACCGATGACCGCCTGCAAGCCGACACCGGGGAACTGCGCATCAAGGATCCGCGTCAGGCCGCCGAGGAAGAGGCCTTCCAGTCCGGCGTAAGCAAGGATGAGGGCCGGTGAAGGCTGCTTCTTGAAGGTGTTGACCAGTGCCAGGACGAAACCGCCGAGGGCGCCGACAATCATCAGCAGCCCTGCGAGGCCCATGCTGACGAACATGGTGACGGCGGCACCGGCAACCACGACGCCAAGGCAGGCAGCCGTTTTGACGATGACGTCGTCGAATGTCATGCGGCCGGTGTCAGCGGGGCCGGCTGCAGGCTGGTTGTACATTTCCTGCAGCTGGTCGTTGGTCATGGGCTGCTGGGCGTTCCAGCCCTGCTGGCCGTAGGAGGCCTGGCCGTACGGCTGCTGGCCATAAGGAGCCTGGCCATAGGGAGCCTGCGGGACAGGCGGTGCCTGGGTGGCTCCACGGAAGCTTCTTCCGTTGAAGATCGGGTTGCCGCCAAGTGCCATTGCGGGATTCCTCCATTTATGGGATGTGATGTGAACCTTATGGTTTACGCTATCAATTTTCACGTCGCTGCACCGCTAAAAGTTCCCTGCGGCCGCGGGTGCAACCCAACCGTGACGTGCTGAAGCCGCACTGGGGTCCGGTCGGCGGAGTCCGGCAGGCTCCGAGCACGCCGGGGAGCACCATGGCTCAACAAAGGTTTCCTCGGGCTCTCCCGCCGTTTCCGGCCCACGATACGGTGCAGTTGTTACCTGATCGCTATGCTGACGCCGCTCATCAGGGCATTTATAGGTTCTCCCGGGCTGTAGCATAAGCCAAGCAGGGTGACGGAACTCACATGCGTGACGGGTGCAGGGCGTTATGGCATCATCCCAGCCCTGCATCCGTTCGCAGCGGCTGTAAAGGCGCAGCCGAGACCGCCCCCAAGTGGAGGTTTTCAATTTGAGAAGTACATCCCCAGGCCTGCCGGCCGGAGGACGCCGCGGGTTGCTAAGACTGTTGGGAGTCATCAGCGCATCCATCCTGGCAATCCTCCTCGTGGCCGCCCCGGCATCCCAGGCCGCTTCCCCCTCACCGACACCATCCCCGTCGAACCAAACCTTCCAGAACAACATCAGCGGATTCCTCCGCGACGATACCCGTGCACCACTGGCGGACGTGACCATCACCGCCACGCGCGGCGACTTCACCGGCACCGCCAAGTCGTCCGCCAACGGGTCCTGGAGTATCGGGGTACCCGAGCAGGGCACCTACACAGTGGAGCTGGACGAATCGACCCTGCCTGAGGGCATCACCCTGGCCGAGGGCCAGGAAAACCCGCGCGAGGTCACCTTTAGCCAGACCTCGAACCTCTCGGTGATCTTTGCCTTCGGCAAGGGCATTGTGGTGCAGGAACAGGACTTCGGACAAAACCTGCTCAACCGCCTCGTGGCCGGGTTGAGTTTTGGGCTGCTCCTGGCATTGGCGTCCGTCGGACTCTCGCTCATTTTCGGTACCACGGGTCTGACAAACTTCGCCCATGGCGAGATGGTGACGCTCGGCGCCGTGCTGGTGTTTGCGTTCAACGCCGCCGGACTGCCTTTCTGGCTGGCGCTCATCCTGTCCCTGCTCGGCGGTGCTTTGTTCGGTTATGCCCAGGACAGGGGCCTGTGGCGCCCGTTGCGGCGGCGCGGGACGAGCCTGGTGCCCATGATGATCGTCAGCATCGGACTTGCCCTTGCCGTCCGGTATGTCATCCAGTTCTTCTTTGGCGGCGCCACCCAGCAACTGCCGTTCGCCCAGAGCCCCGAGATCCAGCTCGGCCCGGTATCCATCTCGCCCAACAACCTCTGGTCCCTGGGCATCAGCGCGGTAGTGATTGCCCTAATCGGCATTGTGCTGCTGAAAACCAGGCTGGGCAAAGCCACGCGTGCAGTGGCGGACAACCCCGCCCTCGCCGCGGCATCGGGTATCGACGTCGACGGTGTGATCAGGCTGGTCTGGATCACCGGCGGAATGCTGGCGTCCCTCGGCGGCATTCTCTGGGCCTACTACCGTCCGGGCGTAACGTTCGACATGGGCTCCGCCATCCTGCTGCTGATCTTCGCCGGCGTAACCCTCGGCGGCCTCGGCACTGTCTTCGGCGCACTGATCGGTTCCATCATCGTCGGCATCTTTGTGGAGCTGACCACAGTGTTCGGCCTCGCCGCCGACCTCAAATACGTGGGAGCCCTGTTCATCATGATCGTTGTCCTCTTGTTCCGGCCGCAGGGAATCCTGGGCCGGCGCGAGCGCGTGGGTTAGGAGCCAAGCCATGGACTTTGGATTCATTCTTGCCAGCGCCGCGGCCGAGATTTTCAGCCCGACGACGGCCGCCTACGCCTTGGCCGCACTCGGCCTCGCCGTACATTTCGGTTACTCAGGGCTGCTCAACTTCGGCCAGGCCGGCTTTATGGCTGTGGGCGCCTATGGCTTCGCCATCTCCACCCTCAGCTTCGGCGTCCCGTTCTTTGTGGGGCTGCTGATCGCGGTCATTGCCTCAGCCATTTTTGCTCTGCTGCTCGGCATCCCCACCCTGCGGCTCCGCGCCGACTATCTCGCCATCGTCACCATTGCGGCGGCCGAAATCGTTCGGTACATCGTCACCACCAACCAGCTCACCTCGGTCACCGGATCGGCCAACGGCCTGGCGGCCTTCGAAGGCGGGTTCTACTCCATGAACCCGTTCCCTGCTCTCAACGCGGCAGGGGAAGAAATTTCCTACTTCGGCATGAACAACCGCGACTTCTTTATCCGCGTGGTGGGATGGGCGCTGGTGGTACTCTGCTGCACGCTCGTGTGGCTGCTCATGCGCAGCCCCTGGGGCCGTGTGCTCAAAGGCATCCGCGAAGACGAAAACGCCGTACGCTCGCTGGGCAAGAACGTGTACGCCTACAAGATGCAAGCCCTGATCATCGGCGGCGTGCTGGGGGCACTCGCCGGCATGGTCTTTACCCTCCCCCGCGGAGCGGTACAGCCGGCAAACTACGGAACGGAACTCACGTTCTTCCTCTACACCTGCCTCCTGCTCGGCGGCATGGCCACGGTCCTGGGGCCGGTCATCGGCGCGATGATTTTCTGGGTGGTCCTCTCCCTGACGCAGGGGATCCTCTATGGCCTGATCGAATCAGGTGCCGTCACCTGGCTTAACACGGTCCAGGCCGGGCAGCTGCGCTACATCCTGGTTGGCGTCGCCCTTATGCTGCTGATGATTTTCAGGCCGCAGGGCGTCTTTGGAAACAAGAAGGAGCTGGCGTTCGCATGAGCAAGCACAGCGAAGGACCCACCACCACGCAGACCGGGGAACCGGACTACATGACGGACACCCGTCCCATAGCTGCCGGCGAAGGGGGCCCGGGCTGCAAGAAACGGGACCCTATCGTCGTGGCCGAAAACGTCACCCGGAGCTTCGGTGGCATTAATGCGGTGGACGTCGAGTACCTGGAAATCCCCCGCCACAAGATCACTGCACTCATCGGGCCCAACGGAGCCGGAAAAACCACCCTCTTCAACCTGCTGACCGGTTTTGACACGCCCAACAGCGGCAAGTGGCAGTTCGAAGGCCAGAGCCTGGCCGGGGTGTCCCCCTACAAGGTCGCGCGGATGGGAATGGTGCGCACATTCCAGCTCACCAAGGTCATGGGCAAGCTCACCGTAATGGAGAACATGCGCCTCGGCGCCTCAAACCAGCCCGGTGAAAGCCTCGCCAAGGCCCTGTTCAAGGGCATCTGGGGCGGCAGGGAAAAGCAGATTACGGCCGAAGCCGATGTCCTGCTGGAGAAGTTCAAGCTCGACGCCAAAAAAGACGACTACGCGGCCTCCCTCTCGGGCGGCCAGCGCAAGCTCCTTGAGATGGCCCGTGCCCTCATGGTCCGGCCCAAGCTGGTGATGCTTGATGAGCCCATGGCAGGCGTCAACCCCGCGTTGACGCAGTCCCTGCTGGACCACATCAAGAACCTCAAAGCCGAAGGCATGACGGTCCTCTTTGTCGAACACGACATGCACATGGTCCGGCACATCGCGGACTGGGTAGTGGTCATGGCTGAGGGCAAGGTGGTTGCGGAAGGTCCTCCCGGTGAGGTGATGAAAAACCCTGCCGTCATCGACGCCTACCTGGGCGCCCATCACGATGTCGACCTTGGAGACTCCGAAGGTATCAAGGAGCTAGCAGCAGAACTTGTGGCTGACGAGGAATCGATCGTTGGAACAGAGAACGCCGGCATCATCGCCGCCGATGTCGTGGCAGTTGAGGGCAACGAACCCGCCCGCGGCCGCCACGGAAGCACGGAGACCGGCAGCACAGAGAAGGGCACCCAATGAGCAGCACCAGCACGGCACCCGCCGCACAGCCGGTCAGCGACAGCGACTCGGTGGTTAAGGTCACCGACCTTGTGGCCGGTTACCTTCCAGGGGTCAACATCCTGAACGGCTGCAGCATCGAGGCCCGCAGGGGTGAACTGATCGGAATCATCGGGCCTAACGGAGCTGGCAAGTCCACGCTGCTGAAAGCCATGTTCGGCCTCGTGAAAGTTCACTCCGGAACCGTTGTTGTCCGCGGACAGGACATCACAGGGCTGAAAGCGAACAAGCTGGTGACCCGGGGCGTAGGTTTCGTCCCGCAGACCAACAACGTCTTCGCCACCCTGACCATCGAGGAAAACCTGCAGATGGGGATGTTCCAGCGGCCCAAGGACTTCGCCGAGCGGTTTGACTTCGTCACCGGCCTTTTTCCTGAACTCGGCAAGCGCCGGGCGCAGCGTGCCGGCTCGCTCTCCGGCGGTGAGCGCCAGATGGTGGCCATGGGCAGGGCACTGATGATGGATCCGGCTGTGCTGTTGCTCGACGAGCCGTCCGCGGGCCTCTCCCCCGTCAAGCAGGACGAAACCTTCCTGCGCGTCCATGAGATCAACCGGGCCGGCGTCTCTGTGATTATGGTGGAACAGAATGCCCGGCGCTGCCTCCAGATTTGCGACCGCGGCTACGTCCTGGACCAGGGCAGGGATGCCTACACCGGAACCGGACGCGAACTAATGAAGGACCCCAAGGTCATTCAGCTGTATCTCGGCACGCTGGCAGATACCGTGGAGTAGAGCAAACGGCACCAAAAAAGCCCCTGTCCCGTTGGACAGGGGCTTTTTGGTGTGTCGGGAGTGCCGACTACAGCTTGCCGAACTCCGACTGGAGGGGCTTGAGCTTGTTGTCGTTGGTGTACTCGTAGATGCCGATGTAAGCCTCGGTCGGGTCACCGGCGTCGGAGAACGTTATAGGGCCGGACTGGCCGTCGTAGTCGATGTCCTTGCCCTCGCGCAGCAGGGTTACGCAGGAGGGGAAGCTGGTGCATTTCTCACCGGACTCCGAGACTCCCTTGAGCTGCTTTGCGATCTCAGGGCCGCTGGTGCTGCCGGCAGCTTCAGCCGCCAGTGCGATCAGGTTCACAGCATCGTAGGATTCGCCGCCGTAGGTGAAGTCCTTCAGCGCCGGATCGATTTCCAGAAGCTTCTTTGTGAAGGCCTCATTGGCGAAGGTACCCGGGAAGGTGCCGTGGGCTCCCAGCATGGTGCCGGGCTGGAAGTCCTTGCTGTAATCCGAGGTGTTGCCGTCAACCAGGAACATCTGGGTGGACTTTACACCCTTGCCGGTCATCAGCGGGATGATGCTCTTGGCCTGGTCGAAAGTGATCAGGGCGATTGCATCCGGCTTGGCTGCGATGACTTTGTCCACCTGGCTGCTGAACTGGGTGTCGCCCTCGTTGAAGAGCTCCTCCGCTACGACCTTGCCACCGGCTGATTCGAAAGCGGCCTTGATGTTGGTCGCCAGCCCTGTGCCATAGGCGTCATTCAGGACGATCATGCCGACCGTTTGGGCGCCGCAGGTGGCCATGTAGTTACCCAGGACCTTGCCCTGGAGGACATCAGAGGGCGCTGTGCGCCAGTACAGGCCCTTGTCGTCCCACGTGGTGAAGTCCGGCGAGGTGTTGGCGGGCGAGAACTGCAGCACATTGGCGCCCGTGATCTGGTTGATGACCGTCTTGGATACGCCGGAGGAGGCAGCACCGATAATGGCGTTGACGCCCTGGCCGAGCAAAGCGGACGTGGACTGGGTTGCAATGTCCGTCTTGGTGTCGCCCGAATCCCGGTGAACGACCTCGATGGGCTTGCCCAGGACGCCGCCAGCGTCATTGACTTCCTTCACGCCAAGGTTAACACCGGCAATTTCCGGCGGGCCCAAGTAAGACAGCGAACCCGTGGTGGGCAGCAGCGAACCGAGCTTAAGGGGTGTTTCGGTTGCACCCTTGGACGGTGGGACCGCGCCGCCCGCGCCAGTCGCCTGGGCTGTGCTTCCGCCCGTAGAACCGGGGGCAGGGCATGCAATTCCTGCCGCTGATCCGGTGGCGGTTTCGGTTGCCGTGGGTGTGGACGAACCGCCGCAAGCCGTTGCCATAAAGGCCACGCCGATGCCAAGCGCTGTCAGCTTGGCAACGCGGGTTCCCGCGTGGGGGATTAAAGTCATTTACGAGCTCCTCGATCTAAAGGTGCGAACGGCCTTTGACACGAAAAACCAGGTGTTCCTGATTTAGCTTCAAGCTAGTGCATATCCCGGGCGAAGATAAGTGAGTGAGGTCACATCCTTATAACAGTCGTTGCATATGTGGAATTAAACGGGGGAAGCCGCCCGTAGGATGCGGACGGCTTCCTGCCACGGGCCCTGCGGCCTCCGGCTTCTTCTTGTACCCCAGGTGGGACTCGAACCCACAACACGCGGATTTTAAGTCCGATGCCTCTGCCAATTGGGCTACTGGGGCGCCGGGACAATCGTATCCCGTCAGGCGAGCGAGAACGGTGCGGCGTACCGGAACGTCCCGTGGATACCACCTGGCCAGAGGGCGAGCGGCAGGAGCTGGAAGTAGTCTCCCCACTCCGGCTCCGGTGGTTGAACACCGAGGGTGGACGCCGGGACAAAACCAAACCTGGAGTAATAGTCGGGGCTGCCCAGCAGCGCTATTCCGCGCTCCCCTGCTGCGTTGGCCCTGTCGATGGTTTCCTTCATGAGCGCCGACCCGATGCCGTGCCGCTGCAGCCGGGGGGTAACGCCAATCGGGCCAAGCCCCAGGAGGCCCTGATCACCCACCCACCCGCGGGTGCTGATGGAGTGGCCAACAATGTCCCCGTCCAGAACTGCCACCACGCTGAAGTCCGGAATGTACTCTTTAGCCTCAAACAATCCGCGAAGCACTTTCACTTCCACAGGCTCCCCTTCTGCCGGAAGTCCCGTCGCTGGAGATACGGCGAAGGCGTCAGCGGTCAGGGCCAGGATGGCAGCCCGGTCCGCCGGGGTCTCGCTGCGCAACTGCAGCTTAGGCCGGTGCACGTCCCGGCTGCGGTCAGCAAGTTCAGCAAGGACCTCAAGGGCCCGTGGAGCATCCGCGACCGGCACCAGCAGGTGGTCGTGGTGGAAACCTGCAAGGACATTGCAGCTGATCCGGGCTTCCGCCAATGTCCTGCTGACGGCAGCGGTAAGTCCAACCGCTTCGAGGTCCGAGTGGATCTGCAGCGTGATCCACGTTCCGACGAAGTCGTAGGACAGCCCCTGCCTGTCCGCCTCAAGGCGCGGCAGCACCACGGTCAGGCCTTCGGCCTCCCGTACCGCTGCCTCAATGCCGGCGGCAAGCGGCCGTCCATGAGGCCAGAGGACATAGACGTACTCGCCGCTGCGCTGCACGGGGTGCAGCCCGGCCAGCAGGGCCTGCAGGTTATTTTCGCCGTTCATGAGCCCAGTCTAGGAGGCAGTCTTCACCGGCAGGGGCAGGGGCAGCCTGTACGTCCTGGATGCGGCCGCGTGGGTGGGCTATCCCGTTCGAGGGGCCGCCGACGCAAAAACGGCGACTGCCCCTCGAAAGGGACAGCCGCCGTCGGGCACTGCGTGTCTACTTGGCCTGGGCCGTCACGGATTCCTTGGCCTGCACCGCTGTCGAGCCGGCCCCGCCGGCGGCGGGCGCGGCAGGCGCAGCCGGTGCGGGAGCGGCGGCCGGTTTGGGAGCCGGGGTGGCGGCAGCCACGAAGGCACCGCGCGGGTTGTCCAGGTCCATCAGCTGGGTGGTGTCGCGGCCGGCGAAGAAGCTGATGATCCAGTTGAAGATCACCCGGAACTTGCGCTCGAACGTGGGCATGGCGAGGCCGTGGTAACCGCGGTGGGCCAGCCAGGCCAGTCCGCCCTTGAGTCCGATGCTGCCAACCAGGTTGATGTTGGCGACGCCCTTCCACTCCCCGAAGCCTGCCACTGCGCCGAGGTTCTTGTGCTTGTAGTCCTTCAGCTGCTTCTCCCAGCGCGAGGCCCACAGGTTCTTGGCAAGGCGCTTGGCCTGGCGGAGGGCGTGCTGCGCGTTGGGCACGCAGGTTCCGTCCGGCAGGCCCTTGCCGGTGAGGTCGGGTACGGCCGCGATGTCGCCGGCGGCCCAGGCGTTGTCCACGATTCCTTCATCGCCGCCAACGCGCAGGTCCGGGAGGACGCGGACGCGGCCGCGGGGCTCGAGCGGGAAGTCAGTGGAGCGGACCATGGGGTTGGCCTGCACGCCGGCCGTCCACACGAGGGTGTCCGCTACGAATTCCTGGGCAGGGGTCTTGTCCGGGAGGTTGATGAGCTTGAGGGTGCCTTCGGCGCTGTCCAGCGAGGTGTTCAGCAGGACCTCGATGCCGCGGCTGCGCAGGTGTTCCACGACCCACTCGGCCTGCTTCGCAGTGACCTCGGGCATGATGCGGCCCATGGCTTCCACCAGGACGAAGCGGACTTCCTCCTGCTTGATCCGCGGGTTGTTCCGCACTGCGGCGCGGGCAAGGTCCTCCATCTCGGTGATGCACTCGATGCCCGCGAAGCCGCCGCCGACCACCACAAAGGTGAGGGCCTTGGCGCGGGCAGCCGGATCGGTCATGGTGGAGGCAACCTCAATGCGATCCAGGACCTTGTTACGCAGCGCAACGGCTTCCTCGATGGTCTTCAGGCCGATGCCCTTATCCGCTAGGCCCTTGATGGGGAAAGTGCGGGTGATGGCACCTGCCGCCAGGACAACGTCGAAGTAGGGAATTTCGAAGTGTTCGCCGCCGTCCGCGGGAGCCACAACGGCGGTGCGGTTGGCGTGGTCTATCGAGGTGACTCGGCCCTGGATCAGTTCGGTCTGCTTGAGGTGCTTGCGGTGGGACACCACCGCGTGGCGGGCCTCGATGTTGCCGCCCGCTACCTCGGGAAGGAACGGCTGGTAAGTCATGTAGGGCAGTGGATCCACGAGGGTGACGATGCCACCGGCGTTCGCGATCTTCTTCTGCAGTTTGAGTGCTACGTACAGGCCGACGTACCCGCCGCCGACGACGAGTACCCTGGGACGGTCCTGGAGCTCTGGGGTGGTTGCCATAGTTTAAGGATAGCGTACTTTGTGAAAATCTTCACTAACTGCTGCGAGGGCTTGGAGCGTCAGGATTTCCGCCCTGAATCCACCCTTTCCACGGCCCCTGTTTCTGGCTCCTCCGCAGTGAGGGCCGGATCCTTGGCTGCCCTTCTCAACTGGATTGCCGCTGCTGCGATGATGGCTGCGAACAGCAGGGCGAAACCGATGACGACGGCGGCGCCTACGGCGGTGTCCCGCTGGGACGGCGGTTCCGCTGCGGGAACGGTCGGCTCGGGAAGCGCCGGCGCCGCAACGGGTGCCTCGGCGGTGGGCACCGGGGTGGGGGTGGCCAGGTTGCCGCGCCGGTGGACCCTGATCCATTCGGCGATGGTCCCCAGCGGGTTGCTCTTCGCTTCGGGAACGTCATCCTTCAGCGCCGCTTCCGCGTTGAGGATCCCGTAGCCGTAGAGGGGGTCCTTGCCGGGGGCGCCGGCGTCCTTGGCGGTGGAGATGATGCGGTTGATGACCTGCTTGGCGCTCATGGAGGGCCATTTGGAGCGGATCAGGGCTGCCACGCCGGCAACAATGGGCGTGGAGCCGGAGGTCCCGGCCCATTCGGCGTATCCCCCGCCCGGGACGCCGCCCAGCAGGTTCTGGGCCGGTGCCGCCACGCCGATGCTGATGCCCTGCGAGGACGCGTCGACGCTGGCCGTTCCGGTACGGTCCAGGCCGGCGACGGTGAGGACGCCCGGAATGGTGGCCGGGGCGCCAACCTGCGTGTTCCCGCCGATCCGGTTGCCGGCCGCGGCCACGATGACCACGTCCTTCTGTTCGGCGTAGAGGAAGGCGGCATCCCAGCTTTGCGGCCACTGGGGGGTGGTGCTGCCCAGTGAAATGTTGATGACTTTGGCGCCGTTGTCCACTGCCCACCTGACGGCTTCGGGGATCTGGTCCTGGTCACTTTTGCCGGAGGGGTTGGGTGAGCCAAGCCAGGTGGACACCGCAAGGATCTGCGCCTCCGGGGCCACACCCATGATCCCGTCCGGAGCCTGCGCGGCAGCGCCGGGGGCGGGCGTGGGCGTTGCACGGGCGGGCTGGTGTCCGCGTCCGGCAAGCATGGTGGCAACCAGGGTGCCATGTTCGGGCTTCGACCCGACGCTCTTCTGGCCGTTGGGCTGGCCGGAGCCTGAAGCGTCGTAGCCGCCTGCCACCGCGCCCTTCAGGTCAGGGTGCTGGGCGTCCACGCCGCTGTCGATGACGGCGACCTTGACGCCGGCACCCTTGGACACTTCCCAGGCCTTGGTGATGCCTGAATCTGCCAGCCAGTACTGTTTGTCGCGCCACTCGTCCGCGTGTGCTGCAGGAGCAGTAACAAGGCCGGCACAAAGACAGCAGGCGGCCAGGACCAGGGCAAGTGCCGCGGCCCCTGTCCTGTGCAGCACGGGTTCGGTGGAGAATCGCATCCTGCTCAGCCGATGCTCAGCGCGATGCCGTCGAGGATGTCGTGCTCGCTGGCTGTCGCGGTGCTGATCCGGCCACCGCTAAGCTCGCGGAGGCGTTCGAGGATCCGGCGCCATACCAGTCCCCCGGCGCCGATGACATCCACGCGGCCGGGGTGCATGTACGGCAGCCCTGCGCGTTCGGACCTGACCATCTCCAGGAGTTCCGTTGAGGCGGCGCGGACGGTATCAATGGGGAGCTCGGCGCCGTGGATCACGTCCGGAGTGTATTCGGGCAAGCGGAGCGCGTGGGCGGTGATGGTGGTAATGGAGCCGGCAACGCCGACGACGGCGGTGGCGCGTTCCAGCGGAACGTCCTGTCCTGCACGGGCGATGGCTGCGTCCACGTCGGCTTCCGCCGCCGCTATCTGTTCGGCGGTGGGCGGATCGTTCCGCAGGTGCCGTTCGGTCAGCCGGACGCAGCCGATGTCTACTGACTTCGCCGCGGTGACGCCTTGTGCGGTGCCCAGGACGAACTCCGTGCTGCCGCCGCCCAGATCCACGACCAGCACCTCGTGGCCGTCCAGGATAGGCAGGACGCTGCTGGCGCCGGCAAAGGACAGTGCGGCTTCCTCGTCCCCGGAAATCACTTCCGGTTCCACGCCCAGGAGGTGGCGGATTCCGTCCACGAAGACGTCCCGGTTGCGGGCATCCCGGCTGGCGGAGGTTGCCACGAAGCGGACTGCCTCGGCCCCGTGGTGGCGGATCAGCTGTGCGTAATCGGCGGTGGCAGCGAACGTGCGTTCAAGTGCGCCGGGGGCAAGTTCGCCGGTGGCGTCCACGCCCTCTCCCAGCCGGACCACGCGCATCTCACGGACCACGTCGGTGAGGCTGGTGGTGCCGTTGCTGCGCTTGATGTCGGCGATCAGAAGGCGGATCGAATTGGTGCCGCAGTCGATGGCGGCGACGCGCGTCATTGGGCGGCCTCGGCCTGGGTGGCGGAATTCCGCACCGGGGCGGGGCGGCCAACGATGTCCGGCAGGCCCTGCGGCCCGTGCCGGCTGAGGTCCTTGGAGGGAGCGTCCCCGGTGGTGTCCCAGGCGCCCTCGCAGTAGCATCTGTCCACGGTCCACCACTCGCTGATCTGAAGCAGCGCCTCGTCCCCGAGGGGATTTACCCCCGGCCCGGCCGCGAGCGACTGCCCCACCAGGACATGGAGGCATTTGACGCGGGTAGGCATGCCCCCGGCAGAGATTCCATCGATTTCGGGAACTGCGCCGATGCCGGACCGCCGGCCGATTGCGTCCCTTGCTGCCAGGTACGCGTCGTGCGCGGCACGGTAGGCGGCGGCCAGGCCGGGGTCGTCGGCCAGCTGCTCGTTCATGGTGTTCATGACGCCTGCGGCTTCAAGCCTGGAGACCGCGGACGTGATCACGGGGTGGGTCAGGTAGAAGGTGGTGGGGAACGGGGTGCCATTGCTTAGCCGCGGCGCCGTTGCCGCCACGAGCGGGTTGCCGCAAACGCAGCGGGCAGGGATTTCCACCACATCGCGGACCGGCCGTCCCAGCTGCCGGCTCAGTACTTCAAGGTCGTGTGCTGATGGTTGGCGGGATTCATCCCGGGCGGCTGCCGTGTTGTGTTCCACTCTCGCGGGCCGTCCTTCCTTTTGCGGTTCAGTCTGTGGCCGCGCGCTCGATGGACTCCCACAGGGAATCCACCCACGGCAGATCGGCGGGGTCTTGTGCTGCTGCACCGGTCTGGCCGCTGGCGTCTCCTGCAGGCAAGTCGCTGCCAAAGACCCAGTAGCCGGTTTCGCCCGGCATAACCATGTTAATGCGGTCCCGGGCCTGCTGTTTCACGTAGTTGGGGTCCTGCCAGCGGGAGACCTGCTGGCGGAGCCGGTCGCCTTCGGCCTCCCGCGCGGCGATGTCGGCATTGAGCGCCTCGATTTCAGCCTTCTTGTCGAAGAAGATCTTGACGGTGGGCGCCAACATGATGGTGATGGCGACCATCACCACGGCCAGTGCCAGCATCCGGCCGGAAAATGCCTTCGCCGGAACAGGCTGCTGGTGGTCGTCGGCGGAAGGGCCGGAGGCCGCGCCGCCCTTGCCGCCGGACGGGGCGCCAGCTGTGTCGCGGGGACGTACTGTGTCGCGGGGACCAGCTGTGTCGCGGGTGCCAGCTGTGTCATCGCCAGCGGCCGTGGCTGGGCGTTCCCGGCTTGGTTTGTCCTTGGCCGAACCGAAGTCCGCCTGGATGACGTCGGCACCGTCGGAGGAATCCCTGGCTGGACGGGCGGGGCTGACCTTGGGGACTTGGGGACGGCGGGTAGCCATGACACTCCTGAACGCGGCCTGCCTGCGGCCGCCACTGTCTGTGCTGAACAACAAAACGGCGCTGCACAGCAACCGGGCTGACGTGTGCTGCAAAAACAATAACGGTGGCTATGGTCTTTCAACCATAGCCACCGGTCATTGGTTTACGCGGCTACTAGCCCTTGAAACGCGGGAACGCGCTGCGGCCTGCGTAGCGTGCGGCGTCGTCGAGCTCCTCTTCGATGCGCAGCAGCTGGTTGTACTTCGCGACGCGTTCGGAGCGGGCCGGTGCGCCGGTCTTGATCTGGCCGGCGTTGGTTGCCACCGAGATGTCGGCGATGGTGGTGTCCTCGGTCTCGCCGGAGCGGTGGGAGGTGATGGTGGTGTAGCCGGCGCGCTGGGCCAGGCTGACGGCGTCCAGCGTCTCCGTCAGGGAGCCGATCTGGTTGACCTTGACCAGCAGCGAGTTGGCGGTCCGGGTGTCGATGCCGCGCTGCAGTATGGAGGGGTTGGTGACGAACAGGTCGTCGCCCACCAGCTGGACCTTGTCACCGATGGCGTCGGTGAGGGTCTTCCAGCCATCCCAGTCGTTCTCGTCCAGCGGGTCCTCGATGGACACCAGCGGGTAGTCGGACACGAGTTCCGTGTAGTAGGCGCTCATCTCGGTGGAGCTCAGCGACTTGCCCTCGAACTGATAGGCACCGTCCTTGAAGAACTCGGAGGATGCGACGTCCAGCGCCAGTGCGATGTCCTTGCCCGGGGTGTAGCCGGCGTTCTTGATGGCTTCCTGGATCAGGTCCAGCGCAGCACGGTTGGAGGGCAGGTTCGGGGCGAAGCCGCCTTCGTCGCCCAGGCCCGTGGACAGGCCCTTTTCCTTCAGCACCGACTTGAGGTTGTGGTAAACCTCCACGCCCCAGCGCAGGCCCTCGGAGAAGGTCTCGGCGCCGATGGGGGCGATCATGAATTCCTGGATGTCGACGTCGGAGTCCGCGTGGGAGCCGCCGTTCAGGATGTTCATCAACGGCACGGGCAGGACGTGCGCATTCGGGCCGCCCAGGTACTTGTAGAGGGGCAGGTCGGCAGAGGCGGCAGCTGCGTTGGCCACGGCGAGGGAAACACCCAGGATGGCGTTGGCGCCCAGCTTGCCCTTGTTGGGGGTGCCGTCCAGGTCCAGCATGGCCTGGTCGATGCTGCGCTGGTCGGTGGCGTCGAAGCCGGTCAGGGCCGGAGCGATCTGGTCGAGGATCGCGTCGACAGCCTTCTGTACGCCCTTGCCGAGGTAACGGCCCTTGTCGCCGTCACGCAGCTCAACAGCCTCGTGCTCACCGGTGGAAGCGCCGGAGGGTACTGCTGCACGGCCGATCTGGCCGTCGGAAAGCAGGACCTCAACTTCTACGGTCGGGTTGCCACGGGAATCGAGGATCTCGCGTGCGTGGATGGCATCGATAAGCGCCATGAATTTGCTCCTTATGGGCGATTAACGGGGGGAATCTAGCGGAAAACTCGACGTACTCGTCACGGACTAGCGTAGTCGAGAGTGGTGCGGGTTACGGAAACCTGTCCGGCCCCGGACGTCATGATGGTGTTGGTATCAGGATTTCCCCTGCTGGTAGCGGCGGACAGCACCGCGCAGTGCACGTTCGGCGTCGAAGCCGGCCTCATGCGCCGAGCGTACGACGGCGAGCAGCAGCTCCCCCAGTTCCTCCTCCGTTTCGGGGATGGGGGCTTCCGCGGGCAAAGGGGCTTGTGCGCGGGCCGCACGGTCCACAGACTTCTGGGCACGCGCAAGTGCGGGAAGGGCGTGTGGAATGCCGTCGAAATGGCTGGCACGGGCAGGATGTTCCGCCCGTTTGACGGCGTCCCACTTTTGCACGATTTCCTCAACCGTTGCGGGAAAGGTGTCCTGCAACGAGCCGTCAGGCCGGAAAACGTGCGGGTTCCGGCGGACCATCTTGGCAGCCAGGCCGCGGGCGACGTCGTCGAACGTGAAAGCACCGCGCTCCTGGGCGAGCCGGGCGTGCAGCACCACCTGCAGCAGTACGTCACCCAGCTCTCCCCGGAGTTCGGCGTCGGGATTGCCTGTCTCGATGGTTTCGGCCACTTCGTAGGCCTCCTCGAGGAGGTATTCCACCAGTGAGGCGTGCGTCAGGGCACCCATCCAGGGGCAGTGCTCGCGCAGCTGGCCTATGACGGTCACCAGCCGCTCAGCGGGAGTTTCAGCCAAGGTTTGCATAGGCGTCGTTGATGTACTCCACCAGCGCTTCCTTCTCCTCCAGCGGCAGGAAGGAGGCCTCCGCGGCGTTCAGGGTGATCTCAAGCAGGTCATCGAGGTCGTAGTCGAAAGTTTCCACCAGGAGCTCGAACTCGTCCGTGAGGGTGACGCCGCTCATCAGCCGGTTGTCCGTGTTGATGGTGACGTTGAAGCCAAGCTGGTACAGCATGTCCAGCGGGTGGCTGTCGATGCCGTCGCCGAACGCGGCAATTGCACCGGTCTGCAGGTTCGAGGAGGGGCAGATTTCCAGGGCGATGCCGCGGTCGCGGATCCAGCTCGAGAGGTCGCCCAGGGTGACCAGGCCAATGGTGTCCTCTCCACCTTCGGAGGAGCCGTCGTCGAATTCCACCATGATGTCCTCGGCGATCCGCACGCCGTGGCCCAGCCGCAGCGCGCGGCCGTCCACGAGCGCGGACTGGATGCTTTCCAGCCCGGCGGCTTCGCCGGCGTGGACGGTGGCGGGGAAGTTCTGCTGCGCCAGGTAGGTGAAGGCGTCCTTGAAGCGCGCCGGCAGGAAGCCGTCTTCCGCGCCGGCGATGTCGAAGCCGACGGCACCGCGGTTGCGGTGGCGGACGGCGAGCTCGGCGATCTCCTGGCCACGGTCGGCATGGCGCATCGCCGTGATCAGCTGGCCCACCTGGATTTCGCGGCCGCTCTCCCCCACCGCCTCCACGCCGGCCTCAAGGCCTTCCTGCACCGCTTCAACGGCTTCGTCGAGCGTGAGGCCCTTCTGCAGGTGCTGTTCGGGGGCCCACCGCACTTCGCCGTACACCACGCCGTCGTCTGCCAGGTCCTCGACGAATTCCTTGGCGACCCGGAACAGGCCTTCGTGCGTCTGCATGACCGCGACCGTGTGGTCGAAGGTTTCAAGGTAGCGGACCAGCGAGCCGGAGTCTGCGGATTCACGGAACCACTGGCCCAGGGCCACGGGATCGGTGGACGGAAGGGTGTGCCCGACGCCCTTGGCCAGATCGATGATGGTTGCCGGACGGAGGCCTCCGTCCAGGTGGTCGTGAAGCGAAACCTTGGGCAGGCTCTTCAGGTCAAAATCGATGGCAGGGGCAGCGTCAACAATAGGCTCAGTCACGTTCCCACCTTAGGGTGGGCAGGGGCGCAAAGCCAGCCGCTAGGTTGCTGCCGGTCCGTCTGCGGACGGGGCGAGCAGGGTGGAGCCGGCCTGGCCGTTAAGGGCGCCGGAGGGACCGCCGTCGAGCCATTCATCCACTTCTTTGGCGTCGTTGCGGGCCAGGTGTTTGTGCCACCAGCGGAGCACGTGGTCGATGAGAATTCCCAGGAGGATAGCGAAGACGACCGCGATGCCGGCACTGAGCAGGGGGTTGTGGTGCAGCCAGGGGAAGGAACTGGCCAGCAGACCGATGCCGATGGAGTAGCCCACCCAGGTGATGCAGGCAAAGGCGTCCAGCAGGAAAAACCTGCGGTGCGCGAAGCCGGTGCTTCCGGCCACGTAGTTAACGGCTACCCGGCCCCAGGGGATGTACCGGGCGGTGAAGATCAATACCGCCCCGCGTTTGTCCAGTTCGTAGCGTGCCCAGCCGAAGGCCTTCTTCGCCTTGGGCCGGCGCATCCATTTCCAGCGGTCAAGCCCGATCCGGCGTCCCAGCATGAAGGCCATGTTGTCGCCGGCGATGGCCCCGACCAGTGCGGTGCTTCCCAGGATCCAGAGGTTGGGTTCCCCGCTGTGCCTGGCGAAGGCCGCCAGCGCCACGATGAGGGTTTCGCTCGGGACCACCATGGCAAAGCCGTCCACGAAGAAAAAAACAAGCAGGACGGGGTAAATCCACCACTGGCCCGCTGCATGGAGCACGGCCTCATTAACAAACTCCACGCGGTCTTGCTCCTGACAATGATGACGCAGCCATAGCGACGCTGCCGTAGCGGAAATCGTTCCTAAGTGTCCCATGGCCGGGG
The DNA here is from genome assembly GCF_059090085.1 of Arthrobacter sp. K4-10C. Taxonomy (NCBI): domain Bacteria; kingdom Bacillati; phylum Actinomycetota; class Actinomycetes; order Micrococcales; family Micrococcaceae; genus Arthrobacter; species Arthrobacter sp. K4-10C. The sequence goes on along the minus strand of NZ_JBNHFI010000002.1, from coordinate 45,279 downwards.
CGTCGTTCGCTACGCCCCGGCCCCGGGAACACCCTTCACGCTATCCCCGCCAGCCGCCCCTGCGCGTCGTCCCTGCGGGTGATATTTCCGGTGCCCGTCAGGCCTCGGGTTCCCGCATCCGTTCGACGACGGGAGTCGTCCGGCGGATGCGGTTGATCACCACGTCCACCACGATGCCGAGCGCCACGGCGCACACGATGGCGATGACGGCGCCCAGCAGGTGGTTCTCCTCGAACCATTGGCCGAAAAACAGCCCGATCCCCACGGAGTACCCCGCCCAGAGGACGGCCGAAAGTGTTGTGAGGCCGATGAAACGGAGGTGGTTGTACTGCGTTGCCCCGGCTGTCAGGTTCACGGCCACCCGGCCGATGGGCACGAACCGGGCAACGAGGATGAGCGAGGCGGGGCGTTTCCGGAGTTCCCCGCCGGCCCAGCGGAAGGCGCTTTGCATGCGTGGACGGCGCATCCACGACCAGCGGGTGGTGCCAACCCGGCGCCCTATCAGGTAGGCGATGTTGTCCCCGGAGAAGGCGCCCAAAGCAGCCACCAACACCAGGAGCCACGGGTTGGGGACGTCCGCCGTGGCAGCCACGGCGGACAACCCCACCACCACGGATTCGCTGGGAATGGGGGGAAAGAAGCCGTCAATGATGCAGCACGCCAGCACCAGGAAAAGCACCCAGGGCTGCCCGGCTGCGGCGAGGATGAAGTCATTGACGGCCTGCATGATCCCCTATGCTATGCGGTCCAGGATCAGCCGCTGCGCCGGCCTTGATCCTTCGGGGGCGATGACCACAGCGTGTTCCAGGGCTTCCCTGGCGCGCGCAAACCGTTCCGGGGTGTCCGTGAGCAGGGTCATCAGCGGTTCGCCGGCCCGCACCATTGCGCCGGGTTTGGCATGCATCCGGACGCCTGCCCCTGCCTGCACCGCATCTTCCTTGCGCGCGCGTCCCGCACCCAGTCGCCACGCGGCAATGCCCACGGCCAGGGCGTCGAGTTCCACAAGCACCCCGTCCGCAGGGGCGTAGACCGTTTCGGACTCACGTGCCACCGGCAGCTTGGCGCGGGGATCGCCGCCCTGCGCCTCGATCATCCGGTTCCACACGTCCATGGCACGGCCGTCTTTCAGCGCGGCCGCAGGATCGGCGCCGGGTACGCCTGCAGCGGTGAGCATTTCCTCGGCGAGCCTGACCGTCAGCTCCACCACGTCGGCGGGGCCGCCGCCCGCCAGGACTTCCACGGATTCCTCCACCTCAATGGCGTTTCCGGCCGTGAGTCCCAGCGGGGTGTCCATGTTGGTCAGCAGGGCCACCGTGTTGACGCTGGCATCCTTTCCGAGGGCCACCATGGTCTCGGCAAGCTCCCGTGCGGAGGCTTCGTCCTTCATGAAGGCGCCGCTGCCCACCTTGACGTCGAGCACCAGGGAGCCGGTTCCTTCGGCGATCTTCTTGCTCATGATGGACGAGGCGATCAGCGGAATGGCTTCCACGGTTCCTGTGACGTCCCGCAGGGCATACAGCTTCTTGTCGGCGGGTGCCAGGCCGGCGCCGGCGGCGCAGATCACGGCGCCCACGTCCTGCAGCTGGGCCAGCATTTCCTCGTTGCGGAGGGATGCACGCCAGCCGGGGATGGACTCCAGCTTGTCCAGGGTCCCGCCGGTGTGTCCCAGGCCGCGGCCGGAGAGCTGCGGCACGGCGACGCCGAACACTGCCACCAGCGGAGCCAGCGGCAGGGTGATCTTGTCCCCGACACCGCCGGTCGAATGCTTGTCCGAGGTGTATTTCAGGCCACCGTCGGGCCGGCGGAGGCTGGAGAAGTCCATCGTCTCGCCGGAGGCGATCATCGCGGCGGTCCAGCGGGCAATCTCCGTACGGTTCATGCCGTTCAGCAGGATTGCCATGTTGAGCGCGGCCATCTGTTCGTCCGCGATGGCACCCCGGGTGTAGGCATCAATGGTCCAGTCGATTTGTTTGGGGCTCAGTGTGCCCTTGTCCCGCTTGGTGCGGATGATGTCCACTGCATCGAATGCTTCGGCGGTGTTGTTCGCTGCGCGGGTCTCTGTCACCGTGTCTCCTCCAGGTGTTCGGGACCGAAGGCGTCAGGCAGCACCTGGTCCATGGTCTTGATACCCCGGGTGGTCATGAGTTCCATGTCCGGGGCGCGGAATTCGTAGAGAAGCTGCCGGCAACGGCCGCAGGGCATCAGGATGTTGCCGCCGCCGTCCACGCAGTAGAACGCGCGCAGCAGCCCGCCGCCTGTCATCTGCAGGTTGCCCACCAATGCGCACTCGGCACAGAGGGTGAGCCCGTAGCTGGCGTTTTCCACGTTGCAGCCGCTGACGATCCTCCCGTCGCCGGTGAGGGCCGCGGCCCCCACCGGAAATTTCGAGTAGGGCGCGTAGGCGTTCCGCATGGCGGCGACGGCGGCTGCCTCCAGGGCCTGCCAGTCCACCGCGGTTGTCTGGTCCACGGCGGTCATCCCTTGACGTACGGTATGCCGCTGGCTGCTGGTCCCCGGGACCTGCCCACGAGTCCGGCGACGGCGAGGACGGTCACCAGGTACGGCAGCATGGCCATGAACTGGCTGGGGACGGGGGTCCCGATGATAGTGACGATGCTCTGCAGGTTGTCCGCGAATCCGAAGAGGAGTGCCGCGAAGAATGCGCCGATCGGGTTCCACCGGCCAAAGATCAGGGCGGCGAGTGCGATGAACCCGCGGCCGCCGGAGATCTCCTTGGTGAAGCTGTCGATGGCCACCAGGGTGAAGAAGGAGCCACCGATCCCGGCGACGGCGCCACCCAGTGTGACGTTCCAGAAGCGGGTGGCGTTGACGTTGATGCCCAGGGTGTCGGCGGCCTGCGGGTGTTCGCCCACTGCCCGCACCCGGAGGCCCCACCGGGTTTTGAACAGGCCCACCCAGACCACCAGGACGGCAATGTACATCAGGTAACCCACCAGGGACTGCCGGAACAGGATGGGACCGATGATGGGGATACTGGACAGGACCGGAATCTCGATCGCATCCAGCCCGGGCGGGGAGTTGAACCGGGCGCTGTCCTCCTGCATGACGGTGCTGAACAGGAAGCCGGTGACGCCCGAGACGAGCACGTTCAAGACGACCCCGACGATGATCTGGTTCACAAGGTACCTGATGCTGAACAGTGCCAGCACCATGGACACGAGCGCTCCGGCGACGGCGGCGGCGAGGAGCCCGATGAACGGGTTCTGCGTCATGCTGGCCACGATCGCCGCCGTGAAGGCGCCGCCAAGCAGCTGGCCTTCGATGGCGATGTTGACCACGCCCACCCGTTCGCAGAGGACACCCGACAGCGAGCCGAACACCAGGGGAACGGCAAGGGTGACGGAGCCCGCGATCAGTCCGGCGAGTGAGATGCTCGGCGTACGGGCGCCGCCCACAACCCAGATGAGGAACGCCGCAACGAACAGGACGATGAAAGTCACCGGCAGCCAGCCTGGCGCGGGCCGGTCCTTCGTCTTGAGGTACACCGCGTAGGCGGCCAGACCCAGCATCAGGACGGACAGCACAGTGCCCCCGGCGGATGCGTTCACCGCAAGGGCGGGCAGCTGGAAGAAGTCCTCGCCGGTGGAGATGCCGAAGCTTGCTGTCTGGTTGGGGGCCAGGAGTCCGAAGAAGACCAGTGCTATCAGCCCGAAGGCGGCGAGCAGGACGGGAGTCTTCCAGCTGACAGGCTTGGCTGACAGGGCGGCGGCACCGGTGTCAGTTCCGGCAGGTTGCGGGGTACCCGGACGGGGGGACGAAACTGTTGTGCTCATGCTGCACCTCCGGTAGTGGCTGCCTGCCGCGACTTGGCCGGACGGGCGGGCTTCTTCCGCCGCGGGTTCAGGCCGAAGACCGCGCGGACCAGCGGCGGTGCCGCGATGAACAGGACAATCAGGGATTGGACCACCAGGACGATGTCGATGGGGGTGCCGGTCTGGATCTGCATCTGGACCGCTCCAGCGCGGAAGGCGCCGAACAGCAGGCCGGCGGCAAAGGTGCCCCACGGCGTCGAACGTCCCAGCAGCGCGACGGTGATGGCGTCAAACCCGTAGGTGGCGGCTACGCCGTCCGTGAGCACCTTCTCGGTTCCGGCCACCTGGGCAACGCCGGACATGCCGGCCAGCGCGCCTGCCAGGGCCATCACCAGGATGGTGGAGCGAGAGACGTTGATGCCGGCGGTCTGGGCTGCCTTCGGATTGGCGCCGACAGCCCGAAATTCGAAGCCGACGGTGGAACGGTTCAGCAGCCACCACACCAGGACAGTGGCCCCGATGGCCAGGATGAAGCCAAGGTGGAGCCGGTACTGGGTGCCGAAGATCTGCGGGTAGACGGCGGTGGGGTCAAGGATCGGGGAGATCGGGTTCGACTCCCCCGGGCGCTGGAACGCTGGCGTGTTCAGGAGATATCGCAGGAAATACAGTGCGATGTAGTTGAACATGATGGTGAGGATGACCTCGTGGGCACCGGTTCGGGCCTTGAGCACGCCCACCAGTCCGCCCCACAGGGCGCCGCCGGCGATGCCCGCCACCAGGACCAGGAGCAGGTGCAGGCCAAAGGGCAGGTGCAGCGCGAAACCGACCCACGCCGCGAAGATGCCGGCCACGATGATCTGGCCCTGGGCGCCGATGTTGAAGAGCCCTGCCCGGAATGCCAGTGCCACGCCAAGGCCGGCCGTGATGAGCGGCGTGGCGATGGTGAGCGTTTCCATGAAGGGCGCGAACTGGGCTGCCACACTGTTCCCGCGGGGGTTGAACACCGAGCCTTGGAACAGCGCAATATAGGAGCGGGTGGCGGCGTCCCAGACCGCGCCGAGGAAGTCCGCTGGCCGGGCGAAGAAGTAGGTGGAGGTGGTGGCCACCCGCTGGTCCGTGCTGGCGATCAGCAGACCGCCGATGATGAGGGCCAGCAGCACAGCAAGGACGGAGACCATGCCGCTGCCGGTGAAGATCCTGCGGAGCACGGTGTCCGGGCCGCCCGGAAGCTGCCCGCTTTGGGCGGTGGCGGGGACGGCGGAGGGCTCCATGGCACCGCCGGCAGTGTCAACGGAGACGACGGCGGCGGTTTCCTCTTCGGCCGGGCTGGCCTGGTGGTGCGGCTTGCCGGAAGGCGTGGCGCGGGGCCCTTCTCCGGCCACGTGCTTGGGGGGATGCTTGTCAGACATGGTCGTCTCCCTCGGCGTCTGGGGTGGCGGCTGTGGGTATGGCTGCGGCCGGTCCGGCCTGGGACGTGTGCGCGTGTTCCTCCGGGGGGATGCCGGCCATCATCAGGCCCAGGGTGTCGCGGCTGGTGCCGGCCGGAACGATGCCCACCAGCCTGCCCTTATAGAGGACCGCGATGCGGTCCGCCAGCTCCATCACCTCGTCCAGTTCGGTGGAGATGATCATGACGGGCGTTCCCTGGTCGCGCTCGGCCACGATCCGGCGGTGCAGGAACTCGATGGAGCCCACATCCACGCCGCGCGTGGGCTGGGAGGCGATGAACAGGCGCAGGGGCCGGGAGAGTTCACGCGCCATCACCACCTTCTGCTGGTTGCCGCCGGACAGCGTCCCGGCGGCCGCAGCAGCGGAAGGAGTGCGGACGTCGAACTCGCCGATGCGTGCCTGCGCGTTTTCGAGGATCTTCGCCGGGCTCATGCTGATGCCCTTGGCGAAGGGAGGCTTGTCGTATAGGTCCAGGACCAGGTTTTCGGCCACGGAGAAGGTGCCCACCAGGCCGTCCACCTTGCGGTCTTCCGGAACGAATCCGACGCCGGCCCTGAGGACTTCCTTGACGGTGCGGCCCAGGAGTTCCTGGCCGTCCAGGGTCACGGAGCCGGACACGCGCTCCTGCAGCCCCAAAATTGCTTCCGTCAGTTCGGTCTGGCCGTTGCCTTGGACCCCGGCGATGGCCAGGATTTCGCCCCGGGCGATGTGGAAGCTGAGTCCGTCAACCACATGCTGGCCGCTGGGGGCGATGACCGTGAGGTCGCGGACCTCAAAGGTTTTCTCCTGGGGTTTGGCGGGTTCCTTGTCCAGGTTCAGGCTCACTGCCCGGCCCACCATCATGGACGCCAGTTCCGTAGTGGGGGCGGTGGGTTCGGCGGAACCCACCACCTTTCCGCGGCGGATGACCGTGATGGTGTCCGAAACTTCCTTCACCTCCCGGAGTTTGTGCGAGATGAAGACGATCGAGGTGCCGCCGGCCTTGAGCTGGCGCATGATGTCAAGAAGTTCGTCGGTCTCCTGGGGTGTCAGCACAGCCGTGGGTTCGTCAAGGATCAGGACGTTGGCGTTGCGGACCAGGGCCTTGATGATCTCCACGCGCTGCTGGACACCAACGGGGAGGTCTTCCACCAAGGCATCGGGATCGACGTCGAAGCCGTACTGGTCTGAAATCTCCTTGATCCGGCGGCGGGTTTCGTCCAGGTTGAGGAAGCCTGCGGCCTTGGTGGGTTCCGCGCCCAGGGCCACGTTTTCGGCGACAGTGAAGACCGGCACAAGCATAAAGTGCTGGTGCACCATGCCGATGCCGGCAGCCATGGCGTCACCCGGGCCGCGGAAAGCCACCGGTTTGTCGTCGATCAGGATCTCGCCTTCGGAGGGCTCATACAGCCCGTACAGCACATTCATCAACGTGGATTTGCCGGCGCCGTTTTCGCCGAGCAGGCAGTGGATTTGTCCGGATTCAACCACCACGTCGATGTGGTCGTTCGCCAGCAGGGTGCCAAAGCGTTTGGTGATTCCTCTGAGTTCAAGTTTCAAAACTCTGACCAATCTCGAAGCGTCCAGTGATCCACTGGACGGGATATATGGCTGCAGCACCAGCCTAGTGGCTGCGGCCCGGGGAGGAGCGGGGGCTGGCCGGAATTACAGGCCAGCAAAAAGCGCCACCGCACAGCCGGTGCTGGACCGGCCGGGCGGTGGCGCTTTGCGCAGGATCAGGCCTTGGGGCTTTCCTTGGACTCAACCTTCAGCTTGCCGTCAATGATGTCCTTCTCGATCTGCTCCAGCTCGGACTTCAGTTCGGCGGAAACCTGGGAGTCGAGGTCGTGGAAGGGTGCCAGCTGGACGCCGTCATTGGCCAGGGTGCCGACATAGGGTTCATTGCTGAACTTCCCCTCCTTGTCATCCTTGACCACTGTTTCAACAGCTTCACCCATCGTCTTCATCACCGAGGACAGCATGATGTCCTTGTAGTCAGGGGCGGTGAGGTATCCGTCAGAGTCGACCCAAATCAGCTTAACGTCCTTGCCCGCGGCTTTGGCATCCTTCAGCGCCGCACCGGCTCCCTTGCCGACCGGCCCGGCGACCGGCATCACGATGTCGGCGCCCTGGTCCAAGAAGTTCTGGGTGACCTGTTTGCCCACGTCCTGCTTCTCGAAGTCGCCGGTGAATGTCCCGTCCTGGGCATCCTTGTCCCAGCCAAGGAGTTTGACCTCCTTGCCCTTCTGCTCGTTGTAGTACTTCACGCCGTCGGCGAAGCCGTCCATGAAAATGGTGACCGTGGGGATGTTCCTGCCGCCAAACGTTGCCACGGTGCCGGTCTTGGTGGTTCCTGCCGCGAGGTAACCGGCGAGGAAGGCCGCCTGGGCGGTGTCGTAGATGATCGGCTTCACGTTCGCGATGGGTGTTTCATAGGTGGCATCGACGATCGCGAAGTGGCTGTCCGGGTTGGCCTCCGCCATCGTCTTGGTGGCGTCGCGCAGGAGGAAGCCGATGGTCAGCGTGAGGTCACAGCCCGCGGTCACCATTGCCCGGAGGTTGGGTTCGAAGTCGTTGTTGGTCTTGGACTCGACCTGGTTGACCTTGATGCCCAGGTCAGCCTCTGCCTTCTTCAGGCCCTCGTAGGAGGACTGGTTGAAGGACTGGTCGTCGAATCCGCCGGAGTCGGAGACGATGCAGCCGGTGTAGTCGCTGGCTCCGCCGGTGGAGCCACTGCCGGCTTCGGGGGGCGCACCGCAACCGGCCAGCACGAGCGCTGTGGCACCCACCGTGGCCAGGCCTGCAACCGAACCGCGCTTGAGGTGTGCACGCAGTGATGTCATCAAGATTCCTCCAGGATGAAAAGAGTGGCGCTACGGCTCGAATTCAATGAGTGTCCGTTTCTGCACTGAAATTCTGTTGTCACTGAGGGCTCGCAGCACTGCGCCGGAGCGCACTGATGCCACTTACTTTAGTGGCCTGCGCCACGTGCCAGTAGCACAGCAGGATGTCTTTCCGGAGATTGTTTACAAGTTGTTACCAACCAGTAGGGGGTGCCGCTGCCATGCGGCACCCCCTATTGCACGGGCAGCGCGGGAAGCTAGAGCCGCACCAGCATCTTGCCCGTGTTGGCACCGTCCAGCAGGTCCATGAATGCCTGCGGTGCGTTCTCCAACCCGTCCACGATCGTTTCGTCGTAGCGCACGGTGCCGTCCGCCAGCCAGCCTGCCATCTTTTCGGCGAACTCCGCCGAGTGCTGCTGCTGTCCGCCCACCAGGAAACCCCGGAGGGTGAGCTGCTTGCCGATAGCGAGCATCAGGTTGTGTGGGGCCGGGGTGGGCTGCGTGGAGTTGTATTGCGCAATGGCTCCGCACATGGCCACCCGTCCGCCAACGTTCAATACTGACAGGGCGGCCTCAAGGTGTTCGCCGCCCACGTTGTCGAAGTAGACGTCGATGCCGCCGCTGCCCGCCGCCTTTTCCAGCTGCTCCCGCACGGGACCGTCGTGGTAGTCGAAGGCCGCATCGAACCCGAGCTCCAGCAGCCGGGCCACTTTGGCGGGTGATCCTGCGGAGCCGATGACCCGCGAAGCGCCCATCGCCTTGGCAATCTGGCCCACCAGCGAGCCGACGGCCCCGGCCGCACCGGAAACAAATACGGCGTCGCCCGGGGCGAACCGGGCGACCTTGAGCAGCCCGGCGTAGGCGGTCAGGCCGGTCATGCCAAGGGCTCCCAGGAACGCTGACGGCGGCGCCAGGTCCGCGCGGGCCGGCTTTACGGCTTCGGCGTCCAGCACGGCATGTTCACGCCAGCCGAGCGAGTGCACGACGACGTCCCCCTCCTGGTGTGATGCGGAACGGGATGCGATCACCTCACCCACGGCACCGCCGTCGAGCGCTGCGCCCACGGCGAAGGGTGCGGAATAGGACTTCACGTCATTCATGCGCCCGCGCATGTAGGGGTCAACGGAAATATAGAGGTTCCGGACCATGATCTGTCCATTGCCCAGTTCAGGCAGCGGCGATTCGGCCAGCTGGAAGTTCTCCCCGGCAGGCCGGCCCACCGGACGGGAGGCGAGGCGGATTTCACGGGTGGCGACGGGAAGGGTGGCGCTCATGCCGAGTACTCCAGGACCCTGATGTCCACGTTGATGTTGCCGCGGGTGGCGTTGGAGTAGGGGCAGATCTGGTGCGCTTTGGCGACCAGGGCCTCCGCGGTGGCCAGGTCCAGGGCCGGCAGCGCGATCTCAAGTTCGGCGGCGAGTCCGAACGCTGCCCCGCCGTCGAGCTGGCCGAGATGCACCTTGGCGGCCACCGCGGAGTCGGTCAGGTCGGCGCGTTCCTTGCGCGCCACCAGGCGGAGCGCCGAATGGAAGCAGGCGGCGTACCCGGCGGCGAACAGCTGCTCCGGGTTGGTCCCGGCGCCGTTGCCGCCGAGTTCCACCGGACTGGCGAGGGAAACGTCCAGCCTGCCGTCGCTGGTCCGTGCGGTACCGTCGCGGCCTTCGCCGGAGGCCAGGGCTTCTGCCGTGTAAAGGGGCTTCATGGATAATCCGTTCTATTGGGATCGGGTTCTGTTGTGGTCGATGCGGCGTGGGCCGGTCAGAGCGCACCATGGAGGGCGGCAGTGAGCTTGCCGAGGGTTTCGCGCAATTGGTCGAGCTCCGCGGCCGGGAGTCCCGCGGCGTCCGCGAGCCGTTGGGGGATCACTGAGGCCTTTGCCCTGAGGCTTCGTCCCGCAGGGGTGAGGTGGATGGCCACCCGGCGCTCATCCTCGCCCGACCGGCGGCGTTCAACAAAGCCCAGCGCTTCAAGGCGCTTCAGCAGTGGCGACAGGGTACCGGAGTCCAGCCCGAGCTCCTCCCCCAGCTCCTTCACGCCCCGCGGCTCACTTTCCCAGAGCACCAGCATTACCAGGTACTGCGGGTAGGTCAGGTCCAGGTCTTCAAGAACGGGCCTGTACACAGCGGTGGCGGCGCGGGAGGCCGAGTACAGCGCGAAACAGACCTGGCGGTGCAGGCGGGGGGTTTCACTCATGCCTAGAAGAGTAGCAAGCAATTAAATTGTGCACAACTCAAGTGGCTGGTTGCAACGGGGCGGAAGGCAAGAAGAAGGCCCGACGCGCGGCACTTCAGCAGGTGCCGCGCTCGGGCCCTTCCCGTCAGGCGCCTAAAGGTCGCGGATGGTGCGCAGGGCCGCTGCCGTCAGGACCCGTATGCCATGGCCCAGCGCCCGCTCGTCCAGGATGTAGTCGCCGCGGTGGAGGTCGTATTCCTCGCCGCCCGGAGTCTTTGTGCCCAGGCGCATCATTGCGCCGGGCAGCTCGGCCAGGAACCAGGCGAAATCCTCGCCGCCCATGGACTGCGGCGTGAGCACCACGGCATTCTCGCCGATCTCTGCGCGGGCGGAGGCCTCGATAATGGCCGTTTCGTGTTCGGAGTTCACCACTGGCGGCACTCCCCTGGTGTGCTCCAGCTTGACCTCCACGCCGTAGGGCCCCGCCACCTCGTGGACCACCTCGTCCAGGAGTTCACCGGCGGCATGCCAGGCCTCACGGTCCAGGCAGCGCATGGTGCCCGCCATGTAGCCGATGCCAGGAATCGCGTTAGGCGCGGAACCCGCCGAGATCTGGCCCCAGACCACCGACACCCCACTGCGGACATCCACGCGGCGTGACAGGACCGCGGGCACGTTGACGGCAATCTGGGCCAGCGCGAACACCAGGTCCTCGGTCAGGTGTGGCCGCGAGGTGTGCCCGCCACGGCCGGAGAGTTCGATCCGGATAGTGTCCGACGCGGAGGTGATGGCCCCGATGCGCGTGCCGATCTTGCCTACCTCAATGCGCGGATCGCAATGCAGCGCCAGGATGCGGGGCACACCTTCCAGGACGCCCTGCTCGATGCACGAGTGGGCGCCGCCGGGCATCGTCTCCTCGGCGGGCTGGAAGATAATGCGGACGGTTGCGCCGAGAGGCGCTTCCTGGTGCATGCGGTGCAGCACCAGGGCGATGCCAAGCATGGTGGTGGTGTGCACGTCATGGCCGCACGCGTGCGTGACGCCGTGGTTCTTCGACGCGAACGGCAGGCCCGTTTCCTCGATGATGGGCAGGGCGTCGATGTCACCGCGCAAGGCAGTGGCAATGGGCCCTTCGCCGACGTCCACGGTGAGCCCGGTCCCCTCAAGGCGGCGCGGGGTCAGGCCTGCTTCCTCAAGGCGCTCGGCCAGTTTGTCCGTCGTGCGGAATTCCTTGAAGGACAGTTCCGGGTGCGCATGCAGGTCCCTACGGAATTCGATCAGTTCCGGGAGGAGCGGCTCGAGCCACGGCGACACCAGGACGGTGGGCTCGGCTTCAGTAGTGTAATTGCGCACTGCATCACTCTAGCGAGAATGGGTGCAATACAGGCCATCACGGTCGCCGCGTTACATCAGGCGGCCGTGACAGCAAGGAACTGCAGGCGAATATTGGGTTAAAGGACGTCCGTGTCGCCACTGGCCTTGAGGGCGTCAACTGCTGCCTTGACCCGCTGCGAGTTCGCCATGGTGGTGACCAGCAGCGCGTCCGGGGTGTCCACGATGACAACGTCCTCGATGCCGATCAGGGCAATGACCCGCTTGGTGTCCGTCACCACCACGCCACTGGAGTTCTCGGTGAAGACGCGGGCGCCTTCACCCAGGACGGTGACATCGTCCACTTCCTTGGCCGAGTTGAGCCGGCCCACGGAAGCGAAGTCACCGACGTCGTCCCAACGGAAGGTTCCAGGCACGACGGCGACGTCCCCGGCTTCGGCTGCGGGCTCGGCAACCGCGTAATCAATCGCGATTTTCGGCAGGGTGGGCCACACGCGTGCCGTGACTTCGTCCCGGCTGGGCGTGTCCCAGGCGCGCGCAATCTCCTGCAGGCCCTGGAACAGTTCGGGCTGGTTGGCTTCAAGGTGCTTGAGCAGCAGGGCCACCGGCGCCACGAACATGCCGGCGTTCCACACGTAGTTGCCGCTGTCCACGTACTGCTGCGCAACCACTTCGTCGGGCTTTTCAACGAACTCCACCACGTCCTGGGCGCTGGGCGCACCTTCGATGCGAAGGTCCTGGCCCGAGCGGATGTACCCGAAACCGGTGGACGGGTGGGTGGGCTTGATGCCGATGGTCACGATCTTGCCGGCCGCAGCAGTGTGGATGGCTTCGCGGACGGCCTGCTGGAAGAGGTGGTCCGGGCTGATCACCTGGTCGGCGGCGAAGGAACCCATGATGGTTCCCGGGTCGCGCTCGTGCAGGATGGCGGCGGCCAGACCGATGGCCGCGGCGGAGTCCTTGGGCTCGGATTCCAGGACCAGGTCCGAGTCCTTGACCTCCGGAAGCTGCCGGCAAACGGCATCACGGTGGGCCTTGCCGGTAACTACCAGCATCCGGCTCCCGGCAAGGGGATGCAGCCGGTCATACGTGGCGCGCAGCAGCGTGCTGCCCGAACCCGTGAGATCGTGAAGGAACTTGGGAGCTGCGGCGCGTGACAGGGGCCAAAGGCGGGTCCCCACTCCGCCAGCCGGGATCACCGCAATGAAGCGCTCAAGGGGCGATGCCGGGGTTATCACTTTGTCTGTACTCATCACCGCCTACTTTAGCCGAACGGCAGCGGAGGCCCTTGGCGCGGGACGGTGCCCTGACGACGAAGCCCTGACACAGTGTGGCCATGAGGCGCCAGGACGATGTGGTCTTTGTCTCACAAATTTCCATAATCCGCGCCACTACAGGGCACCAAGGCGTTCCTAAATTGAATAAGCTGTTAGCTGAGCCTAGATTTAGGCCTGAGCTACGAGTGCTCTCGCAGCAGGCGTTCCCCCCGCGTGGATCTCATGCCAGCGCCGCTGTGTTGCAGGGAGGTTTATCAGTGCCGACAAAACCAGCTGGCACCTTGTACCGCGGCCGTGAAGGCATGTGGTCCTGGGTAGGACACCGTATTACCGGTGTAGTGATCTTTTTCTTCTTGTTGGTCCACGTTTTGGACACCTCCTTGGTGCGTGTGTCACCCGAGGCATACACCGCCGTGATCGGTGCGTACAAGAATCCCCTGATGGCCCTGGGCGAGACCGGCCTCGTTGCCGCCATCGTCTTCCACGCCTTCAACGGCCTGCGGATTATCGCGGTCGATTTCTGGAAGAAGGGCGCCAAGTACCAGCGGCAGATGCTCTGGGCAGTCCTGGGCCTCTGGGTCGTCACCATGGTCGCCTTCTCCATCCGCCACCTGTCCCTCGCCCTCGGAGGCCACTAAGCCATGTCTGCAACCATCGAGAGCCCTCGCAGCGGGCGGATCGCCCCCCAGTACCGCCGCAGTGGCGGCACCCGCGGCAACTTCGAAATGATCGCCTGGCTGTTCATGCGCCTCTCCGGCGTGGTCCTTGTGGTCCTTATTTTCGGCCACCTTTTCGTGAACCTCCTGGTGGGCGAAGGCATCCATGCCATCGACTTCGGCTTCGTTGCCGGCAAGTGGGCCGATCCCTTCTGGCAGTTCTGGGATCTCACCATGCTGTGGCTGGCCATGCTGCATGGGACCAACGGCGTGCGCACCATCATTAACGACTATGCGGAAAAAGACTCCACCCGCCGCTGGCTGAAGACCGTCCTCTACTCCGCCACCGTGGTCATCATCGTCCTGGGCACCCTGGTCATCTTCACTTTTGACCCGTGCCCTGTGGTGGACGGCGTTCCCCTGCCCGGTGGCTTCTGCCCTGCCTAGCCCCAGGACTACCCCGGGCCCGCGGGCTTTTCCGCGGGCCCTGTTTTGCGGAGCAGGCACAGCCGCCCCGTTGTTCTATAGCGAATTTTGAGAGAAAGAGCATCCGGTATGCAGGTCCATAAGTACGACGTCGTCATCGTCGGTGCCGGTGGCGCTGGCATGCGCGCCGCGATCGAATCCGGTCAGCGTGCGCGCACAGCAGTACTGACCAAGCTCTACCCCACCCGCTCGCACACTGGTGCGGCACAGGGTGGCATGTGTGCAGCCCTCGCCAACGTCGAGGAAGACAACTGGGAATGGCACACGTTCGACACCGTTAAGGGCGGCGACTACCTGGTTGACCAGGACGCCGCCGAGGTCATGGCCAAGGAAGCCATCGACGCCGTGCTTGACCTGGAAAAGATGGGCCTGCCGTTCAACCGCACGCCCGAAGGTCGGATCGACCAGCGCCGCTTCGGCGGCCATACCCGCGACCACGGCAAGGCGCCGGTCCGCCGCGCATGCTATGCCGCGGACCGCACCGGCCACATGATCCTGCAGACCCTCTACCAGAACTGCGTCAAGCACAACGTCGAGTTCTACAACGAGTACTACGTCCTGGACCTGCTGACGGTCGAAGAGGACGCTGTCCGTGAGGACGGTACGCCGTACAAGCAGAAGCGCGTGGCGGGCGTGGTCTCCTACGACCTCGCCTCCGGTGAACTGCATGTCTTCCAGGCCAAGTCCGTGGTGTTCGCCTCCGGCGGCGCCGGCAAGGTCTTCAAAACCACCTCGAACGCCCACACCCTCACCGGTGACGGCATGGGCATCGCCTTCCGCCGCGGCATTCCGCTGGAGGACATGGAGTTCTTCCAGTTCCACCCGACCGGCCTGGCCGGCCTGGGCATCCTCCTCTCCGAGGCAGCCCGCGGTGAAGGTGCCATCCTGCGTAACTCGGAGGGTGAGCGCTTCATGGAGCGCTACGCCCCCACCATCAAGGATCTGGCCCCCCGTGACATCGTGGCCCGGTCCATGGCCAACGAAGTCCGTGAAGGCCGCGGCTGCGGTCCGAACAAGGACTACGTGCTCCTCGACCTGACCCACCTGGAGCCGGCGCACATCGATGCCAAGCTTCCGGACATCACCGAGTTCGCCCGCACGTACCTGGGCGTTGAGCCCTACACCGAGCCGGTTCCCGTGTTCCCCACGGCCCACTACGCTATGGGCGGCATCCCCACGAACATCGAAACCGAGGTCCTGCAGGACAACGACACGGTTGTCCCCGGCCTCTTCGCTGCGGGTGAGGTAGCCTGCGTATCCGTGCACGGCTCAAACCGGCTGGGCACCAACTCGCTGCTGGACATCAACGTGTTCGGCAAGCGCGCCGGCATCGCTGCTGCCGAATATGCCAAGACGGCCCAGTTCGTGGAACTTCCGGAAAACCCGGTAGCATACACCACCGAACTGCTGGACATTGCCCGCAACGGCACCGGCGACGAAAAGGTGGCGCAGATCCGCAAGGAACTGCAGGACACCATGGACGCGAACATGCAGGTGTTCCGTACGGCCGAGACCCTGAACCAGGTCCTGCGCGATATCGCATCGTTCGAGGAGCGGTACAAGCGCATCAACGTCCAGGACAAGGGCAAACGATTCAACCTGGACCTGCTGGAAGCCGTTGAGCTCGGCTTCCTGCTGGAGCTGGCAAAGGTCATGACCGTGGCAGCCCTGCACCGCGAGGAATCCCGCGGCGGACACTTCCGCGAGGACTTCCCGGACCGCGACGACGAGAAATTCATGAAGCACTCCATGGCGTACAAGGACGACCACGCCCCGGCTGACGGATCGGCAGAGTCAATTGCCGGCATCCGCCTGGCCACCAAGCCGGTTGTCTTTACCCGCTACGAGCCGATGGTGAGGAAGTACTAAGATGACCGCTGAAATCGCTGAGCCAGCCTCAAAGATTGAACTGCCTGCCGGCGTCGGCGGTGGCGGCGAAATCCCCACGTTCGATGTGCACATGCGCGTCCGCCGGTACAACCCGGAGGTCTCAGAGGAGGCCACCTGGGACGACTTCCACCTGACCATGTACGGCACGGACCGTGTGCTGGACGCCCTGCACAAGGTCAAGTGGGAGATGGACGGCAGCCTGTCCTTCCGCCGCTCCTGCGCCCACGGGGTATGCGGATCCGACGCCATGCGCATCAACGGCCGCAACCGGCTCGCCTGCAAGACCCTTCTGAAGGACCTGGACACGTCCAAGCCCATCACGGTGGAACCCATCAAGGGCCTGCCGGTGGAAAAGGACCTCATTGTGGACATGGAGCCGTTCTTCCAGTCCTACCGCGAGGTCATGCCGTTCCTCATCAACAAGGGTCATGAGCCCACCCGGGAACGTTTGCAGTCCGCGGAGGACCGCGAGCGTTTCGACGACACCACCAAGTGCATCCTGTGCGCCGCGTGCACGTCCTCCTGCCCGGTGTTCTGGACCGACGGACAGTACTTCGGGCCGGCTGCCATCGTGAACGCGCACCGCTTCATCTTCGATTCACGTGATGATGCCGGCGATATGCGCCTGGAAATCCTCAACGACAAGGAAGGCGTGTGGCGCTGCCGCACCACCTTCAACTGCTCCGAGGCATGCCCCCGCGGCATCCAGGTGACCCAGGCTATCGCCGAGGTCAAGCAGGCCATCCTTTCCCGCAAGATCTGACCCAAAGGATCAAGCGGACGACGGCGTCGCTCACCTTGTACGGGAAACGTACGGTGGGCGGCGCCGTCGTCGTCATGGCTGGAAGGCCGTCCGCACCACAAGAAAGGGGACGCCGTGTCCCGATCCGAAAAGGTCTCGTTCGCCGGTTCCACGGGGGAAACTCTGTCCGGCATCATTGATGTGCCCGATGGCCCTGTCAAGGGCTGGGGCGTCTTCTCCCACGGCTTCACCCTGGGCAAGGACGCGCCGTCCGCATCACGGATGTGCAAGGCGCTGGCGGACAGCGGGGTGGGCATGCTGCGCTTTGACAACCTGGGACTTGGCGGATCGGCCGGGGAATGGTCCGCGGGTTCCTTCAGCCACAAAGTGGCGGACACGGTCAAGGCGGCGGAGTTCATGCGGAGCCAAGGAAAGGCGATTTCGCTGCTGGTAGGGCACTCCTTCGGGGGCGCGGCCGTGCTTGCCGCCGCCAGGGATATCCCCGAGCTCGACGCCGTCGCCACCGTGGGTGCCCCTTTCTCGCCCAAGCATGTGGCCCATGTGTTCGACGCTGCGCTGGACAAGATCCTGAACGAGGGCAGCGCGGAAGTCGACCTTGGCGGTAAGCGGGTGGAGATCCGCAAGCATTTCGTGGAGGACCTGGAGAACGCCGACCTGACCGACTGCATCCGGCAGCTGCACAAGCCGCTGATGGTGCTCCACTCCCCCACGGACAACACCGTCGGAATCGAGAACGCCAGCACCATCTTCCAGACGGCCCGCCACCCCCGGAACTTTGTTTCCCTTGAGGGCAGCGACCACCTGCTGACAGGCAAGGGCCAGGCGGCACGGGCCGGCCGGATTATCGCTGCGTGGGCCGACCAGTACCTCGACGCCGGGCAGTAGCGGCTTTACCGTCACCCGAGTACAGCGGAGCCTTCCCGGGCTGGACCGGCACTTTCCCGGGTTGAACCTGGCGTGCACCCCAAGTGCCCTTGTCATGTCCTGTGCCAACGCTCCCCAGGTCCGCTTCCCGAACGGCCGCCCAGCCCGCTGAGATGAGGTAGACCTGGCTTACCAGGTTGAACCAGATCAGCAGGCCGATGATGATGGCAAACGGTGCCAGGATGGGATTGCGGCTGGCTCCGGCCAGCAGTTCGGTGCTAAAAATCTGGAGCGCTCCAGTGCCCAGTGCCGCCAGGGCGGTACCTTCCAGCAGCGCCCGGCGCGACAGCTTCAGGCTGGCGGCGAACCTGTACATGATGAAAGCTGTCACCCAGCTCAGAACCAGGGGAACGGAGATTTTGACGGACGTGGCCAGAGGCCCGGCCAGCGCGTCGTCGAGCCGCAGGAAATCCGAGACCCACCCGGCGGCGGTCCCGAACACCAGGGAAGCCCCGGCGCTGATCACCAGAGCCACACCCAGGAGCAACAGCGTTCCCGCGTCCCGCAGCTTAAGGAGGATGGGGTTGACCAGCAACGGCGGCAGTCCCAGCACGCCGCGAAGCCCCTCCCGGATCCCGGACATCCACCGCAGCGAGGTGACCACAGTGACCAGGGAGCCGATCAGCGCTGTCCAGCCCAGTCCCTCCGGATTCAGCAGGTCCTGCGGATCAACCAGCCCCGCACCGCCGTTCAGCTTCAGTAGCCCGGGCGCGCTCGAAGCCACACTGCTGATGATCGTGTCCAGGAGGGCCGGCTGCCCCCGCAGCACCAGGCCGGCGATGGAAAAGCCGGTGGTGAGAAGGCCGGTGATTGAGAAAAACATGTTAAAGCCGATGCCGGCGCTCATCAACGGGCCGCGCTGGAGGCTGTAGTGCCGGAAGGACCGCATGGGCCGGAAGGCGTTGAGACGGGCCAGAAGCCACTGCACCATGGCCATCAGGGCTGGGAACGGGCTTCCGCCGGACCTGCGCGCCTTGCCCCAATCGATCCGTTTCTGGATGACGGCGAGCTGCAGCTGGGCACGCTCAGTGGGAAGAGGCTGCTGCTCCGCCTGCTTTGGCTGCTGCTTCCGCGGCGGCTTCCGTGAATCTGGCGCCGGCGTGGTTGTCAGTTTCGGTCCCAAAGTCCAGCTCTTCCCGTAGCTGCCAAATGCCGTCTGCATCGTGCTCGTAAAGACCCATGCTAACCACGGGGAAGGAGGCCCTGTAGTTCTTCAGCGCCGTTTCGGCTTCATCAAGGCTTTCCGGTGCGACGTCATGGGCGATGGTGACGTGGGGATGGTAGGTGAAAGGCAGTTCCCGCTGCAGGGGCCCCTGCTGGAGTTTTTCGTGCAGCTCAACACAGTCCTCAAAGCCCTCCTCCACATTGATGAAGACCACGGGGGAAACGGGACGGAAGGTACCAGTGCCGGCGATTGTGACCATGAAAGGGCTCTGCCGCCGCGCCACTTCGCGGACATGCTCCCGCGTGGCTTCCCAGTCGTGGGTGGGAGTGGTGGTCACCAGCGTGATGTGGGCAGGCACCACGTTCGCCAGCGGGTCCCCGAAGGACGCCCGCCAGCGCTGCAGCTCCTCCGCAATGTCAGGCGGGAACCCCAGGATGACGCCTACGCTGGATGACATGGCGCTAGCGGACTCCTGCGAGGCTGAGGGAGGGGAGGAATCCCATGCGCTCATACACCTGGCCGAGCGTGACCGAGGCAATTTCCCGGGCGCGTTCGGCGCCCATGGCGAGCAGCCGGTCCAGCTCCGCCGGGTCTGACATCAGCTCGTGGGTACGGTCCCGCAGCGGAGTGACGAATTCAACCACCACCTCGGCGAGGTCTACTTTCAGGTGGCCGTACATCTTTCCTTGGTACTCCGCTTCCAACTCCGCAACGGATTTGCCGGTGAGGGACGAGTAAATTGTCAGCAGGTTGGATACGCCCGGCTTCTCCTCCTGGTCAAATCGGATTTCGGTGCCTGCGTCCGTGACAGCCGACTTGATCCGCTTGGCCGCAATTTTGGGGTCCTCAAGCAGCTGGATGGCCCCGTTGGGAGATTCGCCGGTCTTTGACATCTTCGCGCTGGGGTTCTGGAGGTCATAGATCTTGGCACGTTCTTTGACGATGGTCGCCTCCGGAACGGTGAAGGTGGCACCGAACCTGGTGTTGAAGCGCTGTGCCAGGTTCCGGGTCAGCTCCAGGTGCTGGCGCTGGTCCTCCCCCACTGGTACCAGGTCCGTCTGGTACAGCAGGATGTCGGCCGCCATCAGCGTCGGGTACGCGAAGAGCCCCAGCGTGGCGGCGTCCGCGCCGGACTTCTGGGTCTTGTCCTTGAACTGCGTCATCCGCGAGGCTTCGCCGAAGCCGGTGATGCAGTTCAGCGCCCAGGCCAGCTGCGCATGCTCAGGCACATGGGACTGGACGAAGAAGATGCTCTTGTCCGGATCGATGCCGGCGGCAATGTACTGGGCCGCAACGATGCGGGTGCGCTTGGCAAGCTCGGCGGGGTCGAAATCCACGGTGATGGCGTGCAGGTCCGGGATGAAAAAGACGGCGTCGTATTCCGCCTGCATGTCCACCCAGTTGCGGACAGCACCGATGTAGTTGCCCAGGTGCAGCGAGTCTGCAGTGGGCTTGGCACCGGAAAGGATGCGCTTCTTGGCGGCCGAGGATGTCTGGCTAGTCATGGGGAGGAAACTTTCGGGGCTGGGAACTGCGGGCTTTAGAGCTGGTAATCCACTACCAGGGGTGCATGGTCGGAGAAGCGGGTGTCCCACGAAGCGGCGCGGTCCACCACGGCGGAGATGGCGGCGCCGGCCAGCGCCGGGGTTGCCAGGTGGTAGTCGATGCGCCAGCCGGTGTCGTTGTCAAAGGCCTTGCCCCGCTGCGACCACCAGGTATAGGGCCCGTCCATCTCACCCGCCAGGTTCCGGTGCACGTCCTGCCAACCGATGTCTTCGCCGAAGAACCTGTCGAAGTAGGCGCGTTCCTCCGGAAGGAAGCCTGCCTTCTTGACATTGCCCTTCCAGTTCCGGATGTCCAAGGAGGTGTGGGCTACGTTGAGGTCACCCACCACCAGGGCGTGGTCGCTGTGCTTGGTCAGCTCCGGCAGCCGGACGCTCATCGCATCGAGGAAGCGGAACTTGTCATCCTGCTTTGGGGTGCCAACTTCGCCGGAGTGCACGTAGGCGCTGGCCACGGTCAGCTGCACGCGTTCACCGGCAGCATCAGTCAGCCGGAAATCGGCTTCCACCCAACGTCCCGCCGTCGCGAAGTAGTTATCCCCGATGCCGTTCCGGGTGGCCAGGGGCTCTTCCCGGGATGCGATGGCCACACCTGCCCGGCCCTTGGCTTCGGCTTCGGCATGCAGGATGTGCCAGCCCTCGCCCAGCAACTGTCGCACGATTGCATCAGGGGCCCGGACTTCCTGAAGGCAAAGGATATCCACATCGCGCGGTTCCAGCCAGGCCGCCATGCCGTTCTTGTAGGCAGCCCGGAGGCCGTTGACGTTAACGGATGCGATACGAAGGTGGTCCTTCTTCAATGCCGAGCTCACCCGCTCCACTCTAGTCGATGATGGTGCCGGTGACCGGTTCCCCGCTGCCGCCCGAGGACTTGATCATGTCACGGGCGTTGGTGGCTGTGATCTCGATTGTTTCCAGGGCGCGGTTGATGGTGTCCTGGTTGGCTGCAGCTCCCTTGGCGCGTTCTTCCTCAACCACGCGGACCTGCACCTGGACGATCTTGAAGGAGTGGTCCAGCTTCAGGTCGCGGACCTCCTCAGCCTCGCTGCGTTCAGACACCACGCGGGTGCCGCCATGGTTGACGGCGGACGACGACGGGCCACGGCCGGCTGCCGTGGTAAAGGCGTTCTGGGCTTCGGTCAGCTTGGCTCCGGCCTTCTTCGCAGCCTTCTGGATGCTGAACACGACGAAGCAGGCGAGCAGCAGCCAGAAGAGGGCGATCACCGCAACAACCCAGCCAACCACGTCGTTCTGGTTGGCCGCGAAGATGACGGCCACGACGAACGCCGTCACCAGGACCATCAGCCCGGGACCACTGATGCGGAACATGGAGAAGCCGCCCCTGGCGGGTTTGGCGGATGACTTGGAGCTGCCCAGAGATTGCATGCAGCTATTCTCTCAAACCCCGGGGTATGCTCCCGCCGCTTCCACCTCCGGCGAACATCCCTTGCCGCCTGGGGCGGCTGGCGGCGGGCGCCTATTTGAGGAACAGCCGGCGCAGGCGCAGGGTTGTCAGCAGCATGCCGATGGCGGTCATCGCCAGGTAGTAGCCGATGTGTATGGGCGTCGCGGCCGTGAAGGTTCCCACGCTGATCTGGCGCAGCAGTTCCACGCCGTGCCAGAGCGGCATGGCCTGGATGAACCATTGGACGGGGTCCGGGTAGACGCTGAGGGGGTAGAAAGTGGCGCTGAAGAGGAACATGGGGAGGAGGATGAAATTGATCCAGTCCATCTGCTGGAAAGTCTTCAGGAAGCTGGTGATTCCCATTCCCATGCTGGCGAATCCAAACGCGATGAGCACGGAGGCCGGGACCATCAGGAGCGCCCACGGCGTGGTGATCAGCCCCATGACCCCCATCACGGCCGTGAATCCGGTGGCGTAGAGCATCCCGCGGAGTAAGGCCAGGAAGATCTCCCCCAGGGCCACATCCAGCGGACCCAGGGAGGTGTACAGCATGCCCTGGTACAGCTTGGCGAAGTGCATCTTGAAGAAGACGTTCCAGGTGGAGTCGTACACCGCCCCGTTCATCGCCGAGACGGCCAGCAGGGCGGGTGCAAT
The DNA here is from genome assembly GCF_059090085.1 of Arthrobacter sp. K4-10C. Lineage (NCBI taxonomy): Bacteria > Bacillati > Actinomycetota > Actinomycetes > Micrococcales > Micrococcaceae > Arthrobacter > Arthrobacter sp. K4-10C. The sequence goes on along the minus strand of NZ_JBNHFI010000002.1, from coordinate 22,949 downwards.
GTAGGCCGCATAGCTGATCTCGCCACCTCCTGGCCCCTCCACCGTCCCCACGATGGCGCCCAGACCCACGCCCATCGAGACCAGGAACAGCACCGGTTCGAAGAACCCGGACAGCATCACCAGCCAGTTGCTGCTGCGGGTGGCCATCAGTCCGCGGGAAATCACCGCCTTGGCGTTGCGCGAATACAGCACGCCGAACGACCTGCTCCGGGCCGGATCCGCGGCGTTCGGCACGTCAACGCCGCGGGCAGCCTGGCTCATTGCCCCATCCTTATCGCAAAGCGGCGTCGGGTCAGCACCCAGCCCGCGACGGCGAGCCCGGCCAGGACCGCGATGTGCACGAGCGTCAGCAGCAGCGGTTCCTGGTAGCCGTAGCTGACTGCCCTCCCCAGCTCGGTGCCATGCCAGATGGGTGAGATCCAGCCGATCCAGCGGACGGCCAGCGGGAGCGTGTCCAGCGGAAAGAAGGTTCCGGAAAACAGGAACAGCGGCATCACGACCAGGCGCATCACCAGCGCGAACTGGCCCTTGTCCTCCGTGATGGAAGCGGAATAGGCCATCAGCGGCAGCCCGAAGGCCAGGCCGGCGAGTGTGGCCACCAGGATCCCCGCCCATGCCGCGCCGGACGGGGAGGCACCAAAGAGTGCGACGGCGGCGAAATAGATGGCGGATTGCAGGAGCAGGCGGAGCGTGACCGCCATGACGTGGCCGGCCGCTATCTGGGCCGGCGTCAGCGGTGAAGCGTGCGGGCCAAAGTAGGTCCGGCGCCACTTGAACCCTGCCATCACCGGAAAGGTGAACTCATTGGCCGCGGTCATGACGGCGGCGGACACCAGCAATGCCGGCGCGATGAAGGTGAGATAGCTGACTCCTCCGAAAGCCCCGGTTCCCTGGCTGTCCACCAGTGTGGCGAGGCCTATGCCCATGGCGAAAAGGTATGCCACCGGCTGTCCCACGCTGTACATCAGGATGGACCAGCCGTAGTTCTTCATGACCCGGAGCACCTGCTCCGCGTAGTAGAAGGCACCCCAGCGGCGGGCTTTCGCGGCCGCTGTCTCCGGGCTGTGTGCCTGAAGGACCCGGGGGCCTGTTTCCTCGGGCTCAATCAACGAGGCTCCTGCCGGTGAGCCGAAGGAAGACGTCCTCCAGCGACGACCGCCGCACCAGCGACGTCAGCGGCCTCAGGCCGCGGGACGCCACCAGCTCAAGGGCGGCTTCGCCGTCGTACGCGTAAATCAGCACCCGGTCCGGCAAAACCTCCAGCCGGTCCCCGATGCCGTCCAGTTCCGTGGCGATGGTGGTGTTGCGTTCGGACCCGAACCGCAGCTCAACCACCTCCCGGGTGGAGTGTTCCCGGATCAGCTGCGCCGGGGACCCCTCCGCCATGATGCGTCCCTTGTCCACCACGATGAGCCTGTCGCAGAGCTGCTCTGCCTCGTCCATGTAGTGCGTGGTGAGGATCAGGGTGACGCCCTGTTCCTTGAGCCGGAACAGCCGGTCCCAAAGGATGTGCCGGGCCTGCGGATCCAGGCCTGTGGTGGGCTCATCCAGCAGCAGGATCCGGGGTTCGTTGATGAGTGAGCGGGCAATGGTTAGCCGCCGTTTCATGCCGCCCGAGAGTGCGTCCACCTTGGACTTGGCCTTGTCCGTCAGCTGCGCGAACTCCAGCAGCTCATCGGCCTTTGGCTTCAGGTAGCTCATGGGCAGGCCGAAGTAGCGCCCGTAGACCAGGAGGTTGTCGCGGACGCGCAACTCCTCGTCCAGGTTGTCCTGCTGCGGCACCACACCCAGGTTGGCCCGCACTTCCGGCCCGTGGGAATCGGGATCCAGGCCCATGATGCTGAGGCTGCCGGACGTGCGCCCGGTGACACCGCCGATCATCTTCATGGTGGTGGACTTGCCTGCACCATTGGGGCCCAGCAGTCCAAAGGACTGCCCCGCCGGGACGCTGAACGAAATGCCGTCCACCGCAGCCACATCGCCGTACTTCTTGGTCAGGTTCTCGGCCCGGATCACAGTGCCGCGCGGCTGCGGGCTGCCGGCCCGGGTTCCGGCGGGCAGGATGGCTTCGTTGTGCACCCTCCGCAGACTAGTGGAGGTGCCCGGGATGTGGAAGGGGACTAGCAGTTCCGCCCTTAACGTCCGACGGCGGCACGGTGCCTCTCTTGAAAAGGTGCCGTGCCGCCGTGGGGCGTGGGGAAGGCGGAATCAGCGAACGATGCCGGCCTGAAGCTCCGCGGCTTCCACCACGTTGGTCATCAGCAGCGCCACGGTCATGGGGCCGACGCCGCCGGGGTTCGGCGAGATCCAGCCTGCCACTTCCGCAGCGGCGGGATCGATATCGCCGTGGACCTTGCTCTTGCCCGTCCCGGGGTCGGTTTCACGGGTGACACCGACATCCAGCAGGGCCGCGCCCGGCTTCACGTCCGAGGCCTTGACGATGTGTTTCACACCCGCCGCACCCACAATGACGTCAGCCTGGCGCAGGAGATCCGAGAGGTTTTTCGTGCCCGTGTGCGTCAGGGTGACAGTGGCGTTGACGTTCCGCCGAGTGAGCAGCAGCCCGATGGAACGGCCGATGGTGACGCCGCGGCCCACCACCACCACGTGCTTGCCCGCAAGGCTGTACCCGTTGCGCTCCAGCAGCTCGATGACGCCGCGGGGCGTGCACGGCAGCGGCGAGGTGATTTCGCTGTTGACGTTCAGTACCAGCCGCCCGAGGTTAGTAGGGTGCAGGCCGTCGGCGTCCTTGGCGGGGTCGATGCGCTCCAGGATGGCGTCAGTGTCCAGGTGCTTGGGCAACGGCAGCTGCACGATGTACCCGTGGCAGGCGGGGTCCGCATTGAGTTCGTCAATGAGGGCCTCCACCCGTTCCTGGGTGGCATCTGCCGGAAGCTCACGCTGGATCGAGTTCATCCCGATTTGCACAGACTGTTTGTGCTTCATGGACACGTACAGCTGCGAGGCAGGGTCCGCGCCCACGAGCACAGTCGCGATGCCGGGAGTGACGCCCTTGGCCTTGAGTGCGGCCACGCGTTCGGTCAGCTCGGCCTTGATGGCTGCGGCGGTAGCCTTGCCGTCAAGGATCTGTGCAGTTGTGGTTTCAGGCATTGCTCACCACTGCTCGTGCTGCGGGTAGAGCGGGAAGTCCGCGGCCAGCTTGTCGACGCGCGCCTGCAGGGCTTCCACGTCGGTGCCGCTGCCTGCCTTCAGGGCGGTGGCGATGATCTCGGCGACCTCGGTGAATTCAGCTGCGCCGAATCCGCGGGTGGCCAGTGCCGGGGTGCCGATGCGCAGGCCGGAGGTGACCATGGGCGGGCGGGGGTCGAACGGAACAGCGTTGCGGTTGACGGTGATGCCCACGGAGTGCAGGAGATCCTCGGCCTGCTGGCCGTCCAGCTGGGAGTTGCGCAGGTCAACGAGGACCAGGTGCACATCGGTGCCGCCGGTCAGGACGGAGACACCTGCTTCGGCGACGTCGGCCTGGTTCAGGCGGTCGGCGATGATCCGGGCGCCTTCCAGGACGCGCTCCTGGCGCTCCTTGAATTCCTCGGTGCCGGCGATCTTGAAGGCTACGGCCTTGGCAGCGATGACGTGCATCAGGGGCCCGCCCTGCTGGCCCGGGAACACGTTGGAGTTCAGTTTCTTGGCCCACTGTTCCTTGGCCAGGATCACACCGGAACGGGGACCGGCGAGGGTCTTGTGCACCGTGGACGTGACGACGTCGGAGTGCGGGACCGGGCTCGGGTGCAGGCCGGCGGCAACCAGGCCGGCGAAGTGCGCCATGTCCGTCCAGAGCAGCGCGCCCACTTCGTCGGCGATGGAGCGGAAGGCCGCGAAGTCCAGGTGGCGCGGGTAGGCGGACCAGCCGGCGATGATGACCTGCGGCTTTTCCTTGATGGCCTGTTCACGGAGCTTGTCCATGTCCACGCGGAAGGTGTCCTCCTCCACCTGGTACGCCGCTACCTCGTAGAGCTTGCCTGAGAAGTTCAGCTTCATGCCGTGCGTCAGGTGGCCGCCGTGTGCCAGGGACAAGCCAAGGATCTTGTCGCCGGGGGTAATCATGGCGGACAGGGCCGCGGCGTTGGCCTGCGCACCGGAGTGCGGCTGGACGTTGGCGTACTCGGCGCCGAACAGGGCCTTGACCCGGTCGATGGCCAGCTGCTCTGCAACATCAACGTACTCGCAGCCACCGTAGTAGCGACGGCCCGGGTAGCCCTCGGCGTACTTGTTGGTCAGGACGGAGCCCTGGGCTTCCATCACGGCGCGGGGCGCGAAGTTTTCGGAGGCAATCATTTCCAGGGTGCCGCGCTGGCGGCCAAGCTCCTGGTCCAGGACTGCGGCGATTTCGGGATCGAGCTCGGCCAGCGGCTGGTTGCTGACGGCTGTGGTTGAGGTGGCTGTAGTAGTCACGGAAACTCCTGGCTAGGGATGTGGGCACTGCTTAGGTCAGGCTACCGGCTGGCGCGTCCTCACACCGCGTTGATGAACGGGCGCGAAAGCGCGCATGGCGCTGCAGCACTGGACGCTGCGCAGCCCCACTTCCGGCAAAACATGACCCTCGGCCCAGGCGTACGATCCGTGGTCTTCGTGATTGCCGCTCCCTGGTGGTTAGCCACCCAACGCCAGTTGCGACCCTTCCAGCCTACCAAAACCGGCGCCCGCAGCGCGGGTAGGCTTGTAGGCGTGAGTGAACAGCAGCTGAGCCAAGCGTACGTAGTAACCCTGTCCTGCCCCGACCGCCCCGGAATCGTCCACGCGGTGGCCGGCGCCCTGTTGGTGGCAGGCTGCAACATTACGGACTCACAGCAGTACGGCAGCCCCGCCACCGGCAACTTCTTCATGCGCGTTGAGGTGACGACGGCGGCATCCGCAGCCGAGCTCCGCGCCGCGCTGGAGCCTGTGGGTGAAGCCTTCAGCATGCAGTGGGGCCTGCACGCCGTGGGCCAGAAGGTGCGGACCCTGGTGATGGCCAGCACCTCCGCCCACTGCCTCAACGACCTCCTGTTCCAGCAGCGTTCGGGCACCCTGCCGGTCGAGATTTCGGCCATCGTGTCCAACCACCACGATCTTGCCGGGCTTGCCGATTTCTACGGCATCCCGTTCCACTACATCCCCGTGACCAAGGACACCAAGGGCCAGGCCGAGGACAAGCTGCGGGCCCTCATCGCCGAGCACGACATCGAGCTGACGGTCCTGGCCCGCTACATGCAGATCCTGTCGGACGAGCTTTGCACTGAACTGACCGGCAAGGCCATCAACATCCACCACTCGTTCCTGCCCTCCTTCAAGGGCGCCAGGCCGTACCACCAGGCCCACGCACGCGGGGTGAAGCTGATCGGCGCCACCGCGCACTACGTAACCGCTGCCTTGGACGAGGGCCCCATCATCGAGCAGGAAGTCATCCGCGTGGACCACGCCCGCACCCCGGAGCAGTTCGTGCAGATGGGCCGCGACGTGGAAGGCCGCACCCTGGTCCAGGCGGTGCAGTGGCATGCAGAGCACCGGGTGCTGCTGGACGGCAACCGGACAGTGGTCTTCAACTAGGCCCGGAGACCGCGGTCCAGCCTTAGGCTGGAGTCATGCAGGGCATCCCTGATCCCGCGGACCACGAGGCCGACCTCGCGCTCTTCTACGACCGGCAGGCCACGGCCCGCAACACCCGCGCAACCACCCCGCACCGGGTGGAATGCCGGAAGTGGTTCATCCGCCTGCTTAAGGACGAACACCGGCAGTCCGTGTTCGAACTGGGGTGCGGCACCGGCGTCGAGGGCGTTGAGTTCGTCCGCGCCGGGCTGCACTACTGCGGCGTGGACCTGTCCGGTGAAAGTGTCCGCCTGGCAGCGGCCAGAGGCTTGAACGCCAGCGTGGCCAGCGGCCGGAACCTGCCGTTCCCGGACAGTTCCTTTTCCGCCGCATGGAGCATGAGCACCCTCCTGCACGTGCCCAACAGCCGCATCCACGACGTGGTCAGCGAGCTGGTCCGGGTGTGCTCACCCGGGGCGCCCATCGCCGTCGGGCTTTGGTCCGGGGAAGATGAAGAGGTCCTGAACCCGGAGGACGATGAGGAGCCGCGACGGTTTTTCAGCCGCCGCAGTGACGCCGTGGTCCGTCGGATCTTCGGCGGGCACGGCGAGCTGGAGCACTTCCGCACCTGGCCGGAGGGCAGCGGGGACGAGTCAGGCCCGGGGCGGGGCGCCTGGACGCAGCACTACCAGTTCCTGGTCCTCCGCACCCCCACGGGTCATATTGGGCCGGGTGGGCCGCAGCGGGCAGGAGTGGCCTAGGGTGTTGCCATGGCTCCCCTGTACTCTTTCGCCGGCAACAGCCCGGACGTCCATGAATCAGCTTTCGTTGCGCCTACAGCCTCGATCATCGGCAACGCCAGCCTGGGCCCGGACGCCAGCGCCTTCTACGGCGTCTCCGTCCGGGCCGACACCGCGGCCATCACCGTCGGTGCAGGCACCAACCTGCAGGACAACGTGGTGCTCCACGCCGACCCGGGATTCCCCTGCAAAGTGGGCAAACGTGTCAGCGTGGGACACGCCGCCGTCGTGCACGGCTGCACCGTGGAGGACAACTGCCTGATTGGCATGGGCGCCACCGTCCTCAACGGCGCGGTGATCGGCGCCGGCTCGCTTGTGGCGGCGGGCGCCGTGGTACTGGAGGGGACTGTGGTCCCGCCCCGCTCGCTGGTTGCAGGCGTTCCGGGCAAGGTCCGCCGCGAACTCACCGATGAGGAGTACGACGGCGTGCGCGCCAATGCGTCCCGGTACATCGAACTCGCGGCGAAGCACCGGGAGCTGTCCCCGCCCGCCTAGTCCAGGCTGATGGGGCCGATCGTCTCCAGCAGTTCGCCCGGACCGGGATTTCCGGGTGCAGACGAGCCGCCCAGGTGATTGACGACGCCCCACACGGCGTTCAGTCCCGTGGTCACGGCGCCTTCGGCCCAGCCGGCGGTGAAGGAAACGTCGTCGCCGGCGAGGAAGATGCCGCGCTGGGATTCGGGCAGGCCGTCCTGCTTGAAGTGCGTGAAGAGCCGCTGCTGGTAGCGGTAGTGCCCCGGCAGGTTCGCCTTGAAGGCGCCCATGAAGTTGGGGTCCGCCTCCCAGGACACGGTGATGGGCTGGCCAACGATGTGGCTGGCGATGTCCACGCCCGGGTAGATCTGTTCCAGTGAGTGGAGCATGAGTTCCACGCGCTCGTTGGCGTCCAGCGCGAGCCACTTCAGTGCGTCGTCGTTCCACGTGTAGGACAGCAGGATGACGGCGGGCTGGTCCGGGCCGTTGTCCAGCAGGTAGGTGGCTCGGTTGAGCCGGTCCGTCAGGGTCATGGACAGGACTTCGTTGCCGGTTTCCGGATCGATGTCCTTCCAGAACGGCCGGTCCACCATCACGAACGTCTTGGACGACTGCATATAGTGCGAGCGCTCGATGGCGGTCCACAGCTCCGCCGGGAACAGCGCCTCCTCCGTGTGGATCCGAGTGGACAGGAGCCAGGACTGGCAGGTGGTCACCACTGCCGGGTAGCTGGCTTCGCGGCCCCACCGTTCCCGGACCCGCAGGTTGCCGTCCGGGTCGCGGCTGATCTTTCCCACGGCGCCGCGGGGCGAACCCGAGTGCAGCGACGCCAACGAGGTGCCCTCGGGCCAATGCTTCATGCCCGACGGCGAGTGCTGCCACAGTGCCTCCGGCAGCCTTTGCGCTCCCCCGCGGATCAGGCGGTGCTGGTCGTCCGCGTCCGTGTACACCACACGCAGGATTTCCAGGATGGAGTTGGGGAAATCGGTGTCCCAGCCGCCGGTGCCGAAACCTACCTGACCAAATGCTTCACGGTGTGCGAAGCCGGCCTCCTTAAAGGACTCGCTTGCCGCGATGAACCCGTAGAAGGTCTGTTCGTCCATAAGGGGCAGCAGTTCGTTCCAGAGTTCCTTGATCCGCGCCGTGTCCCGTGCGCGGATGGCGTCCTGCATCTCCCCGAATTTGGCGCCGTCGTTGACTGCTGACTTCCACGCCTCCGCAACCTCGCGGAAGAAGGGCGGAAGGTCAGTGGGCTTTTCCGCGTAGTGCTTCTTGCCGGCTAGTTCGATCACCGTGCTGGAGGTGGCCTCCGCCAGCGGATTCGGAAAATCCTGGGTTTCCAGGCCCAGCAGGTCAACGTAGTGGTAGAACGCCTTGCCGGAGACCGGGAAACGCATGCCGCCAAGGTCCGCAACCACCCCCGGTGCAGCCGGGAAGGCGGCGGTGCGGAGCCGCCCGCCAATCTGGTCAGCCTCGTACACCACCGGCCGCAGGCCCAGCTTCATCAGCTCATACGCCGTGACCAGCCCGGACAACCCGGCACCAATGACCGCGACCTCGGTGCCCAGCATGTCCTCGGGCACGGATCCCAGCCCGTCCGGGTGCGCCAGGTAGTGGTCGTAGCTGAACGGGAAGTCGGGATTGAGCATCGTGATGGGGGCCGTCTGCTCTTCCGGGCGCCGGCGGGCGGCATCCTCCGTCAGTGTGGAGGTGCTGGACGGATCGGAGGCCGGAAGTTCGGTGGCGATGGTCATGGAATGTCTGCCTTATGTTGGTCGGGGGCGTCTATGGGTGGTTGGAAAGGGTCAGGACGTGCTGGCCCCGGACGTTGGAGAGGGGGCGGACAATTCAAGGTATTCCTCGTTGTCCAGGGCCGCCACCCTGGAGTTGCGGCGTCCGTAGGCGAAGTAGGCGGCCAGGCCCACCAGCATCCACACGGCAAAAGTCAGCCAGGTGTCTGCGCCGAGGTTGGCCATGAGGTAGCCGCACATGAGGGCACCAAGGATCGGCGTGAGCGGGAACAGCGGGACCCGGAAGGTACGCTCCAGCTCGGGCCGGGTCCGACGGAGGTAGATGACCGCCACATTCACCAGGGCGAACGCGAACAGCGTGCCGATGCTGGTGGCGTCGGCCAGCGCACCCAGCGGCACCAGCCCGGCCGTAAGTGCGACGGCGATGCCTACCAGCAGCGTCCCGGCCACGGGGGTGCCGGTCCGGCGGGAGACGCGGCCGAAGATTGCGGGGATGAGGCCGTCGCGGGACATGGACAGCAGGATGCGGGTCTGGCCGTAAAGGACGGTGAGGACGATGCTGGCGATGGCCAACACGGCGCCCACGGCAAAGACCAGGGCAATCCAGGGCTGGCCTGTGGTCTCCTCGAGGATCTTCACCAGGGCTGCCTCAGTGCCGTCGAACCAGCCCCAGGGACGGGCGCCTATGGCGGCCACTGCCACCAGCACGTAAATAGTGGTGACGATCAGCATGGAAAGCATGATGGCGCGCGGCAGGTCGCGCTTGGGGTTGCGGGCTTCCTCGCCGGCGGTGGAGGCGGCGTCAAAGCCGATGTAGGAGAAGAAGACGCGGGAGGCTGCAGCGGAAACGCCTGCCGCACCCATGGGCAGCAGCGGCTCAAAGTTGCCGGCGTTGAAGGCGGTGAAGGCGACGGCACAGAAGAAGACCAGGATGCCCACCTTGACCACCACGATGGAAGTGTTGATCCAGGCGCTTTCCTTGGCGCCGCGGACCAGGAGGATCGTTGCGAGCACCACGATCACCACTGCGGGGATATTGACCAGGCCGCCGTCACCCGGAGGCTGCGAGAAGGCATCCGGCAGCGCCGTACCGAACACGGCCAGGGCCTCGTTCACATACTGGCCGGCGCCAACGGCGACAGCCGCCACGGACACCGCGTATTCAAGCACCAGGCACCAGCCGCAGATCCACGCCATGCCCTCACCCATGGTGGCGTAGGTATAGGAGTAGCTGGAGCCGGCTACGGGCACCAGCCCGGCCATTTCCGCATATGAAACAGCGGACAGCAGCGCCGTGAGTCCGGCGATGGCAAAGGAGATCCAGATGGCAGGACCGGCCAGCGGAACGGATTCGCCCAGGATCACCAGGATGCCCGTGCCCAGCGTCGCGCCGACGGAGATCATGGTCAGCTGCAGTACCCCGAAGCTGCGGACCAGGCGGGGCCCGCCCTGGCCGGATTCAGCTTCGGTGACCATCTGGGCGATGGGCTTGCGGCGCAGCAGCTGCGCGCCAAGCGAAGGGCGGCTGGCCGGGCGGGCCGGTACCTGGCCTGAAAGTGTAGGCACAGTCATCGTTGACGTCCGTTCATGTCGGTGGATGGTTGAACTGGTTCCCCTTCTCCAGCGTAGGGGTGTGAGCCGGATCTCAAGCTGTGCAAAATGACCTATAGTCTTGGGTCATGAGACGCAATGCACCAGCCCTTGGGGCCAGTCCAGGTGAGCTCCCCGCCCAGCTGGATGCCGTGACATTGAGCCAGTTCCTCGGGTCGCTGCCCCCCGGTGTGGCCGTGGTGCATGACGCCGGCAATGGCCATGCTCCCCTTCGCTGGGTGGAACCAAGCGAACTTGTTGACCCTACGCCTTATCTGCTCGATGGTGAATTCGTGCTGACGGCCGGACTGCCGTTCCTGCAGGGCAGCAGCGGGAGGGACCACGACGGCGGCGCCGCCTCGGGCAGTGCCGGCAACAAAGCAGGGGCAGCCGTTGCCGACGGGTACGTCCGCCGGCTTGTGGCCGCGGGAGTCGCGGCACTGGGCTTCGGCCTTGAGCCGTACTTCGGGGCGGTCCCCGAGGACGTTGTGGCGGCCTGCCGGAAGCATGGCCTGACGCTGGTGGAGGTACCCGCCAGCATCCCGTTCGCCGCGCTCGGACTCGAGTTCTCGAAGCTGCTGGAATCGGGCAACGCCCAGGTGTTCCGCCAGCTCGCAGAGACCAACCGCCACCTCATGCGGGCCGTCCTTTCGGCCCGGCCCGAGCATGAGCTGCTGGCGGCCCTGGCCCAGCGGGTTCCGGCGTGGGCCGTCCTGGTTGGGGCGGACGGGAGGATACGCGCCCGGGCAGGTGCCGCCGTCGAACTTTCCGCCCTCCAGCCGCTGCTGAAAAGGCTGCTCGCCGGCAGCGGCCCGCGGGTGGAGACCGAGGCATTCGACGTGCCCGGTTCCGCGCTGGTGTTCGGCCATCCCCTTCGGAGCACCAGGGACGCCACCCTGGGCGGCCTGGTGCTTGGGACGGACAAGCCGCTGACTCCCGCCCAGAACAGCGTGGTCTCCTCGGTGGTGGGCCTGCTGGAACTCCTGGTCCGGCAGCGGACCAGCGGCTCCCTGGCCCCAAGCCAGCTGGCGACGGCCCTGCTGCTGCATCCGGAGAGCCTCGCAGGCGCCAGCTCCACGGAGCTCAACAGCATAAGGGATCTGCTGGCGCAAAGCGTCGGCGGCAGCCGAACAGGGCAGGTCCGGGTTGTGCAGGGCATCCGGGCGGAAGCAGCGGCTGCCGCTGACGGTCCGGTGCGCGAACTGCTGCAATGGCGCCGGCTGTTCGATACGAAGATGGTGGAGCTTACCGGGTATGGCTTCGCCGCTGTGACCCGCCTGAAGGTGGACGACCAGCTGCTGGCCGAGGTGGAGCAGCTGGGCTGGCGGCTTGTGGTGGGCCGGGCCGCGGAGCTTCCGGGCCTTGCTGCCGCCTACCGCAGCGCCTCGGCCTTGCGCCCCCGGGTCCTGGCTACCGGCAAAACCGTCCGCGAAGAGGAACTGACGTGGTCCGTCACTGGCCTCCTTGGCAGGGAGGCCGGCGGCATGCTGGCCGCCCGGCTGCTGGCCCCGGTCCTGGAGCAGGAGCCGGAGCGCCGGGAAGCCCAGCTGCAGGTCCTTCGCTCGTGGCTGGGTGCCAACGGCAACTGGGACGCGACGGCCAAGGACACGGGCCTGCACCGGAACAGCGTTCGCAGGCAGATCACCGCGCTGGCGGAAATCCTGGACCTGGACCTGGCGCAGGCTTCGACGCGGGCGGAGCTATGGATCGCCCTGCAGTTTGTCGATGCCGCGGTTGCAGAAGGAGGCGTGGCCCGGGAGGCTCAGCCTTCCCACGCCCGGTAGAGGTCCGGGCGGCGCTCTTCCAGGTAGGGCACAGTAGCCCGCTCACGCTTCGCCGCTTCCGGGTCCACTTCGGCGTAGAGCAACTGCGGCTCTTCCCCTGCTGCTGACAGCAGCTTCCCGTCGGGTCCGGCAATCACGCTGCCGCCCAGGAACCTGCAGCCGTCCTCAACGCCGGAATGGTTGGCGTAGGCGACGGTCAATTGGCTCTCAAGGGCCCGCGCCCGCAGCAGCACCTGGGGAACGTCGTCGAACCCGTGGGCCAGCGCGGTGGGCACCAGCAGCAGCTCGGCACCGCCGGCCGCCGCAGCCCGGACGGCTTCGGGAAATTCCACGTCGTAGCAGATCACCATGGACGTTGGGATTCCGTTGAAGTCCACAACTGCGGGGCGCCCGGATGCGGGCGTGAAGGCAGCCCTCTCGTCGGGTCCGAATAGATGGACCTTTCCGTACTCCAGCAGCACCGTCCCGTCCGCACCCAGCAGGGTGGCGGCGATCTGCCACTCCCCCTCGGCCGTGACACGGGGAAGGCTGTAAACCAGTCCGATGCCGTGGCGGCGGGCGACGTCCGCGAGCCTTTCGCGCAAGGCCGGCAGGACTGCCGGATCCAACCCGGACCGGACTTTGCGGGGGGCGTACCCAACCGGGAAAAGCTCGGGGGTGACAAGCACGTCGGCACCGGCAGCGGAGGCTTGCCGGGCGGCCGCGTCTATGACGGCGCAGTTGGCCTCGGGATCAAGGACTGCAGCGTTTTCCTGCAGGAGTGCCAGCAGCACCGCTACCACCTTCCATCGTTGGACCGGCCGCATGTTGGGCCGTTCTTCCAGCGTAGCTACACTCCTGCCGGAAGCCCGGGGCCTTTTGCACCGCAGGATGAGGGTGCGCGGCCAGATCGTCCCGTGCTGAAAAAAGGGCGCCTAAGGGGGCTTATGCGTTAACTTCTTGACGCCAAGATGGGCAATAGGGCAATCTTCTTAGCATGTCCGCAACCCCGCGCTCAACGAAGAGCAAACCGAAGAATCCGGGTTCTCAGTCTGCGCTGCGGCAGCTGAACCAGCAGCGGATCATAGAAAGCCTTATGGGCGGTCCCTCCACGCAGGCCGAGCTTGCCCGGCAGACTGGGCTCTCCACGGCAACAGTTTCAAACATCGTCAAAATCATGCTGGATTCGGGCCTGGCGTCCACGGAGCCGATTACCAGTTCGGGCCGGCGGGCCCTCAACGTACGGCTCAACAGCAACGGTGCCGTGGCCGTCGGAATCGACTTTGGCCGGCGCCACCTCCGGGTGGTCCTGGCCTCCCTGAGCTACCACGTCATCGCAGAGGAATCGGTGATGCTTCCGCTCGGCCATCAGGCTGAGGAGGGAATCCAGGCAGCGGTGGTCCTGCTGGACAAACTGCTGCAGGACAGCGGCATTGACCGTTCCGCCGTGGTGGGCGCCGGCGTCGGAATTCCCGGCCCCATCGACCGGCGTACCGGGACCGTGGCCCAGGGCGCCATCCTTCCTGAATGGGTGGGGATCAACATCCTGCAGCACCTCGAGGAAACCTTGAAAATTCCCGTGTTCGTCGACAACGACGCGAATCTTGGCGCCTGGTCGGAGGTGACGTGGGGGCAGCACACCGGGGTCAGCAACCTGATGTTCCTGAAGATCGGATCGGGCATCGGCGCGGGGCTGATCCTCAACGGCGCCCCCTACTACGGGAACGTGGGAATCACCGGCGAGATAGGGCACGCCACCATTCACGAGCAAGGCCTTGTCTGCCGCTGCGGGAACCGCGGCTGCCTGGAAACAATCGCTTCCACCACCACCATGATCGAGCTCCTCAGCCGCGGCGAGGACCGGCCCCTGACCCCTGCGGACATCGTCCGGAAAGCCTTGAACCGGGACCCCGCCACGCTGCGCGTCGTGGACGATGCGGGCCTGTCCGTGGGCCGTGCCCTCGGAAACGTTGCCAACCTGATCAACCCGGAAGTCATCGTGGTGGGAGGGCCCCTGGCCGGCCTGGGCAACCTTCTCCTGGAGCCCATCCGCCGTGGCCTGGTCCGTCATGCCGTCCCGGTGATCGGTGAGACCACCACCCTGACCATGTCCTCCCTCGGCGACCGCGCGGAGGCCCTCGGCGCCGCCGCCCTGGTCTTCCAGCATGCCGGGATCCGTAAGACGTAGACCGTTTCGTTACCCCACAGTTGCGTTAAAGACTTGACGACAACGGCTGTGATCCAGTTTACTTTTGCATCAGACGGCCCTGCGCTTTGCCCGGCCGGACAAAGAAGTCATTGCATTGGAGGGTTAGGGCAGATGACGTCCCAGACCACGCAAACCGAACCGATCATTCTTGAAATGCGGTCCATCACCAAGGAATTCCCCGGCGTCAAAGCCCTGTCGGACGTGAGCCTGCGGGTGAAAGCCGGCGAGATCCACGCGATCTGCGGGGAGAACGGCGCCGGTAAATCCACCCTGATGAAGGTCCTCTCGGGCGTCTACCCGTACGGGAGCTACGACGGCGACATCGTCTACCAGGGGCAGGTCCAGCAGTTTCGGGACATCCGGGCCAGCGAGCACGCCGGCATCGTGATCATTCACCAGGAACTGGCCCTGATCCCCGAACTGTCCATTATGGAGAACATCTTCCTGGGCAATGAACCCACCAAACGCGGCGTCATTGACTGGGCCGAGGCGCGGCTCCGGTCCCTGGACCTGCTGGCGCGGGTGGGCCTCCGCGAGGATCCGGACACGCCCATCAAGGAAATCGGCGTCGGCAAGCAGCAGTTGGTGGAAATCGCCAAGGCCCTGAACAAGTCGGTCAAGATCCTCATCCTGGACGAGCCCACAGCTGCACTCAACGAATCCGACTCCCAGCACCTCCTGGACCTGATGCTCGGCCTGAAAGCCAAGGGCATCACCTGCATCATCATTTCCCACAAGCTCAACGAGATCGAGCAGATCGCGGACTCCATCACCATCATCCGGGACGGCAAGTCCATCGAGACGCTGAACGTCAAAGCGGACGGCGTGGATGAGGACCGCATCATCAAAGGCATGGTGGGCCGCACCCTCGAGTCCCGCTTCCCGGACCACACCCCGAAGATCGGCGAGGTGTTCTTCGAGGTCAAGAACTGGACCGTCGGCCATCCCAACGTGCAGGACCGGCTGGTGTGCAAGAACTCCAGCTTCTTCGTCCGCCGTGGCGAGATCGTCGGTTTCGCCGGACTGATGGGCGCAGGCCGCACCGAGCTGGCCCGCTCGGTCTTTGGCCGGTCCTACGGCCGCTTCATCAGCGGCCAGATCTACAAGGACGGCAAGGAAGTCACCCTGAAGTCGGTCCGCCAGGCCATCGACGCCGGGCTGGGCTATGTCACGGAGGACCGCAAGTCCCTGGGGCTGAACCTGCTGGACGATATCAAGACCACCACCGTCGCCGCGAACCTGCGGAAGATCAGCCGCAATTCCGTGGTGGACCCCAACCAGGAGTTCACGGTGGCGGAGCAGTACCGCAAGTCGCTGCGCACCAAGACCCCGTCCGTAGAGGAAGGGGTCGCCAAGCTCTCCGGCGGCAACCAGCAGAAGGTGGTCCTCGCCAAGTGGATGTTCACGGACCCGGACCTGCTGATCCTTGATGAACCCACCCGCGGCATTGACGTTGGCGCCAAGTACGAGATTTACGGCATCATCCAGCAACTTGCCAACCAAGGCAAGGGGGTCATCGTCATCTCCTCGGAGCTACCCGAGCTCCTTGGCCTTTCCGACCGTATCTACACGATCTTCGAAGGCGCCATCACCGGTGTCCTGAACAAAGACGAGGCCAGCCAGGAAAGCCTGATGAAGCTGATGACCTCCGCCCGCAAAGCCGAAGCCGCCTGACCCTCTGGATCACCCCAGAACCTTCCGGACACAAGGACTGACACCATGAACGCCCTCAAGAAGCTGTTTGGCGGCAACACCCGCCAATTCGGCATGATCTTCGCCCTGGTGGCACTGATCATTTTCTTCCAAATCGCCACCGACGGCCGGACCCTCACCCCCGGCAACGTCATCAACCTTTTCAACGGCAACTCCTACATCCTGATCCTGGCCATCGGCATGGTCCTGGTCATCATCGCCGGACACATCGACCTCTCCGTCGGGTCCGTGGCAGCGTTTGTCGGCGTCACCGTGGCACTGGCCATCCGCGACTGGGGCATCCCCTGGTACGCCGGCGTCCTGCTGGGGCTGCTGCTTGGCGCGGCCATTGGCGCCTGGCAGGGCTGGTGGACGGCTTACGTGGGGATACCCGCCTTCATCGTGACCCTGGCCGGCATGCTGCTGTTCCGCGGTTTCAACCAGTTCGTCGGCAAGTCCAACACCATCCCGGTTCCCAATGACTTCCAGTACCTGGGCGCCGGCTACCTCCCGGAAGTCGGCCCCGACACCGGGTTCAACAACCTCACGCTCCTGCTCGGCATCGCCGCGGCGGCCTTCGTTGTTTGGGGCGAACTCCGTTCCCGCGCCCGGGCCAAGGCCCTCGGCGCCGAGGTCCCGGAAATGTGGGTCACCGCACTGAAGCTGGTCCTGATCGCCGCTGCCATCCTCTACGCCACCTACCTCTTCGCCACCGGCCGGCCCGGTACGTCCTTCCCGATCCCGGGCCTGATCCTGGCGGTCCTGGTCCTGCTCTACGGCTTCATCTCCTCCCGCACCATCCTGGGCCGCCATATCTACGCCGTCGGTGGCAACCGCCACGCAGCCGAGCTTTCCGGCGTCCAGTCCAAGAAGGTCAACTTCCTGGTCATGATGAACATGTCCATCCTGGCCGGCCTGGCCGGCATGATTTTCGTTGGCCGGTCCACCGCATCCGGACCGTTCGACGGCGTCGGCTGGGAGCTTGACGCCATCGCCGCAGTCTTCATCGGCGGCGCCGCTGTCACCGGCGGCGTAGGAACCGTCGTCGGGTCCATCATCGGCGGCCTGGTCATGGCAGTCCTGAACAACGGGCTGCAGCTGCTCGGCGTCGGAGCCGACCTCACACAGATCATCAAAGGCCTGGTCCTCCTGATCGCTGTCGCCTTCGATGTCTACAACAAGAGCCAGGGCAAGAGGTCGATCATCGGCCTGCTGACCCAGAACTTCAATCGTCCGTCCGGCCGCGGTCCCAGCAACCCGCTCCAGCCCGACGAAACCACCTCCACCAAGGAAGCAATCGCCAGGGAAGCCTGACAGCGGCCTGACACCGTCACACCACACAAAGAAAGAGAACCAACAATGAGAATGTTTGGTAAATCAGGAAAGGCCGCAGCGGTAGCTGCCATCGCAGCACTGGCGCTGACGGGCTGCGGTCGCTCCGAGCCCAGCACGGGCGGCGGAACCGAAGGCGCGGGCGGATTCGAGGAGGGCGCAGCCATTGCCGTCGCACTTCCGCAGAAGACCAGTGAAAACTGGGTCCTCGCCGAGAAACTGTTCAACGACGGCCTCACCGAGGCCGGATTCAAGGCCGACGTGCAGTTCGCCAATGCCGGTGTTTCGGAGCAGCAGAACCAGATCAGCGCCATGATCACCAAAAACCCCAAGGTCCTCATCGTAGGGGCCGTTGACGGCACGCAGCTCGGCACCCAGCTCAAGCAGGCCAAGGATGCCGGTGCCACCATCATCGCCTATGACCGGCTGCTGCTGAACACCGAGAATGTGGACTACTACGTGGCCTACGACAACTTCAAGGTGGGCGAGCTGCAGGGCCAGGCGCTGCTGGAAGGCCTCAAGGCCAAGAAGCCCTCCGGCCCGTACAACATCGAACTGTTCGCCGGCTCGCCCGACGATGCTAACGCCAAGGTCTTCTTCGACGGCGCCATGAGCGTCCTGAAGCCGAAGATCGATGACGGGACCCTCAAGGTCCTCTCCGGCCAGACCAGCTTCGAACAGGCCGTAACCCAGGCCTGGAAGGGCGAGAATGCTCAACGCCGCGCTGACACCTTGCTGAGTGGCAACTACACGACCCAGTCCTTGGACGGTGTCCTGTCTCCCAATGACCTTCTGGCCCGGTCAATTTTGACGTCCGTCAGGGCCGCCGGCAAGCCGCTGCCGGTCATCACGGGACAGGACTCCGAGGTTGAGTCGGTCAAGTCCATCATGGCCGGGGAGCAGTACTCCACGATCAACAAGGACACCCGCAAGCTCGTGGAGCACGCCATCACCATGGTGAAGGATCTCCAGGCCGGCAAGGAACTGGAGATCAATGATCCCAACTCCTACAACAACGGCGTCAAGACCGTCCCGGCCTACCTGCTGGAGCCGGTCATCGTCACCGCCGCAAACGTGAAGACGGCTTACGTCGGCGACCCGGTGCTCGAACCCATCACCAAGTAGCCCGCTCAGGAAAAGCCCGGTCCTCCGCGTTGCGGAGGACCGGGCTTTTCCGTGCCTGGAGGCGGGAACCTACCGCTTGACGGTCAGCACTCCCGGCCCCGTGAACTGCAGCGCATGGTTCCGCACTGCCTGCGGGGTGGTGAAGGATTTGTAGCTGTAGGCATCCGCGGGATCCCAGCCGACGTCAGTGGTGAACTCCCAGTCCGTCCAGTCCGGGGCGGCGGTGCCGGACAGCTCTGCTTCCTTGAGCGCCTCAGCCCGGTTCCGTTCGAACGACGTCCGCGCCACGGCGTTGAGGTCCGCAGCCTCGCCGTTGAACCATGAGCCCGTGTCACTGAAACGGTGTCCGTTGTAGCTGCTCACCATGATGGTCGGGTCGGCTCCGGGGCCCGTGTAGTGGAAGGCGTTGCCCTCTGAGAAGATCCGCGATTCGTAGCCTGCGCCCAGGAAGTAGCTGGTGCCGCCCTGGCCTTCGCTGACCATGGGGTACTGCGGGTGGTCGGTGCTGCCCACAAAGTAGTTGTTGAGGACGTGGACCTGGCCAAAGCGCACACGTGGTCCGCGCTGCTGGATGTTTTCAAAGTGATTTCCGATGTAACTGACCCGCAGCTTTCCGCCGTCCTTGTCCACGTGTTCGTCGCCGGAGCCCAGCAGCATGGTCTTGTCGTGGTTGGAAAGTTTGCTGTTGGAGATGGTGACGTAGTCCGTGCCGTCCTTGAGGTCCAGCAGGCCGTCATGCCGGTTGGCGGGCTTGCCGCGAAAACCTATGGGTGCCTCGCTGTCCGGGTACCGTCCGTCGGTCAGCCTAACGTGGTCGATCCAGAGATGGTCGGACGTCACGGAGGAGACTGCGTCGAACCGGGCGTTCCACGCACCATCCCCGTCATCCGGAGACCAGGTGCTGAAGAAGTCCACCGGCGCCTCCACGCTCAGGTTGCGCATCACCACGTTGGTGGCGCTCAGGATGACGATGTTCGCGCCGACAAACCCTGAGTCGGTGCCGAGTCCAATCAGGGTGGTGTTGCTCGGGATACTCACCTCAATCTGCCGCTTCATGTTGTTGCTGCCTGTTTGCCGCAGCTGCCGCTGTTTCTTGCAGTACTCAAAGGTCTGGTCGCTCCACACCTTCCCGTCAGGTCCAAAGCAGGACATGTACTTGTAGATGTCATAGCCCGCCGCGTAGTCCTGTTCGCCGAGAATCCGGCCGTCCGGCGTCTGGTTTCCGTCGATTGTTCCGTTGATATAGATGATCTTGGGTGCCGTGGGCTGGCCGTTGTTGGCGAGCGCGGTCTTCAGGTCCGCCAATGTACTCACCTCATAACGGCTTCCGGCGGGCGCGCCTGCGCCGCCGTTCGTGCCGCGTCCGACGGCGGCCCAGCCCGTCGGTGCCGCATCGTCCGCGCGGATGATGCCTCCGCCGGTAGGGGCTGGACTGGCCGTTCCGGGTATGGCAGCAAAGAGACCGGCGGTGAGCGCCAGGACCGATGCGGCGGCTGCAATCCGTGCGGTGCGGCGTAAGTTGCCGATGGGAAAAGTGTGCGCGTTATCGGGGATCAGGGACGTCATTGGCCTTATTTCCGGCATGCCAAATACACCACATGCCTTGGTGGGTGCGGATAAAAACCGTTGCTGGACCGTCGTGAGAAATCGGTTTCCGAAGCGGTGCTTCATTCTTACGCGTGCTGTGACAAGGCTGTCAAGGGTCCTTTATGTCAGCCGGTATGCTTATCTCACCCCCGGCCTGCTCCCGGCGCGTCGAGTGCCTTTGGGCCGGAGCCTACCCAACCGGTAATGTTCAAAATCACCACCACCGCTGTGACAGGATGGCCCCATGAGTGCGCCCATCGCCACGCCGTGGCTGTCCAGCCAGCCCGATACGGATCCCCGTTCCGCCACCGGGGATTCCCTGCGGTGGGGAATCATTGCTACCGGCGGTATTGCCAGGGCAGTGGCGCAGGACCTTGCCCTGTTGGCGGACGCCGAGCTCTACGCCGTAAGTTCCCGTGGGCAGGCGACGGCGGACGCTTTCGCTGCGGCCTATGGCGTCGCCGTGGCGTACGGGGACGACGGCGGCCTGCACGGTTACCAGCGTCTCCTCGCCGATGATGCGGTGGACATTGTCTACGTTGCCACGCCGCACGCCCAGCACCATCAGATCGTCCTGGCAGCCCTCAATGCCGGCAAGCACGTCCTCTGCGAAAAGGCTTTCACTATCAACGCCCGGGAAGCAGCGGAGCTGATTGACGCCGCCCGCAGCCGCAACCTTTTTCTGATGGAGGCAGTGTGGAGCCGTTTCCTGCCGGGAATGCAAAGAGCGTTTGAAATTGCGGCATCAGGTGAACTCGGAGACCTCCACTGGGTGACGGCCGATCTCGGCTTTCCCGCCCCGTACTCCCCCACTTCCCGCCTGTGGTCACGCCAGGACGGCGGTGGTGCCCTCCTGGATATTTCGGTGTACCCACTCCTGTGGGCGCTGGGAACCCTTGGATTTCCCCAAACCGTGAGTGCCACGGGCTTTGTCAATGGCGACGGCGTGGATGCCCAGAATGCCATGACACTGGGGTACCGCCACGGCGCGCAGGTCCAACTAACTTCTTCACTGCTTTCCCACGGTCCACGCACGGCCACGGTAGCCGGCAGCCTGGGTTTCCTGCAGAGCATTGGGTCCATCAACAACCCCCGCAAACTGACAGTGGTCACGGGGCGCGCCGAACGCAGGACCGAAACCTTCGACGTCGTCGGCAAGGGCTATGCGTACGAACTTCGCGAGGTAACCCGCTGCATCCAGCAGGGCCTCGTTGAAAGCCCTGTAATGCCACTGGAGGATTCACTCAACACCATGCGCCTCTTTGACGGGGTGCGTGCACAGCTCGGTGTCAGCTATCCGAACGATAGTCACTGAACGGCATATCTCCAGTGCAAAAGGAACGCGACGAACTGTTCATTTTGCATTGCCGAGCAATCAATAACGTGACGGGCATAAACATCCTCAGTGATGCCTGCGGGCAAATGTTCATGCTTTGTCGATTTGTTTTAGAAGGCCCTAGACTTTCTGCAATATTCAGTCTTACGCTATAGGCGTCGTCGAATGCAGCTGCACTGGGGGTGGTACGCATGGGTGAATCTCGTTCACCATGGCGTGCCCTGCGGCCCGTCCTCCTGGCTGGAGCCGCTGCCTTCACCTGGCTGACATTCTCGTCCACCGCGGCCGCTGCAGACATACTTCCGGACACTTCATCCCTGTTGGGGGGCGTCACCAGTTCTGCACAATCGGTGACGGAGAAAATAGTCCCGGCGGTGCCTGCCCAACCGGCGCAGACACCCGCCGCGCCACCTTCGGCTGGCGTGCTGCAGCCCGCGGTGGGCCAAATGTCAGCTGTTGCTGACTACCTCGTTGCTTCGGTGCCGGTGGTAAACCACGTGGTCCCGGCGGGCACGATGACCGCCGTGTCCACGCCCATCACTCAAATTGCCGACAGAACAACCACAGCTGTAGTGGAAACCGTTGCGCCGCCCGTCGCCGAGACCCTTCCGGTGCTTGAGCCTGTACTGCAGCCCGTCGCGGATGCCGTGACGGGCTCTGCACCGCTGCCGGTTCCCGCTCCAGAACTGCCCGAGGTGGCAGTCGGGAAAGAGCTTCCCGCAACCGTCGTTCCAGCCGCACCGGCAGAGTCCGGAAGCGAAAATGCACTGGCCGCAGATGTTGCTGCCGAAGACCAGTCCGTTGCTGCGGCTTCAGGCCTGGCGGCAGCCGCAAAAACCAGTGCTGGCGCAACTGCCCTTGCAGGAACATGGGCTTTCCCTCCGGCCATGCATGGTATCCCTTCCATAGGTGGGGACCAGCCTGATGCTGAGGATGCCCCACCGTACCGCGCCCAGGCCCCGGCTGTTCCCGGTTCCGGCACGGGAAGCGGCGGCGTATCCGGCAGCTCCGCCGGTTCCGCAGCGTGGCTGGACACTCTTGACTTTGACCTTCCTGTTGCCGGTGCAGATCTTGCCGGCGAAGCCACCGAGCATGCTCCCGCACCGGTGTCCTTCGACCCCGGTTCTTCTCCTGACTAGTTGAGTCCGCCCTGCCCACTCGGCAGCACGTGGCCATACGGGCAGCTGACCAGCGCCCGAACCTCAACTGTTTCAGGAGACATCACCATGAGTTCCAACCTTCGCAGGGGGCTGCTTGGCACCCTCTTTGCCGGCGGGCTCCTAGCCCTCGGCTGCACCGCGGCAAACGCGGACACTGCCAGCGGATCGGATCTTTCCGCTTCCGCCCTGATCTCGGCGGCGGCGTCCGCTGATACGACGTCGTTGGGCCTGCTGGGTGACCCAACGCCGTCCGACTCGACCGACGTCGCCGCCGTAGTGGATGTCGCGCTCGGCGTCGGCACCATCCCCGGCACCGATTCAGGCGCCACCGCCGACGTGGCGGCAGCGGCCGACGTCAACCTCGGCCTCGGCACCCTGGGCACCGACACAGGCAGCACCGACGTAGCCGTTGCCGCCGACGCAGCCCTGGCCCTCGGAAACGTCACCGGCACCGACAGCGGCACCACCGCCGACGTGGCCGCAGCCGCTGATGTAACCCTCGGCCTTGGCACCCTGGGCACCGACACAGGCAGCACCGACGTAGCCGTTGCCGCCGACGCAGCCCTGGCCCTCGGAAACGTCACCGGCACCGACAGCGGCACCA